>JAZKBC010000154.1:0-20811 GCA_040388825.1 Acidobacteriota bacterium | reverse complement strand
TTCTCCTCCGTCAGCAACTCCGCCTTCGCTCCATCGTCGACAATCCGCCCCTCCCGCATCATCACAATCCGCTCAATCTCCGGCAGAATATCCGCAATGTGATGCGTGATCAGCAGAATCGCAGTCCCCGACTGCGCCAGCTTCCGCAACATCTCACGCAGGTCCTGCTGCGCCGCCAGGTCCAGCGCATTCGAAGGCTCATCCAGCAACAGCATCTTCGGCCCCACCTCATCGCCCGTGCCGCGATTGCCGGCGATCGCCCGCCCAATCATCACACGCCTCTGCTGCCCCGCACTCATCTCGCCAACCGGCTTCTCACGCAGAGCCTCAGCACCCACCAGCGTCAAAATCTCTTCCGCCCTCTCCCGCATCTCCCCCGTCACCGTCAAATTCGGCCACAACGTCGAGCTCGAAAAGAACCCCGTCAAAATTGCATCGAACCCATTCGTATGCCGCGCCTGTTTCCCCAGAGGATCCGCGCTCACCACACCCATCCTCCGCTTCAACTCCGTCAAGTCCCACCGCTCTCTTCCCATCAGCCTTACCTTCATCTCCGGCCGAAAAATCGGATACACCTCGCAAGTCATCGTCTTCAAAAGCGTCGACTTCCCACACCCATTCGGCCCCAGGATCGCGACATGCTCCCCCGCTTCGATCCGCAAACTCAAATCATGCAGCACCACATTATTCCCCCGCGCCACGTTCACTTTCGTCAACTCAACAATCGGTTCCATCACTCTCCCTATCTCACGAACCACTAGTTCGACCGCACTCTCAAGAACACCCCAAAGATCCGCCACGCCGCCTTCACACTAGCTGACAAACTCCCCGAAACCTTCGACTCCCCCGCACTCCGCCGCCGATAATCCACCGGCACCTCCACCACCCGCAGCCCCATCTTCACCGCCTTGATCTGCATCTCCAGATTCCACCCAAACGTCATCTCCCGCATCTGCATCGCCTCCAGCGTCTCTCGCCTGATCGCCCGAAACGCGCACATATCCGTGTAGCGAAATCCATACAGACCCCGCACCATCCATCCGATCAACCACCCCGCAAACACCTGCGAACCGTTCATCGACCCCGCCTCCCGCTTCCCCAGAATCCGCGAAGCCAGCACAAAGTCCGCCTCCCCTCGCACGATCGGCCCCACCAGCCGCGCCATCTCTTCCACCGGATCCGCTCCATCTCCATCTGCAAACACCAGCAGCTCACCCACCGCCGCTTCCGCCCCCGCCTTCATCGCCGCCCCATACCCTCGCCGAGCCCGCACCACCCGCGCTCCCGCCGCCTCTGCAATCTCCGCTGTCCCATCTGTCGATCCGTTGTCCACCACAACGCACTCCACTACCTCAAACCCCTCACCCCCACGCGGCACTCCGCGCACCACACCGGCAATCGATCCCGCCTCATTCAGTGCCGCCACCACCAGGGAAACCTTCGCAGCCATCCACTTAGTCTAGCGTCTTCGCCTCGCGCCGCAGATCGACCCACCGCCACAAATCCCACCGCCCCATCGCCCAACCCACCACCGCCGCCACACCCACCGCTCCATACAAAATCTCATTCAACACAAACATCCGCGCGCTGGTTCCATCGCCCAGCGGAGTCGTCAACAAATAAAACATCCCCATCAAATAAACCAGCAGCCACAAGCTCGGCGTCAGCACAAAGAACGGCACCAGCCACAACACATACCAGGGATAATGCGGAGAGAACAGCAGCATCAACGCCCCCGCCAATCCCATCGCCACTTTCAGCCATTCGGGTGCCCCATTCATACGCCGGACTTTGGCGGATGAGTGGGCCCACACAACTCTCAATCCACCCACCACCGACACCTTCCACCCCCACCAACTCAACCCGCCCATCACCACCGCCGCCAGCAGATAAAACGCCCCCGTCGGCACTCCACTCAACCCCGGCACCCGATGCACCGCATCCAGCGCAAAGAATCTTGACCCGCTATCGATCCCCTCTTCCTTCGTGTAATCGAACAGAAATCCAGCCACCAGCTTTCCCGCCGACGCATACACCGCATACCCCGCCGCCACCACCGCGATCATCGCCGCCGGCATCCTCCACTCCCCCAGCTTCCCTTCACGCCGCATCCACAACGCCGGCAGCAGCACCAGCGGATAAAACTTCGTCATCACCGCGAGCCCCAGAAATACCCCTGTCAACACTGGCCATTCGCGATACCGAAACACCAGCGCCACCACCACAAACGCCATCACCGCTGCGTCCACGTGCCCCGATCCACCCACCTCCCAAACCGCCAGCGGACACCACGCATACAGCAACACCTCCGCCACCGGTCGCTTCATCGCCCGCAGCAGCCACATCAAGCCAGCCACCGTCACGCCTTCAAACCCCACCATCGCCACCTTCATCGCCGTCACCGTCGGCGACAACAGTGTCACGCACCAATAAATCATCTGCGCCACCGGAGGATAGATCGTCCGCGCATAATCCCTTCGGTTAATGTTGTCGAACACCACCTGGTGCGGCCCGCGCAGATAACTCAACGCCGCATCCCCCGGCACATACCTGTAAGGATTCACCCCCGCATGCTGCACCACGCCATCCCAAACGTAGCGATAAATATCCGACGACAAAAACGGCTCCGCCCGCACCACCGCCAGCCGCAGCGCCACCGCAATCCCCACCACAATCCACGCGGTCCACCGATTCACCGGCTGCGTCATCACTACCATCACGGCCGCCACATACACCCACGCCGACCAGCCCGCCACTCCCGAGAACCCAATCTCAAACCGCGCATGCTCCGCCACGAACTGCCGCGCCAGCATCACCATCACCGCGCCCAGCGCGCACAACGCCACATTCGTCATCCACGCTCGCCCACCGTGCAGCGAATCCAGCCTCCCTCCAAGCGTCATCGCTGCACCTGCTGTAAAAACTCCCGCGTAGCCCGCGCATCGAACCCATCCAACTTCGCAAAGCCCGGCCGCTCTCCTCGCACCAACTCATCCTCGAGCACCCGCAGCGTCTCCGCATCATCCACGTCATACCAGACCGGAAGCTCCACCACATCCAACCCCGCGTCCTTCGCCCGCTCCAGTGTCTCCGCATAAACGCTGCCCGTGCTCCACGCAATCCGCTCAAACACCGCCGCATGCGCCCGCTTCAACCCGATCAGGTAGTACCCTCCATCATCACTAGCCCCCACGACTACGCGATCTCCCTCACGCATCAGCGCATCCACAGCCGCCCGCAAACACTCCCCCGGCAGCGTCGGCGAATCCGAATCGATCAAACACACCGCCCCAAACCCGCACGACAAGATATCCTCTGCCGCTGCCAGCAGCCTCTCTCCAAACGCATCGCCCCGCTGCGCAATCAACGCAAACTCCGCCGGCAGCAACCCATCGAACGCCTCTTCCTCCCCCACCGGCGTATAGCAGACCAGCCCGGCAGCGCGCCCGCCCTCGCTTACCTCCGCAATGTTCCGCGTCGTGTCCCGCAGAAAGCACACATTGATCGCCGCGCTACCCTCGAACCCCAGCACCGGCGCCAGCCGCGTCTTCACCTTCCCTGCCCGCGGAGCCTTCGCCATCACCGCCAGCGCGCAAATACCCTCACGCGTCTCCACCCGCTCCCCCGCATTCAACACCGGATAAGCACTCACCACCCCATCCTACCCGACCCCCAAAGCACCAAGGGCGCAAAGCTTCTCAGCCCCGCGCCCTAACTGCTTCCTGCTAACTGCTCACTGCTTACTTAGAAATACACCGTAGCCGAGAACTGCATCTTCCTGCCGTTCGTCGATGTATTCGCGTTGTTCCCATAAGTCGAAAGCACATGCCCGAACGTCGCGTTGTAGTTGCCCAGCGCCTGGTTCGCGCTCGTCAGCGTCGTGCAAACCTTGCCGAAGTACTGACTCGCGGCCTGCGCCGGCTGCGTCGAAGAGCACGAATACGTCGACGCCGGGTTCGCAAGGTTCGGCGTGTTGAACACGTTGAACGCATCCGCACGGACCACCATTCGCATCCCCTGCCGGATGCCGGCCAGCGGGAACGACCGCTGCAGCGACATGCTCGTCAACAGGTACCCCGGCCCCACAAACGAGTTCCTCTGCTGGTTGCTGAATGTCCCAATCGGCGGATATCCAAACGCGTCGACGTTGAAGTACTCCTGCACCTTGGCCAACCGATGCCGGTTGGCTGGCAGCTTCGGATTTTGGCCCGGCCGAATCATCGCGCGCTGGTTCGGCTCGCCATCCAAAGCCGTATCGTTGTTCAGTGTCACGCTATACGGACGACCGGAGTGCGCGTTGAACTGTCCGCTATACACCCAGTTGTTCAGCACCATCCGCGCCAGCGACGATCCCGTCAAAAGCCGCGGCGTATTCAGCGACCAGCCCATGTTCAGAATGTGCCGCGCATCATAGTCCGAAACTCCGCGCTCCGAGCTCACATCGAACACATTCGGAATCCGGTTCGACGTTGACTCCGACTGCGTCAGCAGATCGATCGCCTTCGAGTACGTGTAAGACGCAATGATCGTCAGCAGTTTGCCGCCGCGCTGCGTGTACTGCACCTGCAGGCCGTTGTAGTTCGAAGTCCCGATGCTGGCAAAGTTCACCAGGCCGCCGCCGCCGGAGTTGAACGGCGTGTACCGCAACCGCGCCTGCGTCGACTGCTGCGTTGAGGACGCCGATCCATTGATCGCACCCGGAACAAAGTACGAACAGTTCTGGTTCGCATAAAGATTCGGGTTCGACTGGTAGTAGCCGCCCGAGCAGTCCGTGATCGCCGGGTTCTGATCAAAAGGAATCGTCTGCTTGCGGCCCAGCTTGCCCACGTAGTTCGTATCCAGCACCCCATTGCGGCCAACGTGCATTTCAAAACCCACGTTCATCGCCTCGTAGTAAGGCGTCCGGAAGTTGCGATCCGGAAAGAACAGCGAGTAGGGCGCGCGGAACTGCGGGTTCGCTTTGTCATATCCATTCGGAACCACGTACAGGTTGCCGATAGGCGACGAATCCGCGTTGTTAGCGCCCAGCTGCGCCAGTGGCACGGAAGCTCCGCCCGGAGGCAGGTTGCGCAGCAGCTGGAAGTGCGCCTGCCGCATGCCGAGCCGCTGCGCCTCGAGCTGGAAGTAGAACGGCTCGCCTACGCCCACCACATCCGCGTTCACCGCGTCAAAGAACATGCCAAAGCCGCCGCGCAGCGCCAGCCGTCCATTGCCCCACACGTCATACGCGAAACCCACCCGCGGAACAATCCCGTTGAAGTCAGTTGGAACCAGCGAGCTCAGCACGCCCGGGTCACCCGGGAACGCCAGTCCGCCAATCGCTCCCGGAAAACGCGTCGACTGGTGCCCCGGAAGGAACGTTGAAGAGTACCCGTTCGGCTGGTACCACTGGAACGGCAGCTCGTAGCGCACGCCCAGGTTCATCGTCAGCTTCGACGTCGCGCGCCAGTCGTCCTGCGCATATCCGAAGATGCTGTGGTTAATGCCGCCCTGCACCAGCGGGCTGTTCGCGCGAACGCTCGTCACCAGGCCCATAGCCTCATCCGCCAGCGACAACCCGGAGAACGTCGTGCTGAACGCAAGCACACCCGGATAGTCCGTGCGGTTCAAATACTGCAGCCGCAGAAAGTTCGCGCCAAACTGGAAGCTGTGGTTGCCACGCGTCCACGAGAGTTGTTCGGAAACTTCGAGGTTCTCGTTGACCACCGTTGCATTCGACTGCCCAGTGCTGCCCAGGTTGTACTGGCCCGACGCGCTCAACTCCGGCATCGTCGGCACGCCCGGCTCCACAAAGTTGCCGCCAAACGAGTTCCACGTCGAGTGGTCCAGCGGAGGATTCGTCAGCGCATACCGCTTGTAGCCCACGCGCAGAATGTTCACCACGCTTGGCGACAAAATCCACGTGTCGCCAATGTTGCCGAAATTGCTCACGGCTTTGTTCTGGTTGATGTCGAACGTTGCGATGCCCACGCTCTGCGAGTTCACACCCGGAGACGTCTGATCGTCGGCATAGATCATGTTGTAACGTGCGTCGATCGTGTGCTTCTCGTTCACGTTCCAGTCAATCCGGGCCAGGATGTTCTTGTCGTTCTTCGGCTGCCGCGCAATCGACACATTCTCCGGAGTCTGTCCCTTGGCCAGATTGATCGTCGGAAAACCCACATACTTCTTCAGCACCGCTGCAATCACCGGATTCAGGCACTGCGACGGTATTTCCGCGTTCGGCAAGTACGCCGGCTGGAGTGCCGTCTGTCCGTACTGGTTCAGGTAAGGGACGCTCGCCGCATAATTCGCCGCATTCAGCAACAGGTTGTTGCAGGGATTATCCGCCGGTCCACCGGCCTGCACGCTCGCCGCGTCGAACATGCTGATCGCGTCCGAAGGCTGCGCCTGCAGTCCACTCGCGCTCGAGTTCACCAGCGGATTCAGAAGCTTCGCATAGATCGGATTGCTGCTCGTGTCATACGTCGTAATGTCGGTCAGAAAGCTCGCGCACGTCGTGCCCGCAGGATACGGTCCTGGGGTGCACGGCAGCGGCGTTGAGCTGTTGGGCTGAAACCCGCGCTCCGCGTATCCCTGCGTCGGCGATGTCCCCACCGCCTGCAGGCTCTGGATCAAATCCTGGAACGCCACAAAGTAGTAGGCCTTGTCCCTCTTGATCGGCCCGCCCAGAGTGAATCCAAACTGGTTGCTGTTGTCCTTCGGATTTACCTTCGTGATGTAGTCGCTCGCGTTGAACCACTTGTTCTGAAAGTACTCCCACGCCGCTCCGTGGATCGTGTTCGTTCCGCTCTTGGTCACCACGTTGAATACTGAACCGGCGTTGCGTCCATACTGCGCCTTGAAATTGTTCGTCAGCACGCTGATTTCCTGCAGCGCGTTCGGCGGCGGATAGTTGATGCCCGTGTTGAAGAACAGGTTGTTCCACATCAACCCGTCGAACAGCATCAGGTTCTGCGTGTTCCTCGATCCAGAAACGGAAAACGTCGGCCCACCGCGGTCGCTCGTATTCGTCGGAGGTGCGTTCAAGTCCGTCACACCCGGCAGCAGGCCGGCCATCGCCACAACGTTGCGTCCGTCGATCGGCAGGTCTTCCACCAGCTTGCCCGGGATCAGTGTGCCCAGCGTCGCCGACCGCGTATCCAGCGCCGTGCCCTCTTCGTTCACGCTCACCGACTCGGTCGTCGCGCCCACCACCATCTTCGCCGTAATCTTCACGCTCTTGTCAGCGTCCACCACCAGGTCGCTGCCCACGTACGTCTGGAAACCTTCAGACGTCACCGTCAGGATGTACGTCCCCACCGGAAGACTCGGCAGCAGGAACTCGCCCGTCTTCGACGATGTCACCTTGCGGTCAACGCCTTTATCCGGCTGCGTCGCTTCAACGACCGCGTTCGCAATAGCAGCTCCGCTTGGATCCGTCACGTTGCCATAGATCGTTCCCGTGTTCTGAGCCTGTCCAAACGCAAGCCGTCCCCCGGTCAGCAACATCGCTCCCATCGTCGCCGCCAGCAGCACCAAGGACCACGGTCCCCGGCCTTGCCTCACAGTTTGACATGCACGTACGCCTGTATGACATGGCGCGAACAACGCGATCTTCCCCATTACCAACCCCACTTTTTCCAAGGTTCAACTTGTCTGGCTTATCACCCAAACGCTATTTTCGGGTCGCCGGACAGTATGCGTAGCCAAATACCCGCTTGTCAACCCGGACCCAGCCCATCCTACACCCCTCCGCCGGACCGTCCTCCACCCCGCCTGCCTATCCGGTCCACCCCAACCTCGTTCCAGTCTCCCGCCTCCACCTGCCTGACAGGAACGTTTGACAGCGGCTTTCTCATCCAAGTACAGTTCGGGCGGTCACCTGTATTGCGTCTTGCTGCCCACGAACGGCTTCTTCCCCTCGATCGGACGGGTTGTTCAACCCTTCGCTCGGGATCGTCCGCCGCATCGCGCACCACATGTTGACGACAGTTTATTGATTCGAACTTGCGGGGTAATGTATGCGTTTGGTCGGCCTGAATTCTTCTTTCAACCTGCGTGGCTTCCGGCTCGGAGCACTTTGTCTTCTCATCGCCGGACTCTCTTCGCCTCTGCTCGCCCAGACGGCCCCCTACGTCCTGCCCTATACCATGAGCACCTTCGCCGGTCCCCATGCCGGATACAACGTCGGTGACAAGTGCAGCAACATGAACGTTACCCCCAACGTCACCGACCCATCGCTCCTCGCGCTGGATGCCCTCGGTAGCGGTTGTCTCGCTTCCCAGGTAGAGGTCGGCGGCGACCCACACGACGTACGCGTCGACGCCCTCGGCAACGTCTACTGGGTCGACAACGAGTCCAGCTACGGTACCGTCTACAAGGTCCTCGCCCTTACCGGCCTCAAGACCGCCTACGTCGGCGGTGTCGCCAAAGGCAAGCCCTGCACGGCGGGTGACAAGTACGGCGATGGATGCACCGCGACAGACGGCGCTGCCAACACAGGCGCCCTCGGCAACACCACCACCATCATCCCCAAGTCGCGCGGCCTCGCCATCTCCAGCTACGGAGATCTCTTCCTCGCCGAATACAACGGCCATTTCGACGCCAAAGTCTCCGCCGCCACCGGCTTCATGAGCATCATCGCCGGAACCGGAACCGCCAATACAAGCACGCCACCCACGGAGTACGCCCCGCCCTCCCCCACCAACCCCACCGGCATCGCGAGTGCGGTCAACGGAACCCGCGGTATCGGCGTCGATTCCAGGAACGGTCTCGTCTACGTGGCCGATACCGGTGACAACGTCCTCCGCCTCCTCACACCGGCCGGCACTGCCTGCACAGGCCAGCCCGTCAGTTCCTGCTATGCCAGCGCAACCATCACAATGCCCCAGGCCACCGTCACCGCCAACGCGGTCGTCAGCGGCGTCCCCCTCAGCCAGGAGCTCCTCGACGCCCCCGAGGACGTCCAGGTCGACACCAAAGGCAACATCGTCTTCACCCAGCAGGCCAACAACGTCGTTATGGCCGTCTACGGCGGCAGCGGTCCCTTCTTCGGCATCCTGAATCCAGTCCAGGGCTACGTTTACCTCATCGCCGGCAATCCCGTTCCGCTGTCCTCAACGGCCGGCACTCTCAACACAACCTACCCCTCCGACGGTTCCAATCCCGTTGTTCTCGCCACCACCGTCAACATCAGCACCCGCAAAATCGGCCTTGACGCCCTCGGCAACGTCTATATCGCAGACAGCGGCAACAACGTCGTCTGGTTCGTCGATCACCTCACCGGCTACATGCATCTGCTGGCCGGCCGCTGGGCTCCTGTCCCCTCCGGCACCACAGCGCCCACTCCCACGCCCTACGGTTGCCCCGCAGCCACCGCCGCCGGAAGCACCATCGGAGACGGCTGCCCCGGCCCCCTCGCCTCCCTCTTCGACGCCTCCAACATGGGCAACGCCCCTGACAACCAGGGCAATCTCTTCATCACCGATAACGAAGGCAACGCCAATGCCTCCCGCATTCGCGAGCTCCTCTCCGGCCTGAACTTCCCGGCCACCACCAGCTCCGCACCCATCACCCAGACCATCTTCGTGCATTTCGCTGGCGGAGACAGCCCCGCGGCCATCAACGGCTTCAATATCTCCGGCTCCGACTTCACCGCCGGCACACCGTCCTGCAAAGTCAATGCCGCTGCGGACAACACCGCCGACTGCCTCGTCCCCATCACCTTCAAGCCAACGGTCTCCGGCTATGACACCGCCACGCTGACCATCACCTCCACCCTCGGCGCCACCAACACCTACCTCGTCACCGGAACCGGAAACTACGCCGCCATCGCCATCGATCCCGGCAGCGACAGCGTCCTCCCCGCCACCACCAACGCCGCCACCGGCGTCGCTTACGACGCCGCCGGCAATGTCTACATCGCCGACACCGGCAACAATCGCGTCCTCAAGTACAACGTCACGACCAGCACCACCACAACCTTCGCCGGTACCGGAACCGCCAACTTCTCCGGCGACGGCACACTCGCCACCACCGCCACGCTCAACGGCCCCACCGCTGTGGCCATCGCCACCGACGGCAGCGTCTACATCGCTGACACCGGTAACAACGCCATCCGCAAGGTCAACGCCGCCGGCATCATCTCCACCTACGCCGGCCGCGGAGCCGGAACCTGCGCCACCGCCTTCAACAGCCGCGGCGACGGCTGCATCGGAACCTCTGCCACCTTCAGCTCTCCCTCAGGCCTCGCCGCCGACTCCAAGGGCGTCCTATACGTCGCCGACACCGGCAACAACGTCGTCCGCACCATCAACAACCTCGGCTTCGTCGCCACACTCGCCGGCGGGGCCACCGCCTCCACCACCTGCTCCGCCCAAACCGACACCTTCGGCGACGGCTGCGCAGCAACCCAATCCATCTTCAACGGCCCCACCGGCCTCGCCTTTGACGCCGCCGGGCACAACCTCTTCATCGCGGACACCGGCGACAACATCGTTCGCAAGGTTCTCCTCTCCAACAAAATCTCCTTCTCCTCCGCCGGCGTCGTTACCGCCGAGTCCACCAACCCCGTCACTCTCGTCGCCGGTAACGGCAGCGCTGGATCCTCCATCGACGTCAACTCCGTCGCCGCGCTCTCCCAGCTCAACCACCCCATCGGCGTCGCCGTCGACCCCGCCGGCAACACCTACATCGCCGACTCCGGCAACCATGCCATCCGCCTCGTCAGCCAGGCCACCGGAACCATCTCCACCATCGCCGGAATCAACGCTGCCAGCGGCAACACTGCCATCACCGGCGCGGCTCCCGCCACCGCCGTGCAGATGAACACCCCCTCGGGAGTCGCTGCCAGCCCCAACGGAACCCTCTACATCGCAGACACGGCCAACAACCGCGTCCTGGTCGACACGCGTTCGCAGGTGACCTATAACTTCGGCCGCATCAACCTCGGAGCCTCCAGTCCGGTCATCAACTTCACCGAGCTCAGCATCGGAAACACCACCGCCACGCTCTCTACCAACCCCTCCACGCCGCTGCTCACGCCTTCCGGAGCTACCACGCAGTTCACCCTCACCGCGCCAACCTCCAGCGCGGCCTGCAGCGCCGGCGCAAGCCTCGCTCCCGGAGCCGCCTGCATCCTCCAGGGCCAGTTCACGCCCACCGCGCAGGGCACCGTTAGCGCCACATACACCGAGGCCACAGCCACTTCCGCCGCCGGAGCCCCAGCCATCGTCCTCACCGGAACCGGCGCCGTCCTCACCCCCACCACCGGAACCGTAGCCCAGACCAACCCCGCCACCGGCAATGCCCAGTTCGGCGGATCGGTCACCCTCTCGGTCACCGTCGCCGCGGCCTGCAACAACGCCGCGCCGTCCTGCTTCCCCACCGGCACCGTGCAGCTCATCATCGACACGGTCTCGCAGTCGCCGCTCACCCTCTCCTCCACCGGAACCGCCTCGCAGGCCTTCACCGGCCTCTCCGTCGGTCCGCACACCATCTCCTGCAGCTACAGCGGAGACAACTTCTACGCCGCCAGCACCTGCGCACCCGTGACCATCACCGTTGCCCCGGCCTCCACCACTGCGCTCCTATCGGCCACCAACAACAACGTGCAGCAGTATCCCACCACGGCCTGCTCGGTCATCACCGCCGCCGGTCCCACCAAGAACGACATCCAGTGCGTTTCAACCATCCTCACCGCGACCGTCATCTCCAACACCACCGGAGTCCCCACCGGCACCGTAAACTTCTTCGCCACCGGCAACGGCCTCTCGCCCTCGCCGTATCCGCTCGGCAGCGCCCCGGTCAACAGCACCACCGGCGTCGCCAACCTTCCCCTCACCTACATCGTCGATACCAACGGTGACCTCGTCTCCGACGGAACCCTCGCCCCCGGCACCTACCAGCTCTCCTGCAGCTACAGCGGCGCTTCCAACTTCGCCTCGTCCAACTGCGCTCCCATCAGCTTCACCGTCGTTCCCCAGCCCGTCGGCTTCACGCTCTCCGCCCAAGGCTGCGTCTACAACGACATGTACATCGCCGGAACCAACACCGCTGGCCAGGGCATCACCTGCCAGCCCGTCGCCCAGGTCTTCCAGAACGGTGCTCCTCTGGTTGCCACCGCGGACGGCTCCACCACCGACGTCACCATCTTCATCAACCCCAGCAACACCTTCTCCGGAACGCTGACCTTCTCCTGCTCCGGTCTCCCCACCTACGGCGCCTGCACCTTCTCGCCCACCTCCGTCACCCTCACCGCCGGCAAGACCTACGCCTCGCCGGTCTATACCGACATGACCCTCTGGACCGACATCCAGCCCCCCGCCACGGCCGCCAACCACGGTCCCTCCATCGGTAACGGCCAGTCCGGCGTACAGTTGGCCATGATCGTCGGCTGGCCCATCACCCTGCTCGGATTCACCGGCCTGATCGCCTTCCGCCGCCGTAAACCCGGCGCCCTCCGCGGTCTCACCCTCACGGCGATCCTGTTCATCATGGCTGGCTCGTCGCTCATCTTCACCGGTTGCGGAGCCGGCGGCCCCGGAGCCTACAAGCCCGTCCTCACCCCTGCCGGAACCTACCCCATCACCGTCAAGGTCACTGGCAACGGAGTCACCCAAACCACCCTCGTCTACTTCAAGGTAGCCAGCCCCGGCATCATCGGCCAGCAATAACCAATCATCACTCCACCAGAAAGGGCGGCCCACCAGGGCCGCCCTTCCTCTTTCCTACTCCCTACTCCCTACTCCCTACTCCCTGCATTCTCACTCCCCCTCAAACCCCCGATTCCACTTCACCACCATCCGCGTCTCTCTCTCGTGCCCCAGCACACTCAGGCTCCCAGTCCCCAGCGCAAACAACTTCCCATCCACCGCCGGCAGCCCCAGCCATCGCGCCGCCAATATCCGCAAAATATGCGCATGCGCAAACAGCGCCACCTGCCCTCCATCGGGAGCCGCAGCCACCGCCCGTGCAATCACCCGATCCGCCCTCACCCCCACCGCCTCGACGCTCTCCCCACCCACAATCTCATTGGTCCACACGCTCCACTCCGGCCCATACTTCTTCCGCATGGTCGCCGTAGTCTTGCCTTCGCTCTCGCCGTAGTTCCACTCCTGCAGATCGTCGTCCACCTCGGCCACATCGCCATACCCGGCAATCGCGCAAGTCTCCCTCGCCCTCTGCCGCGGACTCACCAGCACTGCAGCAAACTTCCGCCCACCCAGATAATCCCGCAGTTCCTTGGCCCGCTCCCGCCCATGCTCCGTCAGCTCAATATCCGTGTAGCTGGTATGCCGTCCATCCAGCGACCACTCCGTCTCCCCATGCCTCACCAGCCAAAGTTCCACCGTCTCCGCCATCATCGCCTCCGAAAAAATAGATGCGCAATCGCATCGAAAGAACCGTTTTGCCTTCGTCTCCGCACACCGAAAATGTGATCGCTAAAGCGGTCGCACAATCGGTAGGTCAGGCCTTCAGGGCCTGACATTCAATCCCCCAAGATGTATCCGGCCTTTAGGCCCTGAGGCGCACTCCATACGACCGAAGCCTATTCAGAGCCCATTGCAGCCTTGGCAGTTCACTTCACTATACGAGAGCTCCTCGAGCCGCCGCTTCCATCGGCCCACCTCCACCACCCCACGCACAACCAACAGGGCCGGGCCACCGAAGCTCTCGCCCCAGCAACCCAGCCCTCTACTCCCTACTCCCTACTTCCTACTCCCTGCTTCTAGTGGTGCTGCACCGGAGCCGCTCCCGGAGGATCGCAAGCCGCCACTGCCATCATCCGCAGCGCTCCCTTATCGCTGAACAGCAGCCCGACAAACCGCACCGAGCTTCCCGGCCCCGGAGTCGCAGACATGATCGCCTGCGTCATTGTGTTCGTATAAACCACCGCCGTCGTCTGCCCGGTCAGTGAAGCCAGTGCCGAACCCGACGGCAGCGTGATCGTATAAACCGTCAGCCCTCCCGTCACGTTGATCGCCGTCACCGCGCCCTCCAGCGTCTGCGGAGCCAGCGTCACCGAACTTGCCGTAACCGTCGATGTCGCCGAGGCCACAGCATCCGCGGCCACCACCACGTTCTCGCCGGCAAACAGCGTCGCCGCACTGAACGTCGGCACGAACGGCAGCGTTGGCAGCGTGCCCACAGTAGGAGCCAGTTGGAACGTCGTTGCCGGCGTCACAGCCACCGTCTGCGTCGTTGCCGTTGCACTCACCGGCGCCGAAGGTCCAAGCGGTTGCCGCACCAGTTGCGTAAAACTAGTCGCCGGGCTTCCGGTAACAGCCGTCACCGGCCCCACAAACAAGCTGTTCGCATGCGCCGGAATCAGGTGAATCCGCAACGCCAGCACACCGCCCGTCGACTGCTGCACCGCATCCACATCCACCAGCTCACCAGCCGTCAGATCGGTCAGCGCCTTGATGTCCTGCAGCTTCGTGTTCGTATCCGTCGCAATCGCCAGCGTCTGTCCATTCGGCAGCGTAATTGTCAGCGTCGTTCCGCTCACGCTCACCACCTGGCCAAAGATCTGGTCCACGCGCCCGTTCGATCCATTCGTCGGATTCGCGGCCAGCGGCACCTGGAACACATTGAATGTCGGAGTCACCGTAACCGTCGTTCCCGAAATCGCAACCGACGGCCCCACCAGCAGATCGAAGCAGATCGGAGCCGCCTGCGCTCCCACCACGATCGGCGTCGTAAACGTCACCGTAGTCGACGGCGACGACAGCACCGCAGTCGCCTTCACCGCCTTGCCTGTCGTCGGGTCTACATAAACCACCACCGGGTTCGCCACCGTAATCGTCGCCGAAACATAAGTATCCTGCGGCAGCTTGATCGGCGGAAGGAACGGCTCCTTGATCGCATTCAAATGCGAAGCCTCAATCGTCACCGGCTTCGACAGCACGCTGATCGAGTTCCCCGCCGAATCCGTCAGCACCACGCTGTCCACCGTCAACGACAGCGCCAGCACCTGGTCCGACGGCGCATCCGTAATCATCGTCTGCGTCACAGTTGTTGCGGCCGACGTAATAGTCGACCCGCCATTGGTAAACAAATTATTCCCGCATCCCGTCATCGCGACCACAGCCGCCAACAACGCGCCGGCTCCAACGCCACACTTCATCATTCGCATTTGGTCTCTCCAATCCTCATCAGCAGCGGGCCCGCGGTTCACCGCATCCCAACTCGATCCGGCGCTCACCTTCAGCCAGCCCGATCGTCATACCGTCCAGCTCGAATCCGCTTCGATGCCGGCTCTAAGCCCGGGAACCCAAACAAAACGCTGCTGTAATTCGCTCTTACAGACGACAACCCCAACCCCGCCGGTTACACTCGCCCCAAAATAAATTTCCCTCCCCCCACGACAGTTCTCCACCAAACCAACCCCACTTTCCCCGCTCCGCCATCGAGGCCCGATACCCCATATTTTGCCGGCTGCGGCACACCTGCCACCCCCATCTCTCCTGACACATCCTGTCAGCAGCATCTCGTATCCTAAAGAGATGGATTTCCAGCTCCACTCCGAGTACACCCCCCAGGGCGACCAGCCCAACGCCATCCGCGAGCTCACCGCCGGCATCAGCGCCGGCGAGGCCTCCCAGGTCCTGCTCGGCGTCACCGGCTCCGGCAAGACCTTCACCATGGCCAAGGTCATCCAGGAGCTCAATCGCCCCGCCCTCATCCTCGCCCACAACAAGACCCTCGCCGCCCAGCTCTATCACGAGTTCAAACAGTTCTTCCCCAACAACGCCGTCGAATACTTCGTCTCCTACTACGACTACTACCAGCCCGAAGCCTACATCCCCTCCGGCGACCTCTACATCGAAAAAGAATCCACCATCAACGACGAGCTAGACAAACTCCGCCTCTCGGCAACTAGATCGCTCTTTGAACGCCGCGACTGCATCATCGTCTCCTCCGTCTCCTGCATCTACGGCCTCGGCTCGCCCGAAGCCTACTACGGCATGCTCATGCTCCTCGAGAAGGGCCAGAAGATCCGCCGCGAAGACATCACCCGCCGCCTCGTCGAAATCCTCTACGAGCGCAACGACGTCGACTTCCGCCGCGGCACCTTCCGCGTCCGCGGCGACATCATCGAAGTCTTCCCCACCTACGACGAGAACGCCTTCCGCATCGAGCTCTTCGGCGACGAAGTCGACTCCCTCTCGCAAATCGACCCCCTCTTCGGCACCGTCAAGCAGAAGTACAGCCGCCTCCCCATCTACCCCAAGAGCCACTACGTCGTCATGCCCGAGCGCAAGACCACCGCCGTCAACTCCATCGTCGCCGAGCTCACCGAGTGGGAAGCCTACCTCGAAAAAGAAGGCCGCCTGGTCGAGTCCCAACGCATCCACCAGCGCACCCGCTACGACCTTGAGATGATCAAGTCCGTCGGCTACTGCCACGGCATCGAGAACTACTCCCGCCACTTCTCCGGCCGCCTCCCCGGCGAGCCACCCCCCACGCTCCTCGACTACTTCCCCCGCGACTTCCTCGTCTTCATCGACGAGTCCCACGTCACCGTCCCTCAGCTCCACGGCATGTGGCACGGCGACCGCAGCCGCAAGCAAAACCTCGTCGACTACGGCTTCCGCCTCCCCTCCGCCATGGACAACCGCCCTCTCCGCTTCGAAGAGTTCGAAGTCCGCGTCGCGCAAACCGTCTACGTCTCCGCCACCCCCGGCCCTTATGAACTCACCAAAGCCGCCGGCGTCGTCGTCGAACAGATCATCCGCCCCACCGGCCTCGTCGACCCCCAGGTAGAAATCCGCCCCGTCAAGGGCCAGATCGACGACCTCTTAGCCGAGATCCGCGACCGCGCCTCCAACAACCAGCGCGTCTTAGTCACGACCCTGACGAAGCGCATGGCCGAAGACCTCGCCAACTACTACACCGAAGTCGGCGTCCGCTGCCGCTACATGCACTCCGAGATCGAAACCCTCGAACGCATCCGCCTCCTCCGCGACCTCCGCAAAGGCGAGTACGACGTCCTCATCGGCATCAACCTCCTCCGCGAAGGCCTCGACCTCCCCGAAGTCTCGCTGGTAGCCATCCTCGACGCCGACAAGGAAGGCTTCCTCCGCTCCCAGGGCTCCCTCATCCAAACCATAGGCCGCGCCGCCCGCCACCTCGAAGGCCGCGCCATCCTCTACGCCGACAAGATGACCGACTCCATGCAGCGCGCCATCGCCGAAACCGATCGCCGCCGCGAAAAGCAAGTCGCCTACAACCTCGAACACGGCATCGAACCCCGCACCGTCATCCGTGAAATCAACGACTCGCTAGCCACCATCCTCAAAGCCGAGTACGCCGACCTCACAGAAGAATCCTCCCCCGAAGACCTGACCTTCAAAGACCAGTCCGCCCTCGACGCCCACATCCTCAACCTCGAATCCGACATGCGCGAAGCCGCCAAAAAATTCGAATTCGAAAAAGCCGCCAAACTCCGCGACACCATCAAAACCCTCCGCGACAAAGAGTTCTTGTTCGGCTAGGGCGTACCGGACGGGTCCATACGGGGCTTCCCGGCCAAGCACTTCAATGATAGATTTGGTCACCACCAAAATCATCTGAGGCTCCGCGTGCGAAATCTATTCATCTTTGCGGTCACAGTAGCTGCGTTAGCAGGGGGATATATTGCCTACAGGCATTTTCACCATATCGTTAGCCCTGAGAGCTTTCTCGTCGAAAAAGGGTTCGTGAAGGAGTCTCCCCCTTCCGGTAGGAGCCTTGTAGTTTTCGTTCACGGCGTATTCGGATCGGGTGCATCTACCTGGCTAGCGCCAGGGCGTCCCGAGCTTCCAAACATGCTAGCGAATGACCCCAATCTGACAAACAAGATCGATGTCTTGGTGTATCAATACAACACACCTAAATTCGGAAAAGCCGGACGTATCTCCGAAGTTGCTGATGGACTCGCTGACTTCCTAGACTACAAGGACGTTTGGAATAAGTATAAGAAAGTTATTTTCATTGGGCACAGCATGGGTGGATTAGTGATTCGGCAGCTCCTAATCTCCCGCCCAATGCATGCGAGTCAAGTGCCTTTGATCTACCTGTATGCGACCCCAACTGATGGCGCAGAGATCGCCAACGTAGCCAACAAAATCTCTGGTAACCCCCAATTAGACGGAATGATCCCCTTAGAAGCAGGCGTGTATCTCGACTCAGTGGATAAGAATTGGACAAACAATCCGAACTTAAACACAATCCCGACCTATTGCTCATATGAGGGCCTGGATACGTTCGGCGTCAGAATAGTATCGCAGAGCAGCGCGTCTGCCCTCTGCATCAAAGCAACCTTTCAATATGCTAACCACCTAACAATCGTGGACCCAGAAAGCAGCGCTGACCCCAGATACTACGTGATGGAGTCGAGAGTTGCCACTGCACTTACACCATCACCGACCGCCGACCAGCAAACCGCAACGGCAGAATCCAATCCTGTAGCGACATCTAAACACAAGACCTCATCTCCGCCTCGGTCGGATAAAAAACCGGGCAGTATTGAACCCGATTCAGGTCAGCATCCAGTACCCGCCCAAACCAGCCTCGCCTCGGCCACAACGCAAGCGCAGCAAGGCGGAGAAAGAGTCGTTGAACCCGTCGTCAAACCCTCGTCGCCACCGATGCTCGATACGCACTTGGAAATCACGCCACAACTCGTCGTTCAGTCCTTGAGAAGACACATAAGCGCCGAGCGATTCCCCCACTCCAAGCAGAACAACTACTGGTACATTTGGCTTGACCTACCAGATGCAGTTAAGGACGAAGTTAAGGACGCCACATATACGTTTGATGCCGACTACATTCCGGGCCCAGTGGAAGCATTGGTAAACCCATCAAGAGGTACCGCGCGTTTTGGAGCTAGTGCATGCGACCAGAGCGGACGCGTCATCGTCGAGTTACAGAACAAACAGCCGATAGCAGCTGACTTCGACCTTTGTAAAGTGAAGAACATTACCGACGCAAACGCGATCCCCCGTTAGTCACAACGAGTAGCCGAACGGACGCGCTCCGCCCGGTGGGCCTACCCGTCTTTCTCGTACCAAGCGACACCACACGAGTGGTCTATCCGTTAGGCGGGTGACCCACTTATAACCCCACCACTGCGGAAAGCGGCGGGTGACTAGCCCGCTACGCTGACTCCCTTCGCGGCTCTATCATAAGCTGACAATTACGGAGGATAGATGCAAGCGACTCAGCGCATGTCAATACTCGAAGGGCAAGGAATGCTCCAGGGTGCGGATGACCCGACACCCGTGAAATATTCCTTTGAATGCATCGAGACGGTGGTGATACGAAGCGGTTTCCCTCCCGCAGTCAGTCGACGGGAATGCACCGGAAGCGTAGTAGCGCCCTTAATGACTGCTCCAATACCAGATGGTTTTTATCGCCTATTCACCGAAGATAATCAGAGCTGGGCGGGTGGCCCGATCATCACCCACCAACACCATGGGTGCCCCGTTCATGACGGCTCCATCGTCATGAGCGGGACCAAGGGTGCTCGCACCCCGGCACCATTTCAGAACCACCAACCTGCTCATGGACAAACGACGTCCATGAACGGACCCCCCAATCCGGTATGATCCCGAAATGCCGAGCGGTCTAAAGCGCTTCCACAACTTCGGCCACAACCACTTCGTCACGTTCAGCTGTTACAAGCGTCTTCCCTACCTCGACAGCGACCACGCCCGCACGATCTTCCTCAGCGCCCTCGAACGCATCCGCCAGAAACACCACTTCTTTGTCTTCGGCTACGTCCTCATGCCCGAGCACGTCCACCTGTTACTGAGCGAACCACCTCAAACACCGCTCAGCAGTATCTTCCGCGCGCTCAAGACCGAAACCTCCAAGCACCTCAAAGGCGAGAGACCGCGTTTCTGGCAACTGAACTACTACGACTTCAATGTCTTCACGCAGCCCAAGTTCACCGAAAAGCTCCGCTACATGCACCGGAACCCAGTCGCCCGAGGCCTCGTCCAAAGTCCGGAAGACTGGCCATGGTCCAGCTACCGCCACTGGCTCAAAGGCGAACAGGGCGCCGTCGAAATAGAATCCCACTGGACTTGGCAGCGTCGCGAGCGCACCACTGGCTCTGGCATCCCAGAACACCACCGCCCCGCCAAATAGCCACAGCATGATGGAACCCGGTCACGACTTGGCAACACAATGGGTGCCCCGTTCATGACGGTCTCATCGTCATGAGCGGGACAAGGGTGCCGGTACGTCCACAAGCCTGTGTAGGAATCGCCGCGCCGCGAATCCCACACCACCCCACCCCCTACTCCTCCACCCCAATCACCACATACTTCTCTTTCTTCCCCGGCTCCACCTCAATCTCATAGTCCCGCACGATCTTGGCCCCATGCCCGGAGTCATCCGTCACATGCGCCGTGTAGTCCCCCGGCAGCAGCGCCCACGTCTTCCCAAAGCCATAAATGTGCGCCATCTCCAGCTTCTTGCCGTCGACCGTCGCCCACAAAAGCGCATAACGAATATTGTTATTCGTCATCACCGTCGACGACCGTGTCACATGCAGCGTGATCGCCGCCCCCGCCGCGGCACCCGCCGCCGCATCCTGCCCCATCGCCACACCGCCGAACAAGCACCATGCAGCCAACCCGGCTGCGCCTATACCCAAACCTCGAACGCTGAAATTCATAAGCACCAGCATCGCGACACCCCAACCCCCTGTCAAGGCACCCTTGCCCAGACCCTTCCTCGCTGCCGCAGGCCGGAGTGCAGGCGCAGCCGGAACGACCAAATTGCCTCCTCCGCCCGCCACGACCTCCCCCGGAAACCACCTCATCTAACCCCAACCCC
>JAZKBC010000153.1:7367-10444 GCA_040388825.1 Acidobacteriota bacterium | reverse complement strand
TGTAGGCTCTCTCTTTCCACTAATTGGCGCAGCGTTTCCAACATTCAGGGCAGATTTCATCTGGCTCATTCGGCTGGACGCTTTTTATTATGCGCTTTTTGCCTTCACTCTCAATTTTGCCGGCTACGAGGGCGAGATCATGCGCGGCGCCACCGACAGCAGCGGCAACCTCGACCTCAACAAGGCCGCCACCGCGATCGCCTTATCGGGCCGCGACCCGGCCAAGTTTCTCACCCTGCTCGAGGCCCAGCGCCGCTACTACGCCCTGCTGTTCTCGCACGAGTTCGCCGTCACCTTCTGGAAGCCCGGCGCGGACATCACCTTCGCCGTCCCCTCACAAACCTTCGACCGCGTCATGCCCGACGGCTCCGTCGGCACCGTCACCCGCAAATCCTTCACCCGCCGCAGCGCCCGCCCCGACGCCTGGCGCTACCACCTCCGCGAGATGGCGCTCGCCGAAGAACCCCTCCGCTACATTCGTAAGTACCTGAACGTCGAAGAAGACCTCGACGAGGACCTGGCCGCCGCCGAAGCCGACGATCACCACCCCACCCCGACAGCCAAGCCGAAGAAAGCCGCCCGCCCCGCCAAGGCCACCAAGTCCCACTCAAAAAAGAAAACTCCGCCCACCCCCACCAAGACCGGCCGCGCGAAACCCCTCAAGCGGCCTCTACCCACCGATCTCCCCGCCTTCCTCCGCCGCCCCTTCCCACCGGAAGAACCGCCAGAAATCCCTCGCAAGCCCACTCGCCCGCGCTTCTTCTAGCCGCCAGCTAGGCCCCGCCGGACATCTCCTTCAGCGCCTTCTCCGCTGCCTTCTTCACCTTGGGCACCGGGTCCAGCTTCAGGCACTCTTTGTAGTTCTGCATCGCCTCATCCAGCTTGCCCAACTTCCGCGCGGCCTCAGCCAGTGCAAAGTGCGCATCCGGATCTTCCGGGGCAGTTACCACCGCGTCCTTGCCGCGCATGTAAGCCCCGGCGTAGTTCCCGCCATCGCGATAGAACTCCGCCACCTGCAAATCCTCAGCCTCGCGCTGCGTCGGAGTCTGCTTCGCCTCCGCCGGCAGCTTCTTCCTTGCCCTCCGCGCCGCTGCAGCAGCCGCCGCGGCAGCATCCTCTGCGTCATCCGCAAACGCCCCGGTTCCGCCATCAGCGGACGAAGAGCTGGACGAACTCGACGCCGGTGTTCCACTCGAAGACGCGCCCGAACTCCCCGCATCCTGCAAGTCCGGAGACCCGCCAGCCGGAGCCGAACCAGCCGCAGGAGCTGGAGCCTGCGGCGCGCTGTCACCCGGATACGGAAACGCTTGTCCCGGCGCCGCACTCGGCGTCCCGCTCTGCGTTCCGGCCGCATTCGGAGCCGGAGGCGCCGGGTCCCCGGGATACGGAAACTTCTGCGCCGCATTCGCTCCAGCAGGCGTCGGAGCCGTCTTCACCGGCGGCGGCCCGCCACAGTTCGGCAGGAACTCCTGTTTCCCCTGCGAGTTGGTAAACGTGCATCCACCCTGCGCCCCCTGCGCCGGCGAACC
The DNA here is from genome assembly GCA_040388825.1 of Acidobacteriota bacterium. Lineage (GTDB taxonomy): Bacteria > Acidobacteriota > Terriglobia > Terriglobales > Acidobacteriaceae > Granulicella. The sequence goes on along the minus strand of JAZKBC010000153.1, from coordinate 8,915 downwards.
CTGTGCCCCGCTCGGCGTCTGCGCCATCCCAACGCTCGTCACCGCGAGCACCGCCACAACCCAAAGCTTTGCCGTCAATCGCATCTTCTTCATTAGACGACAATCCACCCCCACAAGTTAACCCCTTGCGGCGAATGATTCGCCCCCTACAGATACCAGGGAATATTCACCACCACAATCCGCTGATTTCCCTTTAGCAGCAGCATCAGTTTCAGGATCTGCACCCGCTGGTTGTGCAGCAGGTTCTCCCACCAGTGACGCACCACCAGCTCCGGCAGCAGCACCGCAATCTTCCGCCCGGGATTCTCGTCCCCCAACTGCAGCACGTAATCCATCAGCGGCGAAATGATCGTGCGATACGCGCTCCTCACCGTCACCAGCTCCGGCTCCACGTGGTTCACCGCGCGCACCGGCCCCAGCACCATCGTCTCCCACACCCGGCCCAGAGCATCCGCGTCATCCGAGTCCACATGCACCACCTTCACGATCGGGCTCATCAGCATCCCAAACCGCATCGCTTTCTCGGTGATCTTATCCCAGCGCGCCATCGGGATCACCACAATCGGCGCCTCCAGCCCGCTCATCCGCAGCGGCGTCGGATCCTCCGTCTCGCGCTTCACACGAACATAGTGCCGCTTGATCATCAGCATCACACCAATCAGAAACGGCACCAGCAGCGCCGTAACCCAGGCTCCATACAGAAACTTCGTCGCCAGGATGATCAGCAGCGAAACACCCGTCGCCGCCGCGCCCAGCCCGTTGATAAACATCTTCACGTAACGAAGCGGCTCGCCCTTCAGCTTGTGCCAATGCACCACCATCCCGGACTGGCTCAGCGTGAAAGCCAGGAACGCTCCAATCGCATACAGCGGAATCAGCCGGTCGGTCACACCATCGAACAGGATCAGGATCAGCGCCGTAAAGCCCGTCAACGCATAGATGCCATGCGAGAACAGCAACCGCCGCCCCTTCACCAGGAACACGTGCGGAAGATAATCCCTGCCTGCAATCGCGCGCGCCATGCGCGGAAAATCCGCAAACGCCGTATTCGCACTGAAGCTCAACGCTCCCAGCACGCCGGTCATAGTCAGGTAGTAGAACCACCCACGCCCAAACACTGCCGCCACTTCAATCGACAGCACACTCTGGTAGTGATACGCATAGGGGTCCATCGCTGTCACGCCATAAGCCCTGGCCACGTAGCTCAAACCAAACAGCAGCATGATCAGGATGAAGATGATCACCGTCAGCGTGCGGTTGGCGTTCTTCGACCTCGGCTCACGAAACGCCGTCACGCCATTCGACACCGCTTCCACGCCCGTCATCGCCGCGCATCCATTGCTGAAAGCCTTCAGCAGCAACCACAGCAGCAGCCACGGAGTCAGGTGCTCCAGCTTGCTCAGGTCCGGCGGAGGCGGCGCCGCAAGCGCCATCGGATGCCCGCCCGCCATCACCGCACGATACACACCCACCACAATCGTCGCTCCCAGCGTACCCACGAAGATCAGCGTCGGCAGCATGAACACCGCGCCCGTCTCCTTTACGCCG
>JAZKBC010000153.1:6169-7357 GCA_040388825.1 Acidobacteriota bacterium | reverse complement strand
TGGCAATAATCGCCAGGATCAGCATGCAAAGCGCGAGCTGGTGCGGCTGAAAGCGCGGCAACTCGCTCACCAGCGCAGTCACGCCGGCCGAGATCCCCACCGCAGCCGTAAGAATGTAGTCAATCATCAACGCCGCAGCCGCCAGCAGCCCCGCGGAATCACCCAGGTTTTCGCTCGCCACTGTGAACGATCCGCCACCGTTCGGATAAGCCGTAATCGTCTGCCGGTAACTCAGGTAGAGGATCGTCAGCAGCGTCAAAATCAAACCGAAAATCGGCAGCAAATAATGCTGCACTCCGTAAAACCCCAGTGGGATCAGCAGCGCCATCGCTGCTACAGGACCGTACGCTGCGCTCGTCAGTCCGTCCAAACCAAAAATCGGAATCCCGGCTCCAACTCCAATATGCTCCCCATGTTCCTTGTCGCTGGCAATGGGCTTCCCGATCAGAACGTCAAATACATTCATGAAATTGTCGCAATAGTCTCCACCTTGTACTTTCGAGGCGATCGCTGAAAAGGGGCCATAAGAAATCGGTTAAAAAGTCGTAAGAATTTTTACGGACTTTCTACCGTTCCCTTACGGCCAACGGCTCCCAAAGGCGCCCCTGAAGCACAAGCGCTTTTATGACATATTGACGACTTCCCAACAGACTTCCATCCGGCCTCAATGAGGAAATGAATATGCGGTACGGATCGAGGCCAGCCATGAAAGCCACCATCGTCGCCCTTCCCACCCTATTGCTGATCGCCGTCGCCATCCTGCTTGGCCACTCGCAGCAACCGTCGACCATACCGGCCACAGTTCGTGCGCAACAGCTTCAACAGCTAGACCGCGACTTGAACGACCTCACAGCGCGCCGCCGCCAGCTCGCCGCCCAACCCACGGCGCCATTTCTTCCCCGTGGCGGCCTCACACCCGCCGTGGCCACCGCCGCTCAGATCGCGCCTTGGGCCACTGCATCCAGCCAGTAGCCTGCGGCGTCATCCGCCTACAGATACCACGGAATATTCACGACCACGATCCGCTGATTCCCCTTCAGCAACAGCATCAGCTTCAACATCAGCAACAGCATCAGCAACATCAGCAACTCTATCCACTCAACACTGCATTCGGCAGCAGTTCTGGCGCTGGCACCGACATGCTGCTCGATACGTCGAGCGCTGCCTCCTCCTCCTCCTCTTCTATGA
>JAZKBC010000153.1:0-6159 GCA_040388825.1 Acidobacteriota bacterium | reverse complement strand
CATCAGCTTCAGGATCTGCACACGCTGATTGTGCAGCAAGTTCTCCCACCAGTGACGCACCACCAGCTCCGGCAGCAGCACCGCAATCTTCCGTCCCGGATTCTCGTCCTCGAGCTTCAACACGTAGTCCATAAGCGGTGAAAGAATCGTGCGGAACGTGCTCTTTACCGTGATCAGCTCAGGCTCGGACATCTTGTGCTCCCGAATCGGCCGCATCACCATCTCTTCCCATACCAGGCCCAGCGCATCCGCGTCATCCGAGTCCACGTGAACCACCTTCACAATCGGACTCATCAGCATTCCGAACCGCATGGCCTTCTCGGTAATCTTGTCCCACCGCGCCATCGGGATCACCACAATCGGTGCCTCCAGCCCGGTCAACCGCAGCGGAGTCGGGTCAGCGGTCTCACGCTTCACGCGCACATAGTGCCGCTTCACCATCAGCATGATCACGATCAGCAGCGGCACCAGGATCGCCGTCACCCACGCGCCTGAAAGAAACTTCGTCGCCAGAATGACGAGCAGCGTTACGCCCGTCGCCACCGCGCCGAGCCCATTCAAAAACATCTTGATGCCGCGATGCGTCGCCGTCTTGTCATGCATCCAGTGCCGCACCATCCCGGCCTGGCTCAGCGTAAACGCGAGAAACGCTCCAATCGCATACAGCGGAATCAGTTTCAGCGTAACGCCGTCGAACAGAATCAGGATTAACGCCGTGAACCCCGTCAGCGCATAGATGCCGTGCGAGAACAGCAGCCGCCGCCCCTTGAGCAGAAACACATGCGGCAGATAATCCCGGCCCGCAATCGCTCGCGCCAGGTGCGGAAACCCGGTGAACGCCGTATTCGCGCTGAAGCTCAACGCCGCCAGCACACCGCCCATCGTTACAAAGTAAAACCACCCGCGCCCAAACACCGCCGCCACTTCCAGCGACAACACCGTCTGGTAGTGGAACGCATCCGGCTCCATCGCCGTCACGCCATACGCTTTCGCCACATAGCTCAGGCCAAACAGCAGCACGATCAGCATCGCGATGATCGCCGTCAGCGTCTTGTTCGCGTTCTTGGCCCGCGGCTCGCGGAACGCCGTCGTTCCATTCGACACCGCCTCGACACCCGTCATCGCGGCGCAACCGTTCGAGAACGTCTTCAGGATCAGCCACACCAGCGCCACTCTGGTCAGCGTCGGCATCACAGTCGTCACCGGAGGCGGAGGCATCGTCAACGCCACCGGATGTCCGCCAGCCATAAGCGCGTGATAGACCCCCACCGCGATGGTCAGCAGCAGCGTCACCACAAACACAACCGTCGGCAGCATGAACGCCAACCCCGACTCCTTCACCCCGCGCATGTTCACCGCTGCAATCAATGCCAGGATCAGCAGGCACAACGCAAGTTGATGCTCATGCAGCCGCGGCACAGCATCCACCAGCGCCGAAACGCCCGCTGAGATACCCACAGCTGCCGTCAAAATGTAGTCGATCATCAACGCCGCGGCTGCCAGCAACCCAGCCCCATCGCCCAGGTTCTCGCTCGCCACGGTGAACGACCCACCGCCGTTCGGATAAGCCACAATCGTCTGCCGGTAGCTGAAGTACAGAATCACCAGCAGCGACAAAATGCAGCCAAAGATCGGCAGCAGGTACTTGTCCACGCCATACAGCCCCAACGGAATCAGCAGCGTCATCGCCGCCTCGGGTCCGTACGCTGCGCTGGTCAGGCCATCCAGCCCGAAGATGGGGATTCCTGCCGCTATTCCAATGTGCTCGTGCTGTTCGGCACTGGTTGCAAGCGGTTTGCCAAACATCACATCAAAAAAACTCATTCGTCGACGGACCTCGGACCCACGCAGGGCACCGATAAATATCCTACGACGAAGTTGTCAAATCTCTTACACAAAACTTACAGCAAATTTACCGGTCCCTTACGGTGATCCACATCACGCCAACGCAAAAGGGCTTCCGCCGCAGCGGAAGCCCGTTCGTCTTTCTCTACGCTCTATTCTCTACGCTCTACACTTACGCCTTCACCTTGAGGAAGATGATGACGAACGTGAACAGCGCCAGCGACTCGATGAACGCCAGGCCGAGAATCAGGAAGATGAAGATGCCAGGACGCGCACCCGGGTTACGCGAGAGAGCCAGCGTCGCCGAAGCGGTCGCATTGCCCTGTCCGATACCGCAGAGACCGGCCGCCAGACCCATGCCGATACCGGCAGCGATCGGAACCCACTGCGATGCCGGGCTATAACCACCCGCTGCCTGTGCAAACGCCGGCATCGCGAGGAACATCGCCGACAGCGCCAAGAAAACCATCTGAAGCTTACGCATAGTAGTACTCCTGCCCCCGTAAGAATGTCCGCCCGGCGGGGTAACTGCGATGAAACACCAGCGCACCGTGCGGCATAGATTGCAGCCGGCTACGAGGGGGCGCCCCATAATCGGCAAACTTGAAAACTCTCGGCCCTAATGCTCGTGCGCCACTGCCATCGACAGATAAATGCACGCCAGCAGAAAGAACACGTACGCCTGGATCACAGCCACGCCCAGGTGAAGCCCGAGGAACACCAACGGAACGCCCACAGGAATCAGCGAGAAGAACGCCAGTGTCAGCAGGTCGCCCGCAAACATGTTCGCGTACAGTCGCACCGTCAGCGAAAGCACACGCGCCAGGTGCGAGATGATCTCGATCGGAAACAGCAGCGGTGCAATCCACCACACCGGCCCCAGGAACTGCTTGATGTATCCAAAGCCGTTCGAGCGGATGCCGTGGAAGTGGTAGTACACAAACACCGTCAGCGCCAGGCCCAGCGGAACGGTCACGTTCGCTGTCGGCGACTCAAATCCCGGAACCAGTCCCAGCAGATTGCCCAGCAGGATGAACAGCGCCAGCACGGTCAGAAAGCTCGCAAACCGCGCATGCCCTTCGCCGATGATCTGTTCGCTCTGCTCTTCCACGAACTCGCCGGTCATCTCAGCCAGGTGCTGAAATCCGTTCGGCTTCTCCACGTTCAGCGTCAGCCGCACGATCACGAAGTAAGCCAGCAGGGTGCAGAACACCAGCAGCTCCATCGCCACGGTATTCGTAATCGGCGCCTGCGGAAACTCCGGTGTCACATGCACTGCGCGCAGCAGCGCATCCACCGGTCCGGCAAACGCATGGTTCAGCAATCTTGTCAGCAGCAACTGTGTCGGCATAATCAGAAATTCAATCCATCAATCCGGAAATCTTCACGCTCAGCGAGCCAATCCTCGCCAGCTAAACGGTCCACGCTTTTACCAGCCTGAGAGCCTCGAAAGTGAGCGCGAAAACGCCCAGGGCCAGGCCGGCAGCAAGCGCATAAACCGATCCATCCAGATACTTAAGACTAACATACAGAACCAACAGCATCAGCCCCAGCGTGAGGAAGAACCCCATCAGCACGCGCCCCGTCGGCTTGGCTACATTTCCCCCGCCATTGGCGTCCATCGCAGCCATCACCACGGTCATCAGCCGCAGCCATTTCCACAGCCCCGCTCCCGAAATCGCCGCCCCCGCCACCAACAGCAACGCACTCTGCCAGTTCATCTTCCACCACACAACCGGCGTTGCAATCAAAGTCACCACCGCAAGTAGCCGCAGCGCGCGAACAATCGTCCGCGTCGCGTCATCGTCCGTAAAATTCGCCAGCGGAATCAATCCTGGTTACCCTTCTTCAGATACTTCTGCGCGGTCGTAATCAACGAGATAAATCCACCCGCCGCTCCCATCAATATCCCCACAATCGCCATCCACCCGGTATGAAAGTGCTTGTCCAGCAGATCGCCGCCGAACCATCCAATCAGGCATCCGATCGGCAGCGCGATCGCCATCTGCAGCATCGACTCCGCGGTCACCAAATCCCGCAGGCCCCCGCTCTTCTTCCCGCCCTGTCCCTCATCGGCCATCCCTCCAACCTACCACTTCGCACCCGCCCACATCCATCCGCACCGATATACTGAAACCTCGTAAATCGTAGAAACGAGCCCCGCCCCGTGTCCCAGTACGACAGCCCCTTCGAAGAAAAGTTCTACAACGAGCGCCGCGAGAACCTCGCGAAGATCGCCGCCCTCGTCCGCGCCCAGAACCCCGCCATCACCTCCGACCTGGCCGCCACCTACCCCAACGCCTTCCGCTTCCAGCCCGAAAGCATCGACGTCCCCAAAATCCGCGAGCAGTACGATCCCCTCTCCGCCGAAAAGCTCGAAGCCACCAAGCCCCACGTCGCCATCGCCGGCCGCCTCGTCGCCATCCGCCTCCAAGGCAAAGCCGGCTTCGCGCAACTCCAGCAGGGCGGCCAGCGCCTGCAGATTTACGTCCGCAAGGACAACGTCGGCGAAACCGCCTTCGACCTCTACAAGCTCCTCGACCTCGGCGACCACATCGGCGTCTCCGGCACCCTCTTCCGCACCCGCACCAACGAGCTCACCCTCCAGGCCGCCAGCCTCACCTTCCTCTCCAAGGCCATGCTCCCCCTCCCCGACAAGTTCTCCGGCCTCGGCGACATCGAACTCCGCTACCGCCGCCGCTACCTCGACCTCTTCACCGACACCGGCGAAAAGCCCGAGGAAGCCGCGCCCTCCGAACCCCCACAAACACCCGGATTAGAAGGGGGCTTTAGCCCCCTGTCTGAGCCCACCACCGAACGGGCTTCAGCCCCGGCGGCAACCACGCTCGCATCACCTCGGGAAGCCGGATTAGAAGGGGGCTTTAGCCCCCTGTCTCAACCAACCACAGAAGGGGCTTTAGCCCCGGCCGGAACAACCCGCGCCCCCGCCCGCGAAGTCTTCGTCAAGCGCTCCAAAATCCTCCGCGCCATCCGCCACTTCTTCGACTCCCGCAACTTCCTCGAAGTCGAAACCCCCATGCTCCACGCCATCGCCGGCGGCGCCGCCGCGCGCACCTTCGACACCCACCACAACGCCGAAGACATGCGCCTCATCCTCCGCATCGCCCCCGAGCTCCACCTCAAGCGCCTGGTCGTCGGCGGCCTCGACCGCGTCTACGAAATCAACCGCAACTTCCGCAACGAAGGCATCGACCGCACCCACAACCCCGAGTTCACCATGCTCGAGTTCTACCAGGCCTACGCCAACTACAACGACCTGATGGACCTCACCATGGAACTCATCCAATACGTCGCCAACGAAGTCAACGGCACCACCATCACCCACTTCAACGGCTCCGAAATCGACCTCAGCCAGTGGACCAAGCTCTCCATGCGCGAAGCGATCATTAAGTTTTGGCCGGTCGCACTTGGGGACCCACCTGCCTTGGAAGATTTTTGCCTAGAAAAATTCCTGCACAAACTGGAAGCTATCCTTAATTCGACCGCCGTGGCAGAGATTCGGCAGGTCTTCGTTGCTAAGTTTCAGGCAGAGAAAGAACGCATTGGACCCCAACCCCCGGCGGGTCTCACCGCTAGTGATTCATTTACGCTATCTTTCAAGGCAGCTGCCAATCTTCTCTTTGACAAGTCAGACAGCCATGAAGTAAAGCTGTTCAACTTAGTACAGGACCTTGAGTCAGCGACAGAACTTATCCGAAACGGCGAACCGATCGGGAAAGTTATCGCCGAGCTCTTTGAGACGTTAGCCGAACCCCACCTCATCCAACCACACATCATCTACGACTTCCCCCTGGCCGTCTCCCCGCTCAGCAAGGTCAAGCCCGACGAGCCCGACTGGGTCGAGCGCTTCGAGTTCTACATCGGAGGCTTCGAAGTCGGCAACGCCTTCTCCGAGCTCAACGACGCCGACGACCAGCTCCGCCGCTTCGAAGCCCAGCTAGCCGACCGCGAACGCGGCGACGAAGAAGCCATGGCCGAAATCGATCACGACTACGTCCGCGCCCTCGGCTACGGCCTCCCGCCCACCGCCGGCGAAGGCATCGGCATCGACCGCCTGACTATGCTCCTGACGGGTTCCCGCACCATCCGCGACGTCATCCTCTTCCCCCTAATGCGCCCCACCAAACCCACCCCCGAAGCTCCACCAGAAGCTGGCGAGTCCGCCGAGTAGACCCGCGCACCATCACAACCACACCAAACGGCAAGTTCGTCCGATGCACTCCAACCGCTCGGACGAACTCGTTGTTTTCAAGAGAGCCGGCGCTGTCTTTGAAGGAAGCGGGTTATAGCTTT
>JAZKBC010000152.1:0-2487 GCA_040388825.1 Acidobacteriota bacterium | reverse complement strand
GGATAGCGTGCCCTGAGGCGATGAAACCGGAAGCGTACGAGCGCACGCTGAAAGCGCGGGCCTTCGACGTGGCTCGCTATCTGCTGCCGCTGGCGACGAATACGTCGCTCGGCCAGATTGTGAATGCGCGGACGCTGGAGACGCAGGTGTCGCGGCTGCTGTCGAGCCCGTTTGCGGAGGTGCGGGAGCTGGGTGTGAAGCTGCGGACGGCGGCGAGTGAGCCGGCGTGGAATGTGCAGCGGGATCGGCTGGAGCAGATGGCTGGCGAGGGTGTGGTCGCGGCGGATGCTACGGCGGAGATTTTGAATGACCTGATGCCTCCGGTGAGGTCGGCTCCTACGTTGGTGAAGTATGCGGAGGCGAATGAGTACCAGATTCAGAGCCGGCAGGAGTTGACGCAGGCTGCGAAGGAGTTGATGGGGGATGCTCCGATCTATCCTGCGCCGGTGGTGGATTTGCTGGACGATGATGAGGATCTGGAAGTTGAGATTGCTACTTCGCTGCTGTATCCGCATTGTCACTACTCTTATAGGCAACTGCGTGGAGCTGTGGGGGCGCTGGGTGAGGCTCGGCGCAATGAGCTGATCAAGATTGGGACGGCGTCGCGGGGAAGGCATGATGAGCTGCTAAGGGCGTTCAGCTCGGGGCATGGGTTCCGGTTCGATATTTTGATGGATATTGGGGCGTTCCGGGATATGCATCGGCATCGGCGATGCATTCAGTTGATCCAGGAGTTTACGGGGGTGCATGGGTACGAGGAGCCGGTTTGTCCGGGGCAGCCTACGCTGGCGGAGGCTGGGCTGGAGTCCGCTTACCAGGCCGCGATGGATGCGGCGTTGGTGGCGTATACGACGTTGTGTGAGAGCGATGAGGTGGAGGCGCAGCAGAGCGCGCAGTATCTGCTGCCGCTTGGGATGCGGTGCCGGGCGATGTTCAAGATGGACTTCGCCGAAGCGCTGTATATCGCTGAGCTGCGGTCGGGGATCGCGGGGCACTTCAGCTATCGGCGGGTGGCGTGGGAGATGTACCGGACGATCGTAGCGAGGCATCCGGCGCTGGAGGGGATGTTCCGGATCCAGGATGTGAATGTGCCGATGGATTTGTTGAAGCGTTAGCGGAACTGCTGCCGCTGGGCTGCGTACTCCTGCATAGATTCGAAAATCTGCTGGATAGAGGTGTGCCTTGCTGCGTCTGATGGTGGTGACTGCTTCGGGATTGTTGATGCTGTTGGGCGGGACGCAGGGAGCGGCGCCGAAGGCTGCAGGGGAGTTTGGGTATACGGCGAAGGGCGAGATGGTGTTTCCGGCGGAGTACCGGCAGTGGGTGTACCTGTCGAGCGGGTTGGGGATGAGCTATACGGCATCGCCGGTGGCGCATCCGATGTTCGATAACGTGTTTGTGAATCCAGCGGCGTATAAGGCTTTCCTGGCGACAGGGACGTGGCCGGACAAGACGGCGCTGGTGCTGGAGGTGCGAGGAGCGGTGGCGCATGCTTCGATCGATGAGCATGGGAGTTCGCAGTCGCCCGAGCTGATGGGTGTGGAAGTACATGTGAAGGATGCCAGGCTGGCGGGTGGGTGGGGGTTCTTCTCGTTTGATGATGACCACAAGCCGGCGGCGGTGACGGCAAGGCCGGCGAGTTGCTATACGTGCCACGAGGAGCATGGAGCTGTGGATACTACGTTCGCGCAGTTTTATCCGACGCTGATTGGGGTGGCGAAGGACAAGAAGACGCTGAGTGCGGCGTATTTGAAGGAGAGTTCGGGGCCGCCGGAGGAGAAGACACGCTAGAGCGTGGTCTTATTGGCGAAAGCGAAGGGGTTGAAGTTGGTGTTGGAATCGAAGGGGTCTTGGTGTTCGGTGCGTTTGAGGGCATTGATTACGAGGTAGGTTAGCGGGGTGGCGAGGACTTCGTAGGCTACTTTGAGGGCGTAGCCGACGAGGATGATCTGGATGATGGTGTAGGTGGGGAGCGTTCCAGCAAAGGTGATGGTGACTACGAGGGTCGTGTCGACGGCCTGGCCGACGATGGTTGAGCCGACGGTGCGGGTCCAGAGGTGGCGGCCCTGGGTGAGGAGCTTGAGGCGGGCCATGGTGTAGGAGTTGGCGAACTCGCCGGCAGCGAAGGCGATGAGGCTGGCGATGAGGATGCGCGGGAGAATGCCGAAGACGGTTTCGAAGGCGGACTGGTTGCGGAAGACGGGGTCGGCGGGGAGAGCGATGACGAGGGCGGAGACGGCGTAGAGGAGAGCGGTTGCGAAGAACCCGAGCCAGATGGCGCGGCGGCTGGCGGAGTAGCCGTAGACCTCGGTGAAGATGTCTCCGAAGAGGTAGGTGAGAGGGAAGAGGATGATGGCCGCGGTGGTGGAAAAGGCGGGGATGTGGATGGGGCCGAAGGGGATGGGGCCGATGCGGATTACTTTTTGCGCTACCAGATTGGAGACAAGGAGAAGGACGACGAAGGTGGTGGTGAGGGCGTCGAGGTAG
>JAZKBC010000151.1:9506-12647 GCA_040388825.1 Acidobacteriota bacterium | reverse complement strand
TATGGCGGGGGAGACGGCATGGTCCTCAAGCCCGAGCCCATCTTCGCCGCGGTCGAATCCCTCAACATCTCCCCTAAAGCCACCCGCGACACCACCCGCGAAAGCGTCATCCTCCTCTCCGCCCAGGGCAAGCGCTTCACCCAGGCCACCGCCCGCCACCTCTCCACGCTCGACCGCGTCGTCTTCCTCTGTGGCCGTTACGAAGGCGTCGACGAGCGCGTCTCCCAGCTCCTCGCCGACGACGAGCTCTCCATCGGCGACTACGTCCTCTCCGGCGGTGAACTCGCCGCAGCCGTCATCATCGACGCCGTCGTCCGCCTCCTCCCCGGAGTCCTCGGCCACGCCGACAGTTCACGCTATGAAAGCTTCGGCGAAGGCGACGACCCCACCGCCCTCTCCACCGAAGCCGGCGTCCCCCGCGCCACTCACGGCTCCGGCGGCCTCCTCGACTACCCGCACTACACCCGTCCCGCCGACTTCCGCGGCACTCCCATCCCCGAAGTCCTCGCCGAAGGCGACCACCTCAAGATCCGCAAGTGGCGTCGCCAGGCAGCCCTCGCCAAGACCGCCGCCAATCGCCCGGACCTCCTCACCACTGCCGACCTCACCGACGCCGACCGCGAATTCCTCGCCTCTCTCGGCGACTAACCCCTTTCCTGTCAGCACACCCCTAAACACCTTTATTTCGCCCGCGATTTTTATGCCAGGCGAGCATGAATCGTGCTTAAATCCCGGCAGAAACCTAAGGTCCGGAACCATCCAGTCACACCAGGGGGAGTCTATGCGCTATCCGATCTTCACCGCTGCACCCGCCTTCCTCGCCGCCCTTCTCATTTCCGGCTGCGCCCTCACGCCAACCGCCACTCCCATCGCCCAGTCCGGCCCCGCTCTGCGCGGAACCGTCCACGGTGGACGCCAGCCCATCTCCGGCGCTTCTGTCTATCTCTACGCCGCCGGCTCCGGCGGATCCGGCGGAGCCTCCGTCTCCCTGCTCAACGCCAACGTCGCCGTCACCAATCCCACGCACTTCGGCATCGACACCAGCCTCAACTACTACGTCGTCACCGACGCCACCGGCCACTTCGACATCACCAACGACTACACCTGCACGCCCGGCCAGCCCGTCTACATCTACTCCATCGGCGGCGACCCCGGCAGCGGCTCCGCCAACTCCGCCGCCGGTCTCGCGGCCATCCTCGGCGTCTGCCCTGCCGCCGGCAACTTCGCCGCCGCCACGCCCAACGTCATCATCAACGAGGTCACCACCGTCGCCGCTGCCTACGCCTTCGCCGGCTTCGCAACGGACGCCACCCACGTCTCCGGCTCCAGCACCGCACTCGGCCTTCAGGGCATCCGCAACGCCTTCACCAACGCCGCCAACCTCGTCGACCTCAACATCGGCCGCGCCTACACCACCACACCGCACGGCAACAACACAGTCGCCGTCCCGCAGCAAACCATCTACACCTTGGCCAACATCCTCGCCTCCTGCGTCAACTCCACCGGCCCCTCATCGCCCTCCTGCTCTACCATCTTCAGCGATGTCCTTTCCTCCGGCGCATCCGGCAGCACCGCCACCGAAACCACCACCGCAGCCATCTACATCGCGCACAACCCCGGCATCAACGTTCCGGACCTCTTCTCGCTCGCCGTCCCCAGTTCTCCGTTCAATCCCGCCATCCCTGCCGGCTCCCCGCCCAACGATTTCACCCTCGCGCTCACCTTCAACGACTTCAGCATCAACAACCCCACCAGCATCGCCATCGACGCCAACGGCAACGCCTGGGTCACCAACTACAGCGGCGGCCCCGGCAATAGCGTCGCCGTCATCAACGGCGCGACCACCGCCATGGTCTCCCCCGCCTACCCCGCCACCGGATACACCGGCGGAGGCCTCAGCGGCCCCGTCGCCATCGCCATCGACCAATCCGGCAACGCCTGGGTCACCAACTCCGGCGTCGGCTCCTCCGGTGTCAGCATCTCCGAACTCAAGGGCTCGGACGGCTCGCCCCTCTCTCCTTCCAACGGCTACACCGGCGGCAACATGCTCAACCCCATCGGTATCGCGGTAGACGCCAGCGGCTTCATCTGGGTCGGCAACGGCGGCAGCACCGTCACCCAGCTCTACGGCAGTAACGCATCCGGCGGCCACAACCCCGGAGACATCGCCTCTGGCGCCAACGGATACACCGGCGGTGGCATCAACGCCCCCCAGGGCGTCGCCATCGACAACTCCGGGTACGTCTGGCTGGCCGACGTCGTCGGCTACGTCAGTGAGCTGTACGGCAGCAACGCATCCGGAGGCCACGCCCCCGGCGATCCCATCTCGCCCTCCGGCAGCGGCTACACCAACGGCGGCGACCTCGGCCCAACCAGCGTCGCAATCGACGCCAACGGCTACGTCTGGACCGCCAACGGAGGCATCCCCAGCGTCTCCCAGCTCTACGGCAGCAACGCTGTCACCCCCAACAACCCCGGCGACGGTGTCTCCGGCAACGACGGATACTCCGGCGGCGGCATCATGCAGGGCCCGTCCGGGATCGCCATCGACGGCGTCGGCAACGTCTGGGTCGCCAACGACGGCGGCGGAGTCGCCGCACTCTACGGCTCCAACGCCACCGCTCCCAACAACCCCGGCGACGGCATGGCCCCCGGCGTCCAGTACACCTCAGGCGGCATCTTCGGCAATGCCGAAGGCATCGCGGTAGACGGATCCGGCAACGTCTGGGTCGCCGACGGCGGAGGCTACCAGGTCGTCGAGCTCGTCGGAGCCGCCTACCCCGTCGTCACCCCCCTCGTCGCCAACCTCCTCCCGCCCTACACCCACCCGGCGTCACTCCCGTAGGTCAAAATTCCAACCACCCAATTCGCCTTCGCTTCTAGGTACCCCAAGGCTTCAGCCTCGGGTCTCACAGGCCGGGGGCGGAAGGGGCTTTAGCCCCTGGGGTATGTCTATCGTCCGCTCCACCCGCCAAAACATGTGGATAACCTTCTGCAAATTGCCCATTTTGTTGTAAACTGAATCCTGCGACTTCAAGCAAGGAATCGAACAATGTCTATCCACCCCATCATGCAGAAGCTGGCCGACAAGCTCCAGCGCACCGATCTTCCCGACTTCGCCCCCGGCGACACCATCCGCGT
>JAZKBC010000151.1:0-9496 GCA_040388825.1 Acidobacteriota bacterium | reverse complement strand
AGAAAGAGCGCCTCCAGGCCTTCGAAGGCATGGTCATCGCCTGCAAGAAGGGCCCCCAGGGCTCCTTCACCGTCCGCAAGATGAGCTTCGGCCAGGGCGTCGAGCGCATCTTCCCCTACAACTCCAAGGTCGTCGACAAGGTCGAGAAGATCCGCTCCTACCAGGTTCGCCGCTCCAAGCTCTTCTACCTCCGCGCTCTCCGCGGCAAGGCAGCCCGCCTCAAAGAAGTGGCCCGCGCCTCCTAAGCGGAACCCAGCATCCCAAAGCGGCGGCCTCCCAGAGGCCGCCGCTTTCTTGCGCCCAAAATTTGCTGGCGCGTCACACCTCTTTCCACCCTCTGGCCCACCAACAATCTGTCATCTCGACCGGAGCGCCACGCTCTTGTCCTTGTGGCGCGGAGCGGAGAGACCTGCAGAACCGCTCCCCCGCACAACTGTCAGGAACCTTTCTAACCAGAATCCCGCTCCTGACCATCCTCAGCTTCGGCCTCTCCTTCAAAATCCTGTCAAGTCCCCCAACCCCATCGAAATCACCAAAACCCCCGTCAACACCGGCGATTTCTCTCAAAACATCCTGGCCCACTTGATAGCTCCACCCGTCTACAATAGAAGTAAGGACTAAGTTCAGGCTTCGAGCCGGCAACGCCGCCCCCCACCGCCTTGCTCATTGCCAGCGCACGCCCGGCGAACTAATCCAAAAACCGCCCATAACCCCATTCGAATGAAATACTTGACAGATAACCCCTTTAGAATGAAGGGCGTAGCGCAGATCTCCGTCTGTAAACCAAACAATAGAAACCACTTACCCCCGGGCAACAGATAAGGGGGAGGGGGAGGGGGAGGGGTCTACGGCTTCGCAGCCGCCGCCGGTGCGCTCGTGGTGCTCTTGGCCGCAGCCGGAGCCGCTCCACCACTCTTCGCCGGTGTCCCCGCCACAACCTTGGCAATCGGTATGCACGGCTGCGGCGGTGCCACCTGCCCCGGCAACACTGCCGGAGCCGGCTTCCGCATCTGCCCTGCTGGGCAGGGTGTCAGAAGCTGCGTTGGACGCAGGTCTACCGGAATCGGCGGAGGCTGCACCGGCCCCGCAAACTTCGTATTCGCCTTCGCTCCCGGCCACGAATAAGGCGGACGCCGAATCTCTCCATAGCCCATCACCGGAAACCGTGCCGGCACCGCGAACTCCCGGTCCACCACCACAAACGCCGACTCCGGCTTCGCCTTCTTGCCCAGCAGCGGCTTGTCGCTGGCCAACTGCAGCTGATGCCCATCCACGCTCACCGTCAGCGTCGTTCCATCGAACGCCTTTGCCTGCTCCTTCGCTCCCGGAAACGGATCGATCCCCACCACCGCGATCCCCACGCCCGGCGCATACAGGTAGATGTACTTCAGGTCGGCAATATCGTAGTTCAGCGCTGCCTTCCCGATTACGCCGTCCACGGTATACGTTCCGCGCACGATCGAAACCGGCCGCATCTTCGGCGGTTTCACTTTCTTGGTCTTGATCTTGTGACCCTTCTCGTCATAGCCGAGTTCGGTCGCCGTCTGGAACACCGGCTTACCCTTGTCGTCGAACAGCGGATGCCCCTTCTTGTCCCTCTGCTGCCGCACTGGAGGATTGAACATCGGCTTCGCATCCGGATCCAGCCGTTGCTTCCCTTCTTCAGTCAGCATCGGAGTCGGCGGTAGCTCAACCACCTCGGTCGGCCCCGTGTACTCTTCCTTCTTCCCCTTCTTCTTCGCCGCCTCCGCAGGCTTCGCGCCAGCCGCAGGGGCAGCATCCGGAGCCTTGGCAGAAGGAGCCTGCGCCGCCGGAGCGGCCACCGTCGGTGCTGGAGGCATAGCCGGGCCGCTCGGAGCCTGTGCTCCAGCGCTCATCGCGCACGCCACCGCAAATGTAGTCGTCAACAAACGCAACTCGACCCGCAAAGCCATAGCTCACCTGCCTGAAAGGAGACGCGGTCAGCATACCGCAACCACCCCTGAATAGGGTGAATTTCTTATCTCGCGGCCAAACTCCGGTTCCCACACTCCCCCGCGATAAACTCACCAAAGGCGCCCGATGTCCTCCCTCTTCCGCATCCCGACCCCGACCGGCGTCACCAAGGCCACCGCCAAGCAGCAGATGCTCCGCCAGCTCGTCTGCTCCGACGCTCCCGAGCAGGCCCTCCGTTACCACGGCTACACGCTCATCGCCGGCGTCGACGAGGTCGGCCGCGGCGCTCTCTTCGGCCCCGTCGTCGCCGCCGCCGTCATCCTGCCCAACAAAACCGCCATCCTCTCCCGCATGGGCCTCACCGACTCGAAGCAACTCGACGCCACTCAGCGCGAAAAGCTCGACCGCAAAATCCGTTCCATCGCCATCGCCTTCGCCGTCGCCGAAGTCTCCGCCGAAATCATCGACCGCATCAACATCTACCAGGCCTCGCGCCTCGCCATGCGCCTCGCCGTAGAGCAGCTCACCACCGAGCCCGATCACCTGCTCATCGACGCTCTCGTCATCGACCACCCCTGCGCGCAAACCAAGCTCTACTACGGCGACGCACTCTCGCTCTCCATCGCCGCCGCCTCCGTAGTCGCCAAGGTCCACCGCGACGCCCTCTGCCGAGAGCTCGACAAGCAGCATCCGCAGTACGGCCTCGCCAACCACAAAGGCTACGCCACCCCCGAACACCGCAAGGCCCTCACCGAACACGGACCCTGCCCTCTCCACCGCAAATCCTTCGGCCCCGTCTGGAAGTCCGACCGCAACGCCGCCCTCGAAGAAGTCCTCGAATCCGGCGACCTCTTCCTCGACGACCCCCTCGACGAGATCGCCGCCGCGAACGCAGTCAGCAGCTAGGCCAAAGCCTCAGCCGCCGCCACCCGCTTCAACAACAACCCCATCGTCCCGCCCTGCACCAGAATCGAGAACGCCACCAGCACATACGTCGACGTCACGATCCACCCGCCGCCATACCCCGCCGGAATCGACAGCGCCAGCGCGATCGACAATCCACCCCGCAGTCCTCCCCAGCTCAACACCGTCAGCGACGTCGGCTCCGCGCACCGCAAGCACCGCGCAATCCCCAGCGCCACCGCCACCGACGCCACCCTCACCACATTCACCACCACCACCTCACTCAACCCCAGCGCCACCGTCTGCGGATGAAACGAAATCATCAAAAACTCCGCGCCGAGCAGCACAAACAAGATCGCATTCAAAATCTCATCCACATTCGTCCACATGTGATTCAACTCCACATGCGCCACCTCTTCTCCCGGAATCTTCTCAATCAGCCACCGCAGCACCAGCGCGGACACCACCGAAGCCAGCGGCCCCGAAACCCCCACATGGTCCGCAATCGAGTAGCCCCCCAGCGCCAGCGCAAGGCTCAGCATCAGCACCGCCGCCGGAACCGCCAGCACCGCGCCCAGCAGCATCCCGCCACCGCCGGTCAGCACAATCTTGCCCACAATCTCCATCGGCCGCGGAGTCGTCCCCTGCGTCGCCGCCGCCAGCAGCGCCAGGAAGATCACCGCCCCCACGCCATCGTTGAACAGCGACTCCCCCGCAAGCTGCGACTCCAGATGCTTCGGCGCCTTCACCCTCCGCAACATCTCCAGCACCGCAATCGGGTCCGTCGGCGAGATCAGCGCCCCAAACAGCAGGCACTCCAGCCAGCTCGACTGAAACCCAAACACCCGCGCCACCGCATACGTTCCCGCCCCCACCATCAGCACCGACACCACCGTCGTCAACACCGACAGCAGCGCCACCGGCAGCCTCTGCCGCCGTAACCCATCCAGGTCCAGCAAGAACGATCCCGCAAACAGCAGCAGCCCCAGCATTCCATGCAGGAACAACCGCGCAAAATCCACCTGCCCCATCATCCGCATCACGGCCAGGTGCGGCCCCGGTAGAATCGGGTCGAAGAACACCAGCACCATCGACGTCACCGCCGTCAGCAGCATCGTGCCAATCGTATTCGGCAGCCGCAGCACCCGCGCACTCACCCACCCAAACAGCGCCGCCACCGCCACCAGAACGCTGATCCATGCAAGCATGCCTACAGCATAACCGCTCGACGGGCAGCTGCTACGCCCGACCCTCTACGCTCTACACTTAGGACTATGGCTCTTCGTCTCCTCAACATCACCGCCCACCCCGACGATGAATGCTTCGCCTTCGGCGGCGCCCTCGCTCTCGCCGCCCAGCACGGCGTCGAAACCTCCGTCCTCTGCCTCACCGACGGCCAGGCCGCCAAACATCGCGGCGCCTCGACCTCCGCCGAAGACCTCGGCCGCATCCGCCGCGCAGAGTTCGCCGCCTCCTGCGCCATCCTCGGCGTCACCCACCACGATCTGCTCGACTACCAGGACGCCCAGCTCGAGCACGCCAACTTCTCCGAGCTAGCGGCCAAACTCGTCCAACGCATCCGCTCCTTCCGACCCCACGTCGTCCTCACTTTCGGCCAGGACGGCGGAGCCAACACCCACCCCGACCACACCATGGTTTCCTGCGCCACCACCGCCGCGGTCCACTGGGCTGCCTCCCCCAAACGCTTCTCCAACCTCGGCCCCACGCATCGCACCCAGCGCCTCTACCACCAGACCACCAACTACTTCCTCCCCGAACGCCCCGAGCCTCTCCCCGCTCCCTGGACCGTCACGCTCGACATCCGCAGCGTCTTCGCCATCAAGCAGCAAGCCTTCGCCGCCCACCACTCCCAGGCCCCGCTTATGGAAGCCACCCGCACCATCTTCGAGCAGCACGGCCAGTACGAGCACTACATCCTCGAGGCCACTCCCAACCCCAAACCCGCCGAGCAAACTACCGACCTCTTCGAAGGTGTGACCGAGTAGTGCTTGAGACAAAGGGAAGGGCAGCACTAACGCGCCGCGCTTCCTACACTCCGCTCTTCTACCGCATCTGAAACTCCGGCGACCCCATCACCAGCGCCGTCAGCAAATTCAGCGTGTCTGTAGGACTCGCATTCGCCGGCCGCTGCTCGATCTGCTTGTTGATCAGCTCGTTCGTCTGCGCCGACACAGGCTCCCCAATCATCTCCGACTCCAGCACCCGCATCGCCACATCCGCGCCCGCGGGTACCGCCGTCACCGGAGCCGCCGGCGCATCGCCACTCATCGCTGCCACGCCCACCAGCTTCGCCTTTGCACTCGGATGCGGTTGCCCCGCTGCCGGCTTCGCGTCAAAGCCCTGCACGTCCTTCGCATTGGCCGGAGCCAGCAAACCCATCGCCAGCAGTTTCGGAGCATCGAACCGCTGCCCCGCAAACTTCCCGTTCGTCAGCGCGTATGCAAAGTTCAAACGATCCACCAGCGCCACCGAGTTCATCCACTGATCCGCCGTCAGGTAGTACCCCGTCGGTGGCAACGCGCGATACAGCTCCATGCCCATCGTCCGCAGCGTATTCGCCACCGCGCCCGGATTGTCCGGGTCAGTCGCCGTTGCCCGAAACGCCGACGCCACAAACTCCTCCGGCGTCTTCACCTTGTTGCGGAAGTACTGCTTCGAGTTGAACTCCGGCGAAGCCACAATCGCCCGCACCATCGCCTTGATGTCCCCACCCGTCGCCATGTACTCCTTCGCCACGCGGTCCACCAGCGCCTGTGGCGGAGCATCCGCCACAAAGTACTGCACCATCATCTTCGAGATGAACTGCGCCGTCTGCGGTGCCTTCGCCAGAATCTCCAACGCCGCCACACCCTGCTTCACACTGTCTGCTGTCGCCGCATCATTCGACCCAAAATTCTTGGCCCCCCACGTTGCCGGAAGCGGCTTCTCGCCCGCCTTCGTTACCGTTCCATCATCGGCAATCACATACCCGAACCACTCCTTCGGTCCCGGTTCATGCCGCTTCGGATCAAACGCAAACCCTCCGCCATGCTGCGGATTATCCACGCCCCAACCCGTCAAAATCGCCGACAGCGCCGTCACATCCCCCTGCGAATAACCGCCGTTCACACCCACCGTATGCAGCTCCATCACCTCGCGCCCATAGTTCTCATTCAATCCACGAGCCCCGCGCTTCGCATTGGGGTTCTTCGGATTCACGCCATTCGCCAGCGAGTCCGGCCCGATCGAAAGCCAGTTATCCAGGTACACCATCATCGCCGGGCTCTCGGCGGTCGCCAGCAGCAGATCGTGGAATGTTCCCAACGCATGCTTGCGAATCACATCGCGCTCATACGCCGTCGTGTACCACTGGTCCGAATCCTTCGGCAGATAGATATTGAAGTGGTTGAACCAGAAGCTGGTCATCACCTGCTCCAACTGCCGCTCGCTCATCACGTCGCGCAGCACCCGCGCTTGTGCCAGCTCATTGCCCGTGTAATACGAAGAGTTCACGTTTCCCGACATCGCGTAAAAAATCTCTCGCTCGCGCCCCGTAAACTCACCCATCAACAAATTCTTCTGATCGTTCGAAAGGTTCCCGTTGTCCGTAAACGCGATCCGGTCCTCGACCGGCATCTTGATCAGCGCCGCCATCCGCTGCTCCTTGGGCAGCGCAAACAACTCGCCCGCGATCCGTGCCGCTGTCTCTTTCCCCTTCGCCTTCCGCGCCGCGATCTCTGCATCCGTCGGCGCCGCAGGCGGGGTCGCACTTCCATCTGCCTTCTTCTGAATCACGGTCGCGTTGTACTTCGCCACCTGCACTTCATACACGTTGTTCAGCAGCGGGTCCGGCGGATACGGCAGCTTACCCGACGCCACCGCGACTACCATCGCGTGGTCAGGAAAGGTGCTCAGCGCCTCCAGCGGCGTCATCTTCAGCGTCGGATAATCCTGCAGCCGCTTGTTCAGCGCATTGTCCTGGATCGCCCCCGGATTCATCTGCTGCGCGAGCCACGCATCCTCGCCCATCGCCATCACTTTGTCGACGTCACCCGGCCGCGCCCCAAACGTGAACCGGTCCAGTAACTGCATCACCCGCTCCCGAGCATCGAGCGGCGTCAGGGCCGCCGGTTTCACCACCACCTTCGGCTTCACTGCCACCTTCGCCCGTCCCGCAAACGTCTTCGCCGCCTTCGCCTGCGCCGCATCCGGAGCCGGCACCGCATCATCGCTTTGTCCCGCCTTCACCGCGGGGGCCTGCATATCCTGTCCACCCATCATCTGTGCGGATGCACCCATCACGGACGCCCCCATCACCATCGCCGCAACCATCAGGCCAAACTTCGCACTCTTCATAACGATCCTCACAAAAGAAATCGAAACCGCTGCAGGTCCCACCCTGTTCCCTAAACCCTGTCATTAATCTAGACCCACAATCGCCCCACGATGTTGCTCTGAAAATCTCAAGCCGTCTCGAAAGTCACCTTCCGCGACTCTTTCCACCGTTTCATCCCCGCATAAACCATCCGAGCCCCCAGCAGCACCCCCAGCACCACCGTCACCCGCAGTGGACTGCGCACGCCCGCCTTCACCAGCCACCAGAAGTGCACCGCCGCCGCGATCGCAGCCAAATAAATCAGCCGATGCACCCACTGCCACCGCTTCCCTCCCATCGTCCGCATCACCCGCTGCGGACTGGTCACCGCAAGCGCCAGCAGCATCAACCACGCCGCCAGCCCAACCTGGACAAACTTTCGTTTCTCCACGTCATCCACCATCGTCGGCCACACAACTTCAAACTGCCGCACCGGCTCCATCAAATGTCTCGCCCGCAACCCCGCGATCGCCGTCGGCACGTCATACCCCGAAAACAGAAACACGTAAGTCATCAAATGCAGGGTCGCGTAAAAGAACGCATACAGTCCCACCATTCTCCGAAACCGAATGAGCCACGACAGCTTTACACTCAATCGCCGCAGCGGCGTGATCGCCAGGTCCCCCAGCAGAATCCACAGCGCCCAGCTCCCCGTCCGGTGCGTAATAAAGTTCACCGGATCCGCCAGCAACGCCAGCGACCCATCCCGATACATCATCAGCAGATGCACAAACGGCAGCAGCAACAACCCGTGCGCCACCACCTTCAACCCAACAATCACTCGATTCGACATCCACCCTCGCGCTTGCTACTCCCTATTCCCTACTTCCTGCACTCAGTAGTTCTTCTTCAAATCCATCCCCGCATACATCGACGCCACCTCGTTCCCGTAACCATTGAACATCTGCGTCGGAACCGTCTTCGGAAAGATGCTGTTGGTATTCAACAGCCGTTCATGCGCCTGCGACCATCGCGGGTGATCCACATGGGGATTCACGTTCGAGTAGAACCCATACTCCTCCGAAGACAAATCATTCCACGTCGTCCGCGGCTGCTTGTCCACGAACCGTATCTTCACAATCGACTTCGCTCCCTTGAACCCATACTTCCACGGCACCACCATCCGTATCGGCGACCCCTGCTGATTCGCCAGCACCTCGCCATAGCTGCCAAACGTCAGCAGCGCCAGCGGGTTCATCGCCTCATCCATCCGCAGCCCCTCCGAGTACGGAAATCCGAATCCGCTCGGCAGCTCCATCGTCTTCGAGTCCGCCGCCGATAGAAACTGCACATACTTCGCGCTCGGCAGCGGCTCCATCGCCTTGATGAACTCCGCCAGCGGATACCCGTCCCACGGAATCACCATCGACCACGCCTCCACGCATCGGAACCGATAAACCCGCGACTCCAGCGGCTTGTAGTGCAGGATCGTGTCGATGTCCAGCGTCTGCGGCTTCTTCACCAGCCCTTCGACCTTCACCGTCCACGGCCGGATCTTCATCTTCCCCGCATTGCGCGCAGGGTCACTCTTGTCCGTGCCAAACTCGTAAAAATTGTTATAGCTCTGCGCCTTCGCCTGCGGAGTCGTCGCATCGCTCTGGCTGTACGGTGTCGCCACCGTCTGCAGCTTCTCCGCCGCTCCGCCGGCTGCCTGCGCCCACCGCGGAAACACGGCCGCCCCAATCGCCGCCGCCCCCAGCGCTCCCGCTCCCGCCAGGAACCTGCGTCGGTCGCTCTTGTACGCCTCATACACACTCTTCGGAGTAATCTCCGACGACGGAATTTCCTTCTTCGTCTTCAGCAGCATCGCAACCTTCCTTCACTCACGCACTTCATTGGACGCAGACCGCGCTTCTACGCCTCGCTTAATTTACGCTCTCAACGCCTTGCCGGATGCACCCCACACGACAAACACCACGGTCGCCACCAAAGCCAC
The DNA here is from genome assembly GCA_040388825.1 of Acidobacteriota bacterium. GTDB lineage: Bacteria > Acidobacteriota > Terriglobia > Terriglobales > Acidobacteriaceae > Granulicella. Next base: position 347 of record JAZKBC010000151.1, on the reverse strand, counting down.
GACAACCGCCAGCAGCACCTCCCTGCCCGACTTCACCCGCGACACCACCACATAAGCAAACCCCAGCAGCGCCAGCACCGGAGGCAGCGGATACAGCCACATCCGAAACGGCCTCTTCATCTCCGGCTTCAGCCTCCGCAGCCGCATCACGCCCACATGCTGTAGCCCGAACTGCAGCAGAATCCGCAACACCACCAGCGCCGCGATCACGTCGGCCAGCGAAAAGAAGCAGCACACCGCCGCCACTCCCGCCATCGCCAGCAAACTCACATGCGGAAACCTCCGCGTCTCATGCAGCCTCCCAAACACCGCCGGAAAGTTCCCATCCCTCGCCGCCGCAAACGGTA
>JAZKBC010000150.1:45049-52576 GCA_040388825.1 Acidobacteriota bacterium | reverse complement strand
TGTCACATCCCCAATCGCTCGCATCCGTAAGAATCATCTTGTTCGACATGATCGCAACGCTCCTTGCTTCGTAAGGCTTTCTAAATCCTGATCTCTCGCACCCGCGACCAAACATCGTGCCGCGAATTGTGCTGTGTTAGTAATGACTCTAACCCAGCCCAAAAGTTGCCCGCCAAACCAAATCCGCCCGAACTTCCGCGGATTCCGCCTACCGCCGCTGAAAATCCGGCGATCCCAGCAACAGCCCGGCCATCGTGTCCAGCGGCGTCTCCGGCAGGTTCGCCAACTGGTCGAAATTCAAATTGTTGTTGCCGTAGCCCCCGCCGCCCTTCTTGCTGCCCAGCCGTGCACGCAGCAGCATGCCCGGAGCATCCATCGACGCATTCTCCTCATCCGCTACAGGACGCGCGTTGAAGTTCTGCTGCGCCGTCTTCTGCGCCACCGGGTTCTTGAACTGATCCAGCACCGTCGCCCGCGTCCGCGCCGCCGCCTGCTGCCCCAGCAGCATCCCTTCCAGCTGTGCCTCGGTCTGCTCCGTCGGATTCGTTGTCACACCCGACCCCGGATCGTCGCCCAGCAGTGTAGGCCAGTTGGTCCGCACTCCCGGCATCCGTCCGCCGCTCAGCACCAGCGCAAAGTTCATCCGCGCGATCAGCGCATTGCTGCTCACCCAGCTATCCGCCGCCCACGAGTATCCATTCGGCGTCTGCATCCCGTAAATCGGCATGCCCAGCCGGTCCATCGCCGCCACCAGCGGCAGTGGATTCATCACCTTCGCATTGCTCGCCCGCAGCGCCGACACCATGAACTCCAGCGGCGTCTTCACCTTCGCCCGATAAACCGCCGGCGACCAGAACTCCGGCGAGTGATACATCGTCAGCAGAACCGCCTTGATGTTGCCATTCGTCTTCAGGAAGCTCGCCGCCATCCGGTCCACCATCGCCTGCGGAGGCGTATCGCTCACGAACCGTTGCGCCAGCTTCAGCGAAACATACTGTGCCGTTGCTGGGCTCGTCGCCAGGATGTGCAGAACCTCCAGGCCCTCCATCATCCCGTTCTCTTTGATCTTGTGCCCCAGCACCATCTTGTCGCCCGGCTCATGACGGCTCGCGTCGAACACGAACTGCCCTTCCTTCGAAGAGTCATCCATCATCCCCGGCCGCCGGAACCGCTGTCCCTGGCCACCGCCGCCATAAGGGCGCAGAATCGTCCATCCCGTAAAGCACTTCGCAACTTCAATCACGTCCTGCTGGGTGTAGTTGCTGTTCTTCGCATTGGCCACGCCCAGCGTATGCAGCTCCATCAGCTCGCGGCCGTAGTTCTCGTTGATCCCCTTGGGCAGCTTCTGCGCAATCTGCCCGCCGAAACCTCCGCGGCCCTGGTAGCTCCCAATCCTCTGCGCTGCCACCGAGTGCGGTCCAACGCTCTCCCAGTTGTCCAGGTACATCAGCATCGCCGGGCTCATCGCCGTAGACACCAGCAGCTTCTCAAACCCGCCCAACGCATTCGGCAGAATCACGTCCCGCTGATACTCCGGCAGCATGTAAGGCTCGTTCTGATTCTTCCTCGCGTACACGCTAAAGTGGTTCAGCCAGAAGTCCGTCATCACCGTCTGCAACTGCCGCTCGGAGTAGATATCCCGCAGCAGCCGCGTCTCCATCGCCTCGGAGCCCACCACCACCGTCGGCCGATCCATCGCCGCCACCACTTCACTCTGTTGTGGAGTCATCCCGCGCGTCAGCATAAACTTCTGGTACCCACGCAGCGAATCCCGGAACGACACCGACTCCATCGGCTTCATCGCCAGCAGCTTCTTGAACCGCGCATCCGGATCGAGCGCCAGTACCGCGCGCGCTTCCTCGTCCGACATCTTCGTCACCGGCTCCGAGTGCTTGCGAACCCCATCCCGCTTGCCCTTCTTCGCCTCAACTCCCGCGGCCTTCGCCGCCGGTGCGGCCATCGAAGCATCCATCTGCATCGAGTCATCGCCGCCACTCTTCTTCGCCGCTCCCGCCTTCATCGACGGGTCCTGCATATCCTCTTCACCGGCAGCCTGTCCCGCCGCGGCAGCAGCACCCTTCTCCTGCTTACTCCGCTGCGCCTGGTACGACGCCTCTGCATCCGCATAAATCGCATGCGCAATCGGATCGCTCGGCATCCCCTCGCCGCGATAATCCATCGCCCGCAGCATCTGTTGCGACGGGAACTTCTTCACGAGCTCCTGCTGCGTCAACTGCATCGCCGGAAAGTCCTTCAGCCGTTCTTCAAACGCCCCATCGCTGATCTTCTCCGGCTGCAGTTGCTGCACAAACCAAGCCTCGAGCCCCATCTTCGACACCGCCGCAGCATCCCCCGGTCGCGGCCCAAACGTAAACCGATTCAGAGCATGCAGCACGCGCTGCTGCTGATTCAGCGGACCCACCGGCTTCTCTTCCGGCAGCTTCATCTTGCTATCAGACGCCATCGGCCCATCCATCGCCAGCGCCGGAGGAACCACCATCACGCCACAAAGCACCGCAACCGTTGCGGCCTTCACCGTTTGCATCGTGAAATCCAGTACGCGTTTACAAGTCTGCGCCATCGTCGATCTCCTGAACTAATCTGTCGGTACAGGACCTATGTCCCCGCCCGTACCTATGCTCGCTTCTTCCAACCCCGTACCGCTCCGCCAAGTTGCGAACTATTTTGTAAATTCTTGAACCTCGGCAAGTTCGCTGACAACTCGGTCATTCAGCGAGCGCTAACATAGACGCCGGTCAAAACGAAAAGCCTACACGCCTTTGGCCCAAAAGTGAGCGCCCGGCAACTCTACCGCCCGTCCAGCCCAACCTATCAGGAATCCGCGCCTAAAACGCAGCCAACTCGCTCATCGCCTCAAAAATCCGATCCACCTGCGGCAGGATCGCGTCCTCCAGCAGCGGCTGATAGCCCACAAACGTGTCCATCGCCCCCACTCGGCGCACCGGAGCATCCAGGTCATGGAACAGCTCATCGCCGATCCGCGCCGCGATCTCCGCTCCATAACCCCAGCTCAGCATGTCCTCATGCGCCACCATCACCTTGCTGGTCTTCTTCACGCTCTCCGCAATCGCTTCCCAGTCGTACGGACTCAAACTCCGCAGATCGATCAGCTCCACGTCCACACCACGCTCGCGCTGCATCTTCCGCGCAGCTTCCAGCGCCCGAGGCACCACAGCCCCATACGTAATCACGGTCAAATCCTTACCCGGCTTCACAATCCGCGCCTTGCCAAACGGAATCGTAAAGTCCGGCCCCGGATAAGCCGACCGCCCAAACACCGAGCGATACAAATTCTTGTGCTCCAGGAAGATCACCGGATCGTCGCAACGAATCGCCGTCCTTAGCAGCCCAATCGCATCGATAGCCTCTGAAGGCATCACAATCCGCACTCCCGGCGTATGCGTAAAGATGCTCTCACCCGACTGCGAGTGATAGATCGACCCACCCGTCAGATACCCACCCGCCGGCACCCGCATCACCATCGGGCAGCTAAACGTCCCATTCGACCGCCACCGCATCAGCGCCATCTCGTTGCGCATCTGGTGCATCGCCGGCCAGATGTAGTCGAAGAACTGAATCTCCACCACCGGCTTCATCCCACGCACACCCATCCCAATCGCGCGCCCCACAATATTCGCTTCAGCAAGTGGAGAGTTCCACACGCGGTCGCTGCCAAACTCCTTCTGCAGCCCATGCGTTACCTTGAACACCCCACCCTTGCCCTTCAGCTTCCCTTCGCGCAGACCCTTGTCGCGGGTAGCGTCGGCCACATCTTCGCCAAACACCACCACCCGCTCATCCCGCCGCATCTCGTCCTTCAGGCAGGCATTGATCAGGTCCAGCATCGTCCGCTCGCTCTTGTCGGCAGTCTGTTTCGGCTCCGTCGCAAACCGCGCATCCGTCGGCTTCAAATCCTCCGAGTACACATGCTTCAGAATCGACTCCGGCTGCGCCAGCACCGCCGCCAGCGCCCGGTCCGTCGCCCGCCCCACTTCCTCATCCACCTTGCGCTCCAGGGCATTGATCCCCTCAGCATCCAGAATCCCCTGCCGCAGCAACCACATCTGCATCTTCGTCAGCGGATCCCGCAGCGCATCCGCCTGGATCTCTTCCTGCGTCCGGTACATCGCCTCGTCATCGCTCAGCGAGTGCGAGTACGGCCGCACCACATGCCCATGCACCAGCGCCGGTCCTTTACCCGAGCGGCAATACTCCACCGCCTCCACCATCGCCTCATAGCTCGCAACAGCGTCGGTCCCATCCACCTCGGCAAAGTGGAAGTTCGGAAAATTCGCAATCAGCTTCGAAATATTCCCGCCCGGAGTATTCGCCTCCACCGGCGTCGAGATCGCATACCCGTTGTCTTCCACCACATACAACACCGGCAGCTTCCCATTCGAAGCCGTATTCAGCGACTCCCAGAACTCCCCCTGGCTCGTCGACCCCTCACCGATCGACACATACGTCACCTCGTCGGCATGAAACTTCACATCCTTGAACTCGCGATAGTCCAACCCTTTTTTGTCATTCCGTAGCGCAGCGGAGGAATCTGCATTTGGCTTCTTCGCCGCCTCCGGATGCCGATTGAAGTACCGTCCCGCCTCCGCACACCCAATCGCATGCAGGCACTGCGTCGCAGTAGACGACGATGGCGAAACAATATTCAGCCGCTTGCTCGTCCAGTGCGAAGGCATCTGCCGCCCTCCGCTCGCCGGATCATCCGCCGCTCCCACTGCCTGCAGCAACTGCTCCTCAACGGTGTTCCCCAGCGCCAGGCAGATCGCGCGATCGCGATAATACGGAAAGAACCAGTCATACCCCGGCCGCAGCGCCATCCCCGCCGCCACCAGCAGCGCCTCATGCCCCGCGCACGACACCTGGAAGAAAATCTTCTGCTGCCGCTTCAGCAAAATCTCGCGATCGTCAGTCCGCCGCGACAGATACATCAGCCGATAAAACTCGATCAGTTGCGCCGCCGTTAAGCCCCCGGCAACAACCTTCTCCGCGGACTTCCCCGTTGCCTGCTTTTCCGTCGTCGCTGCACGCGCCAAGGCCTTGTCCGCCCTTCTCGAGAAATTAGGATCCTCTTTCGATTCTACTCGTAACACGCCGCCGACAGCTTTGGCGACCCGCCCCTCCACCCATCCCGCATCTCTCTCATTCCAAAGCCTCTGTCGCACTCCAAACAGTGCCCTCGCCAGAAATGCACAGGTTCACCCGTGTCCAAATCCCGAACACTGTCCCAGCTCCATCCAGACCATCCCGATGAACTCCTTGACGCACTTCGTTGAGGTCCATCATGCTCTGCCGTTCAGCCGCCCTGGCTCTTGTCCTTTCCAGCCCGCTTCTCCCCGCTCAAACCCACTCCGCAATCCTCTCCAGCGAAGCCCCCGGCCATCTCGTCGTCGTCTACCGCAACGGCCAGCTCCCCGCCAACTCCGACGCCCTCATCGCCTCCACCGGAGCCTCTCCCGTCCTCCATCTCTCTCGCTTCGGCCTCGCCACACTCCGCACCACCTCGGCCAACGAAGCCACAGTCACCACCACCCTCCTTCGCCACCCCGAAGTCGCCGCCGTCCTCCACGACCGCTACGTCACCGCGCACCTCCTCCTCAGCCCAATCCGCACTCCCGCCTTCAACCTCCCCACACCCACCCTCCCGTCCGCAACCCCTGACGTCATCTCCCAGCCCAATGGCCTTAATCTTCCCCGCCTCACCTCGCCCACCATCTTCATCAAACCCGACGCGCCCTCCACGGACACCCTCTACAACTCCCCCGCCGGCTGGGCCGTCATCGCCGCCGGAGGCTACGGCGCCCGCATTCCCGGCGGTCCCGCCATCGGTCCCTGGAACACCTCCCTCGGCGCTGGCGTCCGCATCGCCGTCATCGACTCCGGTGTCGATCCCAACCACCCCGACATCTCCCCCAACCTCGTCCTCAACCTCTCCGAAGTCGACCAATCCGCCTCCACCGGCGAACCCTCCCCCTGCGACAACGGCTCCCCCGCCGACCAGCAAGGCCACGGCACCTTCGTAGCCTCCCTCGCCCTCGGCGCAATTCAAGGCGGCAACACCATCGGCGTAGCCCCTCAAGCGTCCCTCCTCAACATCAAAGTCCTCGAACGCCTCCCCGCCGCCGCCGGAACATCTCTTATCTCCCAATGCGAAAACGGCCAGGCCTCCGGTCTCCTCAGCTGGGTTCTCAAAGGCATTCAGGACGCCGTCGCCAATCACGCCGACATCATCGCCCTCTCCCTCGGCTCCATCGTCGATCTCTCCACCGGAGATGGCGCCGGCTGGAAAGCCCAGTTCGACGCCGTCACCTACGCCGCCCAGCAATCCGGCTCCACTCTCATCGCAGCCGCCGGCAACGACGGCCTCGACCTCTCCAACGGTCGTTTCATCGAACTCCCCGCCCAGGCCCGCGGCGTCCTCGCCGTCACCGCCGCCACCAACCCCGCCTGCGCCGAGAACCTCACCGCCGGAGCCACCTGCACTCCTGGCCCCATCACCCGCCCCTACTACTCCAACCACGGCGCAACCCTTAATGCCATCTCCGCCCCCGGCGGCAACTACCCCCAAGGCCCCGGCGACCCCACCAGCCCCACCAACACAGCCATCAGCGGATTCATCACCGGCGCCTGCTCCACCGGGCTCCCCAACACCACCGACGGCCTCCCCTCCAATCCCAACCAAAGCTTTGGCTGCTTCAATCAGGGTCACGCCGCTTACACCCAGGCGATGGGTACCAGCGCCTCAGCTGCTCTCGTAGCCGGAGCCGCCGCACTCCTCCACGCCGCCAATCCCACCCTGACTCCAGCGCAGATCATCCAGACCCTCCGCACCTCTGCCACCCCCACAACCACCACCGACCCCCAACTCAATCTCCCCGCCGCCCTCACCGGCACTCCTTCTCCTCACGCCCACTAAGCCGACCCAGCACTCGGCACGCTGCCTCAGTTCTTCATACGCTGACCCACATCGTGCGCCAGCTTCTCAATCTCTAAGAGCCTTACTGCCAGGTCTTCCGGCAGCCCATCTTCTCCGGCATTCACCACGTTCCGGTGCACCTCATAGGACACCTGCACCAGCCGCGTCGTATCCAGCACCAGCCGTCTGTGCCGGTCCTCGCGCAGCTCACGCGCACGCACCGCTTGCATCCTCGCCATGGTTGGATCTCCCGTTCGAACATCCAGCTCATCCTCCGGGAAGGACGAATGCGGCTTGATGACGGCCGTGGGCGGTTTGGGGGTCTGCTGCGCCCTGCCTTCCCCCGTCCCTCCGCCACCAACGGCGGTCCCTGAAACGCTCCCTGGCAACAGAGCCGCGGTCACCGCAATGCTTCGTCCCAACGCATACCAGTTCCACATCTCCTGCCGCCTTCCTGCTTCAGTTCTTCATTCGGTCCCTCACATCGTGAGCCAGCTTCTCAATCTCCGCCGCCTTCTTCAGCACTGTCAGCGACAGATCATCCTTCCCAGCCTTATCCACCTCAACCTTTAGCT
>JAZKBC010000150.1:44269-45039 GCA_040388825.1 Acidobacteriota bacterium | reverse complement strand
TCGAAAGCGCCACCAGCTTCGCCGTGTCCTCCACCAGCTTCTTGTGACGGTCATCCCGTACCGCCCGCGCCTGCATCGCAGCCATCTTGCTGCTGTACGGATCGCCAGCCCCGGGCCCCGGAACCCCCGAAACCCCCGCATCAGTCCGCACTCCCGGCATCGGCGTCGGCGACGTCTGCTGCAGCCCGCCGCTGCTCTGACCCGTACCCCTGAGCCCCGCCGTCCGCCCGTTGCCTGCCATCAGCAACACCGCCAGCGCTGCGCATCCACTCCACGCCAAACCGCTTCGCATCGCACGCCTCCTGTAAGCAGCTATCTCCGCGACGCGTCCGTGCCAGCCCCGCACACGCTTCACGCCCCTATCATCCCTCGCCGCGCCCGCAGTAGCAACGTCTGTGACAAGAAAATGACCTGACGCTCCGTCCGGACTATGCCAGTGACGAAAACGTGACGATTGAAAGCTCCCGCCACACCGCGCTTCAGCACGGCTACCCCGCCAGGGACTCCACCAACGCCTCCGCGCTCTTCATCGGAGGCAGACACGATGTCCCCTTGCAAACTACCGCCACGCTCCCCTCCGTCTCCGGAAGATGTGGCAGCGTCTCCTTCAACGCCGGCGGCAACGCTCCCATCTGCTCCCACCGCAACCGCACCACACTCTTGTTCACCGCATACCGCGCCATCGCCGCCACTTCCAGCTCCTTCGCCACCGCATCGTCCCCAATCACGCAAACCTGCACCGGACCCTCCACCGCCCGCCGCAGCGCCAG
>JAZKBC010000150.1:39225-44259 GCA_040388825.1 Acidobacteriota bacterium | reverse complement strand
AGCTCGCCGCATACAGCCCAAAGTGCTCCACAACGCCCGCAAACGTCTCCAGCGTCTCCTCCGCTCGAGTCGCATAAACCGCCTCGCCCGTCAGCGCCGCCAGCCGAAGCATCAGCGTTGCAGCAGTAGCATTCCCCGCCGGCGTCGGCGAGTCCTGCAACGGCTTCCGCCGCGCACTCAACGCCCCAATCGCATTCGCATCCTGCTCCGCGTCGAAGAACCCTCCGCCCACCGCGTCATAGAACCGCGCCAGCATCGCATCCCCCATCGCCTTCGCCACCTCGAAGTACTTCATCTCCCCCGTAGCCTCCCACGCATCCAACGCCGCATTGGCCACAAACCCATAGTCATCCAGCACACCCGCAATCCGAGCCGCCGATCCGCCTTCGCCATAAGCCACCACATGCGCCAACCCCGACTCAACACTCCACGCCGAATCAATCACCCGATCCAGCGACTTCAGCGCAAACGCCACCGCGCCCTTCACACCCAGCGCCCGCCCCGCCGCGAGATAAGCCGAGACGCACATCCCGTTCCACCCCGTGTAAACCGTCTTGTCCACATAAGGAGTCTTCCGCAGCAACCGCGCCGCATACATCTTCTCCTTCGCCGACTCCATCAGCCCCCGCACCCGCTCCACCTGCCGCCCCGTGGCCTTCGCAATCATGTCCGCCGTAGCCACCCGGTGCAGTACATTCTTCTGCGGATTATGGTGCATGTCCCCCACCGCCCGCAGATTCAGCCATACACTAGCCGTCTCCAACTCCTCCGGCGTCAGCACCGCCTTCGCTTCATCGCGAGTCCACGTAAAGTAGTCGCCGTCATCTTCCAGCGAATCGTCCGCATCCTGCGACGCATAAAACCCGCCCAGCTCGCGATCGCTCAGCCACTCATCCATCCACCGCAGTATGTCCTTCGCCACCCGCGCAAACTCCGGCTCCACAAACGTCTGGAACGCATGCGCATAATTCTTCAACAGCTCGCTGTTGTCATACGCCATCTTCTCGAAGTGCGGCACAATCCACCGCTCATCCACCGAGTACCGATGGAACCCACCCGCGAGCTGGTCATAGATTCCCCCCGCCGCCATCTTCCCCAGCGTAATCCCCACCACATTCTTCGCCGCATCCGCCCGCTCTCCACCCCGAGCCGCCGCATCGATCAACAAATCAATCGCCCCCGAGTGCGGAAACTTCGGCTGCGATCCAAACCCTCCATTCTTTTCATCGAACTGCCCCACCGCAGCATCGATCATCTTCCCCAGCAGCGGAGCCCCCGGGTTCCCCGCCTTCCCCGAAAAAGTCTCGTTATGCTCAATCGCCCCCATCACACTCGCCGCGGTCTCAAACACCTCCTCCGGCCGCTCCTTGTAAGCCGAAGCCATCGTCAGCAACACCCGCTTGAAACTAGGCCGCCCATACCGGTCATCCGGTGGAAAGTAAGTCCCCCCAAAAAAGGGCTTCCCATCCGGAGTCAGAAACGCCGTCAACGGCCATCCTCCTTGTCCACTAATAGCCGCCACCGCCGTCTGGTACCGCGAGTCGACATCCGGCCGCTCATCGCGATCCACCTTCACGGCCACAAAATTCTCATTGATCACGGCCGCCGTCTCCGCCGCCTCATAGCTCTCGCGATCCATCACATGGCACCAGTGACACCACACCGCCCCGATATCCAGCAGCACCGGCTTGTTCTCCGCGGCAGCCTTCGCAAACGCCTCCGCTCCCCACTCCATCCAATCCACCGGCTGATGCCGCGCCGACCGCAAGTACGCCGAAGCCGAACCCGCCAAACCATTCATCGTCTCTTCACTCATCTCTCCAGTCTAAGCGTTCTCCAAAGCAAAAGACCCGAGCCGAAGCCCGAGCCTTCCCAATCCGCAACAACCCACTTCCTGCTTACGGCGTCGCCTCAATCGGCTTCGGCGCCGCCGGCGGCTTCGGTGCCGTCAGCCCCGGAATCACCGGAGCTTGCCCCACCGTTCCCGCGGCCGCCTCCGTAATACTGATCCCATAATCCGTCAGTGTCGTCGACAGCAACTGCCGCAACGCCGCCCGATCCTTCGCATAAGCCGCCGTCGCCGAAATCAGCGAATTCTCCGCTCCAGCCAGCGTCCGTCCCTGCTGCAGCACGTTCGCCGTCGTCGACGCACCCAGCCGATACTTCTTCCGCTCGGCCTCCAGGCTCTGCGCGTCATAATCCCGCGAAGCCTGCGCCGCCGCAACCTGCGCCCGATCATTGGTCAACGCATACTGCTCGTTGATCACCTGGATCCGAATCTGCGTATAAAGCTGCTGCAACCGCATCTGGCTCTGCCGCAACTCCATCTGCGACCGCGCCTGGTCCGCCTGCGCCACCCGGTTCCGCAGCGTGATCGTCAGGTTCACACCAATACCCTTATCCGGCTCCGAGCTGTTGAACAAATTCCCAATCGCATTTCCATACGACCCCGGCGCAGCTCCCGGCGCACCAAACACCGGATTCAAATTCGGATTCAGACCGCCGGCCACCGCGCTAGCGCCATAGAACGCATACGCGTCCAGCGTCGGCAGCAAACCATTTTTCTCGCCCCGAATGGTGATCTCGTTGTTCTTCATCGCCAGCACTGCCTGCTCAATCTGCGGATTGTTCTGGTATGCCTCACGCACCAGGTCCTCGAGTTGCATGTCCTCTTCCGGCAACCGGTCCAACGCCACGCGATCGGTCGGAATAATCGGCGCCGCAGCCAGTTGAGGATCATTCAGGTTCCGGGCAATCGCCTGCTTCAGAATCAGCTGCTGATACTCCAGGCTCGACTGCGACGCAATCAGCGCCTGCTTGTCCGCCGCTACCGAAGCATCCGAGTTCACCACATCCAGCGGTGCCAGCGTTCCAATCTGCAGTTGCTTCCGGTTGTCCTCGCTTAGCTGGGTCGACTGCCCCAGCGCCCGCTCCTTGGCCTGCTCATCCTCATACGCACTCACCAGTCCCCAGTAAATGTTCTCCACTTGGTTGACCGTATAAAGCAGCTGCTGCCGGAACGCCGAATCGGTAATTCGACGGTTATTCTTCGCCTGCACAATGAATCGCCCGTTGATCCCGGGACCGAATCCCTGCAGCAGATGCTGCGTCACCTGCGCACGAAAGTTCGTGTTGATGTCCGGACTGTAGCTGCTGAACGGGTTGTTTGAATCTACGCGGCTATTGTTGAACCCAACCGTCAGCTGCGAACCCGTTACAAACCCTTGCGTGTAGTTGAAATCGAACGTCGACGTGTCCGTATACGTGGAGGTCGTCGTTCCGCACAGTCCGTTCGTGCAAGGAGCGTTCGTCGCTTCATACGAAATCTGCCCTGTCAGCGTTGGATCCCGCAGCTCCGGGCTCGGCCCGCCGCCATTCGTGCTCAGCACCAGCCCATTCGCACCCGAACCAGCACCGCCGCTGCCGACCGAAGTTCCCCCCGGCCCACCACCCGTCACCGTTCCCGATCCGCCCAGCGTATTTGTCACCACACCCGCTGGTGCCCCACGCAGGAACGATCCCGCCTTCGCCCGCAGCAGATCCGTATCCGCGATATCCAAATTGATCCGCTCAATCGCGATGTCGTAGTTGTTCTCGAGCGCCAGCGTAATGGCATCGCTCAAGCTCAGCTCGATCTTGCCATCCTTCAACAGGTCATCCAGCTTCGGCGTATTGCTCAGCCGAGCCGCCGGATACGCCGTCGGCGTGTACCAGTTCAGCGGATTCGGAAACCACTCCTTGCCCTGGGTGTAGTCCGTGCCCGTAGGCCGCAGGTACAGCGGCTCGGTGTACTTCGGCGCCGGAGCCTGCGGCAATCCAGCCGTCCCCGTCGTATCGTTCTGCACCGTCGCCGGTTTCGCCGGAGCCGTCGGGCTAACCTGCTGGGCCACGCCCACCTGTTGCAGCGTGCTCAAACTCATCATGGCCACACAAGCCGCAGCCTGCCAATGCCTCAATCTCACGTTCAATCTCCAGCCCCGCGCCTGCGCGTCGAGGATTCGCACTTCAAATTCCCGAATGTTCGTTAGTCCGGCAAAGGTACATACGCCTCGAACGGCTCCTTGGTTCCAGCCCGACTATTCATCGATTCCAAAAGGCAATTTCTTCACTCCAGTATAGTTCCCCGCCACGGCCCCTCTACGCTCTACTCTCTACGCTCTACACTCTTTCTTGTGCCCCACTGGAAGCTCACCCTCGCCTACGACGGAACCACCTTCCACGGCTGGCAGGTCCAACCCCATCTCCCCACCATCCAGGGCACCCTCGCCGCAGCGCTCCACGACATAACCGGCGAAGCCGTTCTCCCGCAAGGCTCCGGCCGCACCGACGCCGGCGTCCACGCCCTCGCCCAGGTCGCCTCCGTCACCCTCCACTCCCCCATCCCCGCCGCCAACCTCCACCGCGCCCTCAACCGTATCCTCCCGCCCAGCATCCGCATCCTCTCCGCCGAACAAGTCCCCGAAACCTTCCACGCCCGCCTCTCCGCCCTCCAGAAAACCTACGAATACCGCATCTTCGAACGCCGCCCCGAAGCCAGCGGCACCGCAGACACCGACCGCATCTGCCCCCCCTTCCAGTCCCCCTACCTCTGGGACTGCCGCTTCCCTCTCAACCTCGCCGCCATGCAGCAAGCCGCCGCCGACCTCCTCGGCACCCACAACTTCACCAGCTTCGCCGCCTCCGACCCCGACCTCACCCAAAGAAGCGCAGAACAAATGCCCGTCATCCTGAGCGAAGGCTCGCGCCTTTGCGAGCCGGAGTCGAAGGACCTGCACGAACCTTCGCCCCCGCCAGCCCCTCCAACCCTTTCAGCCCCAAACCCCACCAAAACCATCCACGCCGCCACCCTCCACCGCACCCCCGAAACCCTGACCTTCACGATCACCGGCTCAGGCTTCCTCCACCACATGGTCCGCAACATCGTAGGAACCCTCGTAGAAATCGGCCGCGGCGCCTTCCCTCCGAACTGCATCCCGGCCATCCTCGCTGCCCACAACCGCAAAGCCGCCGGCCCCACCGCTCCCGCCCGCGGCC
>JAZKBC010000150.1:30802-39215 GCA_040388825.1 Acidobacteriota bacterium | reverse complement strand
CGTCTCCGTCGACTACGGAGACCCCCAGTGACCACCGCCCTCCGCCGCATCACCGCCCTCGCCGAAGACCGCGCCATCCACCGCGCCTTCTCCTGGCTCCACCTCCACCAACCCACCCTCCGCCGCTGGCAGCTCGAGTTCCTCGCCATCCCCGCTCCCCCCTTCCACGAAACCGCCCGCGCCCACTGGTTCCTCGAAAAATTCCGCACCCTCAACCTCCACAACCCCCACCTCGACACCATCGGCAACACCCTCGCCGAACTCCCCGCCGCCCCCCGGCACGATCAGGTACCCCAAGGCTTCAGCCTTGGGTCTCACAACACCGTTGAAGGCGCGGGGGCTTCAGCCCCTGGGCCAAATGCCACGCCCTGCCTCCTGCTCAGCGCCCACCTCGACACAGTCTTCCCTCCCGAAACCGACTGCACCCCAACCGAAGACGGCCCCCGCATCCTCTGCCCCGGCGCCAGCGACAACGGCGCCGGCCTCACCGCTCTCCTTGCCATCGCTGCGGCCCTGCAGCACGCCAAAATCACCCCCGCCGCCCCCATCCTCTTCGCCGCCAACGTCGGCGAAGAAGGCGAAGGCGACCTCCGCGGCATGCGCCACCTCTTCTCTTCGGACTCCCCCTGGTTCCAGCGCATCCGCAGCTCCATCGCCCTCGAAGGCTCCGGCACCGGCACCGTCGTCGACCGCGCCCTCGGCAGCCGCCGCCTCCGTCTCACCGTCCACGGCCCCGGCGGCCACTCCTGGGCCGACGCCGGCCGCCCCAACCCCATCCTCGCCCTCGCCCAATCCCTCACCCAGATCGCCCAACTCCATCTCCCGACCAAACCCCGCACCACCCTCAACGTCGGCACCATCCGCGGCGGCACCAGCATCAACTCCATCCCCTCCACCGCCTCCGCCGACCTCGACCTCCGCAGCACCTCCTCCCTCCATCTCGACCGCCTTGAACTCTCCATCCTGCAAACATTTGCAGCCAGCATCGAAACCTTCGCCTCAACTCCAGCCACCGCCGAAATCCGCTTCTCCGTCGAACGTATCGGCGACCGCCCCTCCGGCGCCCTCGCCCCCAGCTCCCCTCTCTTCACCAGCCTCAAAGTCGTCGACCGCCACCTCCAGATCCCCACCGAACCCCACATCGGCTCCACCGACGCCAACCTCCCTCTCTCCCTCAACATCCCCGCCCTGGCCATCGGCTGCGGAGGCGTCGGCACCGGCATCCACACCCTCTCCGAAACCTACGACCCCACCGGTCGCGAACTAGCCCTCCGCCGCATCCTCCTTTTAGTTCTCGACACCGCCCACCTCATCGCCACGTAGCAACCACCCTCCATGCCCCGCATCTGAACGAAGCGAAGGATACCTGTATTGTCCGGGCAAGGGTGCAACAGGACCACCCACTGTTACTGCTGGCCACGCGACCTCCCTTCGCCCGCCACCCACGCACGAAAAAGGCCGCCCACCGGGCGGCCTTTTTCACGCTCTGCACTCTGTCTCTAAGGCGAAGTAGATAGCACCCGCAATCCAAGCCCTCGCAGGTTGATATGCGTCTGCACCGTATTCGTATCGGTATAGATCACCGTCAGGAACTGGTTATCCGGCGAAGTCACATAAACCTTCCCCGTCGGAGCGCCGGTAACGGCCGCGATAGTGTTCGGATGCCCATAGATATTGTTCGGAGAAGTCGTCGCTGTCTGCGTCGCGTTTGCACTCGACACACCACAGATCGTCGCCGTCACCGTATCCGACACCAGGCTCACCACGCTCACCGAGCCCTCGCCCGAAGCGCACTGCCCGGTCGAGTCCTTCTGGTTCACCACGTACGCCGCCGTGCCATCCTGCAGCACCGACACCATAGTCGGGTTGATCCCAACCGGCACCGAAGCCTGCACCTGCCCAAAGCCCACAGCGTCCACCGGATTCGCGGCGTTGCAGTTCGGGTTATTGGTCTGCGTCGTCGTTGTGCAAAGCGGAATGTTCACAATCGCCAACGATCCCGCATGCGTTCCATCGCCTGCGCTCAGCACCACCAACTGCGAAGTCTTCGGCGAAAGATCGGCCCACACCGGATTCGTCCCAATCGTTCCCGCCGCCGGAATCACCGGCGTCGTCGAATCCAGACCGTTGTTCACCACGTTGATGACCGAAACCGTGCCCGAACCCTGGTTCAGGATGAACGCCCGGCGAGTATCCCCAGTCATCACGCCATAAACCGGCTTCACGCCCACCGGAATCGTCGCCGAAATCGACAGCGGTGTCGCAGCTTCAAGCGACGCCACCGATCCGTTCGCTCCAGCCACCGATCCCTGGCTGATCGCATAAACGCGCGGCGCCTGGTTCGATCCCACAACGTACACCGGGTTATCCGCAACCACCAACTGCTGCAGCAGCGACGGCCCCGTCGTATTCAAAATTGCGATACTTGCCGGCTGTGTCGCAGTCTGTGTCTCTGGGATAAACAGTGTCGTCGAAAGTCCGTTCGGCAGAATCGCTGAAATGCTCACCGGATTCAATCCCGCCGGCAGCGTCGCCTGCACCACATCCTTGGTCTGCAGGCTGGTCGGATTGCCCAGTCCAAATGCGTTCAGCGATCCCAGCGGATTCACCACAAAACCTTCTGTACCGTCCGAAGTAATCTGGAAGTAAGAAGGATTCGTCAGGATCGACGGCGTCGAAAGCACCGTATCGCCCGAGAAATCCACGAACGTCACCAGGCCCAGAAGTCCAGGCCCGGGGTTCGACACCACCACGGCATACTTCGTCGGCTGGCCCGCGGGCCCCACCGGATTGATCGCGCTCACCACAGGCCGGTACTGGTTCCCGCATCCCGCCAGCAACATCACAGCGGCCATTCCTGTCGCAACAAGTCCGGGCAACGTACGGCCCATGACACCAGACTGCTTTCTTACTCGGTCCAAATCTCGGTGCAAAACTACTCCACGAAGGTGCCGCTAATCGGCCCCAACCACCTCTGATTGTAAACGAACCCAGCCCCGCAAACCGCCCGCTCTGTGCATCGCTTTTGGTACTCTTCCACGCTAACCAACACCCCGCAACTCCGGTCGGCACCTCCAGCCCCTTCCGCAGCGTCCAATCACCATGAATGATCCGGCCCACGTACTCGACATGCTCGGCCTCCCCGCCGCGCTCGGCCTCCCTGCTCCAGAACCCCGCACCCTCGCCGTTATCGGCCTCTCCGACAACCCCCTGAAAGCCAGCAACTCCGTCTCCGCCTACATGCAGCAGCACGGCTACCGCATCCTCCCGGTCAACCCGGCCATCTCCTCCGCCCTCGGCGAAAAAGCCTACCCCACCCTCGCCTCGCTCCCCGTCAAACCCGACGTCGTCAACGTCTTCCGCCTCCCTTACTTCATCCCCGACATCGTTGACGAGATGATCGCCCTCGGCCTCACTAACCTCTGGACCCAGCTAGGCATCATCAACCTCCCTGCCGCCCAAAAAGCCGAAAAGCACAACATCAACGTAGTCATGGACCGCTGCATCTTCATCGAACACCGCCGCCTAACCTTCAAAAAGCCTTGACCGTCTTCAATCGGCAGACAGAAGCACGCGTCCCAACCCCGGTCTTATCAGACCCCTCATTCTGAGCGCAGCGAAGAACCTCCGTATTCTGCCCGCAGCCGCACCAGTGACAGCAAACACCCACCTTCCCCAACTCGCCACTACAATAAAACCCATGACCCGATCGACCAAGCTGGGCCTCCGCCGCTGCCTCCTCGCTCTCATCGCAGCCATCTCGCTCACCACCGCGAAAGCCCAGATCGTCTCCGTAGGCGACGGCGGCCCCGGCCCTGTCAAAGCCGAGCACCTCACCGCCGAGATCACCTCGCTCTCCCCCAACATCGCTCCCGGCGGAACCCTGCAGATCGGCCTCGTCCTCACTCTCGAAGAGCACTGGCACGTCTACTGGCTCAACGCCGGCGACTCCGGCGAGCCCCCCGCCATCACCTGGACCCTCCCCAAAGGCCTCACCGCCTCTCCGCTCCACTTCACCCCACCCGACCAGCTCCCCCTCGGCCCCCTCATGGACTTCGGCTACGAAGACCAGGCCGTCTTCCCCATCACCCTCACCGCCTCGCCCTCCCTCAAGCCCGGCAAGATCCACCTCGATGCCAAAGTCACCTGGCTCGTCTGCGCCCAGCAGTGCCTCCCCGGCAAGGCCCACCTAGGCCTCGACCTCAACGTAGTTCCCGGCCCCCTCCCCGAACCCCAGCAGGTCGGCGCCCTCGGCCAGGCCCTCAAAAACCTCCCGCAGCCCCTCCCCGCCCGCATGTCCGCGACAGCCACCGGCGGAGTCCACCAGATCCTCCTCACCCTCCACACCGGCGACACCCAGCAGGAAGCCGAGATCTACCCCTTCGACCAGGACGTCATCGAAAACGCCGCCTCGCAGGACGCCCAGTCCACCCCCGACGGCATCCGCGTCTGGCTCCAGCGAGCCAAAGACTCCACCTCCCTCCCCAAAACCATCCACGTCCTCGCCAAGTTCTCTGACACCGAAGCCTACGACATCACCGTCCCCGTCACCCCCGGCGAGCCACCCCCCGCCGCCCCCGGCAAGCCCACAACCACAGGCTCCGGCTCCTCCACCGACGTCACCCTCCTCGGCGCTCTCGGCCTGGCCTTCATCGGCGGCATCATCCTCAACCTCATGCCTTGCGTCTTCCCGGTCCTCTTCCTCAAGGGCCTCGCTCTGGTCAACTCCGGCAACCAGGAAAAGTCCCGCCAGCGCCTGCAGGGCCTCGTCTACACGCTAGGCATCCTCGTCTCCTTCTGGGCCATCGTAGCCACGCTCCTCATCCTCAAAGCCGGCGGCCGCCAGCTAGGCTGGGGCTTCCAGCTCCAGTCCCCTGGCTTCGTCGCAATCCTGGCCTCGCTGCTCTTCTTCCTCGGCCTCTCCATGGCCGGCCAGTTTGAAATCGGCCTCTCCCTCACCTCTACCGGCAACGACCTCGCCAACAAACAAGGCCTCGCCGGCAGCTTCTTCACCGGAGTCCTCGCCACCGTAGTCGCCACTCCCTGCATGGCCCCCCTCATGGGAGCCGCCGTAGGCTTCGCCCTCGCCCAACCCGCCTGGGTCACCTTCCTCGTCTTCACCGCCCTCGCCCTCGGCCTGGCGCTCCCCTACCTTCTCCTCGCCATGCAGCCCCAGTGGACGCGCATCCTCCCCAAGCCCGGCGCCTGGATGGAAACCCTCAAGCAGTTCACCTCGCTCTTCCTCTTCGGCTCCGCCATCTGGCTCACCTGGGTCTACGGCCAGCTCCACGGCAAGGACGGTGTCGACCGCATGATCCCGCTCCTCTGCTGCTATCTCATCCTCGCCATCGCCGGCTGGACCCTCTCCAAGTGGCCCGGCCAGTGGAAGTCCGCCATCGCGGCCATCCTCCTCATCGCCTTCGCCCTTGCCTTACCCCTCCGCAAGGTCACCATAGAAACCCTCCACTGGGACCCCTGGACCCCCGAGTCCTTCGCCGCCGCCCGCGCCTCCGGCAGGCCTGTCTTCATCGACTTCACCGCCGCCTGGTGCCTCTCCTGCCAGGTCAACGAGCGCGCCGTCCTCCAGTCAGCCGACATCGACACCCAGCTCATCAGCCACCACTTCATCCTCCTCAAAGCCGACTGGACCCAATACGACCCCGCCATCACCAACGCCCTCTCCAGCCTCGGCCGCAGCGGAGTCCCCACCTACGTCATCTACCCCGCCGGCCCCACCTCCAACCCCGACGTCCTCCCCGAACTCCTCACCAAGGACGCAGTCTCCAAAGCCATCGACAAAGACACCAAGTCCCCCGACCAGTAGCCGCAGTTCAAGGGCTGAAGGCCCGACATATCCCAGCCTGGGGCGAAGCCCCAGGTACAGGGCCAACAACAACCCAGAGCGCTGAAGGCGCGACATAGCGGCCAGCCACTGAAGCTGTCTCTACAGCGAGAAAGCTCGAGTCGTCATCCTCAAGAGGACTCTGTAGTTGCCTTTCTGTCTGTCATCCTCGGAGAGGACCCGCTGTTCCAACCGCCGGGTGGCCCATTCATGACGGCATCATCGTCATGAGTGGGAACCTCTGCCGCACGCACCACCCGTCCTAAACCACCGCCAACTCCGTCATCTCGACCGAAACAGCGCGAACTTTGCACTGCGAAGTCAAAGAACCGCCATGCCGAACGGTCCTCGCAAACCGCTCGTACCTTTCAATCCCAAAGCCTTCCAAATGCTGTCAAGAGGCTACAGGTCGTAACTCAATCAAAACGTGGAAGATAGACTTGGCCCACTTGCTAGGCTGAAACATTGATAATTGAAGTAGGTAATGAGAGGAATCGGAGGGTGTGTTGCTCGAAACCTGCAGAAATTTCCGAAAAGTCCCTTACAAAGAGCTCAGTGGCCGCCAAAAAGAACTCTTCAACTTCCAGAAAATTGCAGCTACTCTCGCCGAGTTTGGCTTCAACTGCATTAAGCTAGCCGACGATTGGCTGGGTGCCGACTTCCTCGCCTACCACATCGATGGTCAAACCACTCTCAGAGTTCAACTCAAGTCGCGATTGACTATTGACGCAAAATATCGCGGAAAGAACCTTTGGATCGCTTTTCCCCACAAAAAGACTTGGTATCTCCTGCAGCATGATCGCTTGATTGAGAAGGTCGCAGTTCATACTGCTTGGCTAGCCAGTTCGTCATGGACGAAGAAAGATGGGGGCTACTCCTCTGCAAGCATCAATTCCAGCTTGCTCTCGAGCTTGGAAGAAGATCGCTTGGGACCTGTCTATGGAGAGGTGCTGGATCCAGATCCAGGTCCAGACCTAACCCCCATCGGCTGAGGATTTTAGGACCAAAGTACGGGGGAGGGGGGTACCCCTACTCTCCCTTCAACCGCCGAATCTCCTCCATCCGAGCCGCGAGCAGCTTCTCCCGCCCCTCGGACGTCGGCACATAATACCGCCGCTCCCGCAGCCCCTCCGGCAGACACTCCATCGCCGCCACCTTGCCCTCGACATCGTGCGCGTACTGGTACCCCTTGCCGTAGTCCAGCTCCTTCATCAGCTTCGTCGGAGCGTTGCGCAGATGCAGCGGCACCGGCTCGGCAGGCCGCGCCTCAATGTCCGCCAGCACCTCGCCAAACGCCGTATAAACCGCATTCGACTTCGGAGCCAGCGCCAGGTACACCACCGCCTGCGCCAGCGCCAGTTCCCCTTCAGGAGACCCCAGAAAATGCATCGCATCCCGCGCACTCAAACAGAGATTCAGCGCCTCCGGTGCCGCCAGCCCAATATCCTCCACGGCCATCCGCACCACGCGCCGCGCCACAAACATCGGGTCCTCACCGGCCTTCAGCATCCGCCCCAGCCAGTACAAGGAGGCATCCGCATCCGAGTTCCTTACGCTCTTGTGCAACGCCGAAATCAAGTCGTAATGCTGCTCCCCCTTCTTGTCATAGAGCAGCACCCGCTGCTGCAGCGCCTCCGCGGCAATCGCCTTGGTAATCACCTTCTCACCACGACCGTCAGCCAGCTTGGCCGCAACCTCCAGTGCATTCAAAGCATTCCGCGCATCGCCCGACGAGTAGGAAGCAATCGCCTCCAGCGCACCCTCCTCAGCCTCAAGTCCAAGCTGACCAAGCCCGCGCTCCGAATCCTTGAGCGCCCGATCCACCAGCGCCATCACCTCTTCCTGCTCCAGCGCCCGCAGCGTGTACACCCGGCACCGGCTCAGCAGAGCAGCATTAATCTCAAACGAAGGATTCTCGGTAGTCGCTCCAATCAACCGAATCGATCCCCGCTCCACATACGGCAGAAACGCATCCTGCTGCGCCTTGTTGAACCGATGAATCTCATCCACAAACAGGATCGTCCGCGAACCAAACTGCGCGGCCTTCTCCGCCTCCACCATCACGTTCTTGATCTCTTTGATCCCACTCAGCACCGCCGAGAACTCAATAAAGCTGGCCGAAGTCACGTTGGCAATAATCTTCGCCAGCGTAGTCTTCCCCACTCCCGGCGGCCCCCAGAAAATCAACGACGCCGAATCGTCCCGCTCGATCTGCAACCGCAGCGGCTTGCCTTCCGCCAGCAGATGCGTCTGCCCAAAGAACTCTTCCAGCGTCCGCGGCCGCATCCTCTCCGCCAGCGGAGCCCGCTGCTTGGCCGCCGCCACGCCGCTCATATCCGGCGCAAACAGGCTCATCGCGTCTTCTCCAGCGCCATCCGCTGCCGCATCGCTTCATACAGAATCGTCGACCCCGCAACGGCCGCGTTCAGGCTCTCCGTCGCACAAGGAATCGTCACCAGCGCATCGGCCATCGCCACCGCTTCCCCTGTCAACCCGGCACCCTCATTGCCAATCATCACCGCCACGCGCGCACCCGCGTCAAACAGTGACAGAAACGCCAGAATGAAACCG
>JAZKBC010000150.1:7293-30792 GCA_040388825.1 Acidobacteriota bacterium | reverse complement strand
ATGCGCCACGGCGGCAAACACGCGCACATCGAACCCCTTCAGCCGCTCCGCAATCTCTCTCAGCGGCGCCCGCAGCATCGGCACCCGAAACACCGATCCCGCCGAAGCCCGCATCACCTTCGGCCCCCAAACGTTCGCGCACTCCGGAGTCATCATCACCACCGAAACCCCAAACGCCTCCGCCGACCGCAGCAGCGTCCCCACATTTCCCGGGTCCTGCAGCGCCTCCAGCACCAGCACCATCTCAACCTTCGCCGCCTCCACCTCAACCACCGCAGGAATCGCCAAGGTAGCCGCAATCCCCTGCGGCGACTCCGTCCCCACCGCACTGTCAAACGCATCCGCCCCCAGCAGCACCACATCCTGCGCCTTCAACCCCAGCCGCCCCAGCACCCGCTCACTCCCCTCGCGCACAAAAACCGTTTCGAGCCGCACCCCCGACCGCAGCGCCTCCGCAATCAGATGCTCGCCTTCAATCCCAACCATCTCCCCGGCTCGCGAAGCCTTTCCGCTAAACGCCGCCCGCAGCGCCTTCACCCGCGCGTTCGTCCGGCTCGTAATCGCAACTCCCAAATCCATCGCCTCAGTGTACGCGCAGCTTCCCCCATCACCCCTCCACTCTCAGATGCGATAAAGTCTCAAGTTGGGGGTCCTCTTTGCTGAACGCTGAAGTCCTTCGCATTCACCCGGACGAGCCAGAGCCGCATCTCGTCGCCCAGGTCGTCAACTCGCTGCAGGCCGGCCACGTCGTCGCTCTGCCCACCGACACCTTCTACGGCCTCGCCGTCGACCCCGTAAACCTCCGCGCCGTCGACCGCATCTACGACCTCAAAACCCGCGCCCGCCACAAGCCCCTCTCGCTACTCATCGACGATGTCGCGCACGCCTACGAACTCGCCCGCGACATCGACACCGCGTTCGACAGGCTAGCCGAGCGCTTCTGGCCTGGCCCGCTCACTCTCGTCGTCAAGGCCGGCTCCAAGCTCCCCTTGCGCGTCACCGCCAACACCGGCAACGTCGCCATCCGCGTCCCCGAGTCCCAGCTCTGCCGCGACGTCGTCCGCACCCTCGGCCTGCCCATCACCGCCACCTCCGCCAACCTCCGCGGCCTTCCCGAATGCACCTACGCCGCCTGCGTCCGCGAGCAGTTCGGCGACAAGATCCCGCTCATCGTCGATGGCGGACCCACCGCCCGCAGCGTCGGCACCACCATCGTCGATCTCTCCGGCGGCGGCAATTCCTGGATGATCCTCCGCGAAGGCGCCATCCCCACCCACGAGATCGCGCTCGCCCTCCAGCACTAGGTTCATCGCACTCCGATCGAGCCCGCGCTGGCTTCCACGCGCATTCTCGCCGATACTAAGAACGATCCACTCTTCTGCCGGATGACAACAACCGCGGACACAGCTACCAAGCCCAAACGGCGCCCATCGTTCGCAGCCAACCTGCTGCGAGCCATCCTCCTTGCCTGCCTCATCGTCGTTGCCATCTGGTTCGCCTGGGTCTATCACAACATCAGCGCCACGGCCGCCGTGGACAACGCCCAACCCGCCGACGCCATCGCCGTCTTCGGTGCAGCCGAGTACGCCGGCCGTCCCTCACCTGTCCTCCACGCCCGCCTCGACAAAGCCGTCTCGCTGTACAACAAGGGCATCGCGCCCACCATCATCACTCTAGGCGGAGGCTCCGACAAGGACTCCGGCAAGACCGAGGGCGGCGTCGGTCGCGACTACCTCCTCGCCAACGGCATCCCCTTCGAACGCATCATCCCCGAAACCCACTCCTTCGACACCGAGCAGCAGGTCCAGCGCCTGGCCGCCATCGCGTCCGACCACCACTTCAACCACATCGTCGTCGTCTCGGACGGCACCCACCTCTTCCGCATCGAGCTCCTCTGCCGCCGCGCCGGGCTCAACGTCTACACCTCACCGCGTGCCCCCCTCGGCCACATCGACGACCTCGACGCCGCGCAACGCGTCTGGCACGAAATGCTCAGCTACACCGCGCTCGCGCTCGACCTGCACATCAGCTGGCTGCACCGCTGGCTCGAAGGCAAAAACGACTAGCCCTACAGCTTGCGCGCAACCACTACTCGCAACGGTGGAAACGTCGTCGCAAAGCTTCCCCACTTCTTCTCCACCGTCAGCCCCGTCTGCAGAAACTCCTCCGCATACTGGCCCGTCAGCTGGTAGTCCGAAATCAGCGCCACTCCACCCGGCTTCAGCACCCGCACAATCTCGTGCAACGCCTTCATCCGCGTCGGACGGTCATAAATGTTGTGCAAGCAGAGATTCGACACAATCACATCGAAGCTCGCGCTCTGGAACGGCATCGCCTGCGCTCCACCCGTCACCAGCGAGCACTTCTCCGCCACGCCTTCAATCGCCAGGTTCCTCGCCGTAGCCTGCTCCGAGTTCCCGCCCATATCCACGTTTGACCACAAGTCGATCCCCGTCGCATGCCCCGTCGTCAGCCGCTGCGCCGCACCCGCCAGCAGCAACCCACGCCCGCATCCCACATCGAGCACCTGCTCATCCCCGCGCCACGTATGCATCCCCAGCATGAAATCCCGATGCCGGAACTTACCCACCTTGACATACAGCAAGAACAAAAATCCCGATACGAGCAGCGATCCAGCCGGCCAACCAAACGTCGGCCTGGTCGCTACGTCCACCTTGCCGAAGTGAAGCACCGGTGGCAACACCACGGCCAGCACCAGCGCCAGCGTCCCAAACACGAAAAAGTTCCGCATCACAGCTGGCGCATCCACACCATAATCAGGCTTCTCGATCGTCACAGCCATCTCCTTCGCAAAACTATTTTTCGTTCTGCAAAGAGTATCCCAACCGCGACGCCAAACTCACCAGTGCATTTCGTCAACCCGTGAACATGACGCTTGTCACACGTCTTCGTCCACGACTGCCGCCGGAACTCCACCTTCGCGCCGCATCTTCAAATACCCCCGAATAAACGGCTCCAACGCTCCATCCAGCACCGCATCCACATCACCCACTTCAACCCGCGTGCGCAGGTCCTTGGCGATGCGATACGGCTGCAGCACATAACTACGAATCTGCGATCCGAAATTAATCTCCAGTTTCGAGTCCTCGAGCTTGCGTGCGGTCGCTTTCTTCTTGTCCAGCTCGTACTCATACAGCTTCGACCGCATCATCTTCATCGCGCGATCCTTGTTCTTATGCTGCGAACGCTCGTTCTGGCAACCCGTCACCAGCCCCGTCGGCAGATGCGTAATCCGCACCGCCGAGTCGGTCGTGTTCACATGCTGTCCACCTTTGCCACCCGAGCGGTACGTATCAATCCGCAGATCATCCGGCTTGATGTCGATCACGATCGAGTCATCAATCTCCGGGCTCACAAACACGCTGGCAAAACTCGTATGCCGTCGCTTGGCCGAATCGAACGGCGAAATCCGCACCAGCCGATGCACACCCGTCTCACCCGCGAGCAGCCCATACGCATATTCGCCAGTGATCGTAAACGTCGCAGACTTGATGCCGGCTTCGTCACCATCCTGCAGCTCGTTGATCTCTGTCTTGAAGCCCTGCCGTTCCGCCCAGCGCAGATACATCCGCATCAGCATCTCGGCCCAGTCCTGGCTCTCCGTTCCACCTGCGCCCGGATGCACCGTCACGATCGCGTTCAGCGGATCAGTCTCCTCCGAAAGCATCGTCTTGGACTCGAGCGCTTCCACATGCGCCGAAAGCGACTCGATCAACTTCTTGACCTCGTCCTCAACCGAAATCTCACCTTCGCGCATCAGCTCAAAGTAAGCCTCAATATCGCCGGTGCGATTGCCTAAATCCGCATCATCAGCAAGCAGCGACTCCAACCTCTTCCGTTCGCGCATCAATGGCTGCGACTTCGCCGCATCCGCCCACACGCTCGGATCGGAAATCTTCTGCTCCAGCACAGCCAGCTCTTTTGTCAGTCGGGGCGAGTCAAAGATACTCCCGCAGATCACGCACCTTCTCGCGGACCGGGGAGTAAGAAAATTCAAGGTCACTCAACATAGCTTGTTCGAATCCAATCAAGCGCCGCTTCAGCAGCGCGCCTGTCTAGTGTACTGCCCTTTGCCGCGCGAAACGTGGCCGCGCATAGCCCAACGCCAGCATTCCCGCCGTCACCACCGCACAGATCCAGGCCAGCCAGTCCCCATGCCGTGTGTAGAACGTCTCATCGTTCTCGTACCCAAAGCTCACCGCAAGCGATCCACGCACATGCCGAGGCATCTCCGCCGTCACGCGGCCCAATGGATCGATCACCGCGGTCACACCCGTGTTCGTGGCCCGCAACAGCCAGCGATGATTCTCGATCGCCCGCATCCGCACCATATCCAGGTGCTCCCAAGGAGCACTCGAATCGCCATACCATCCATCATCGGAGATATTCACGAGTGCGTTCGCACCCTTGCTTACAAACTCGCGAATATCGTTGCCAAAGATCGACTCGTAGCAGATAAACACACCGTATTCTTTGCCGTCCGCGACAAAATTCCTGCGACTCGTCCCGGGAATAAACATCAGGTCGTCGAGCAAGTGTCCCGCAAAAAAGAACAGCGGCTTATAAGGCGTGTACTCACCGAACGGCACCAGCCGCATCTTGTCGTACCGCCCTGCGTACTTACCGTCCGCTGAGAAGAAGTCAGCCGAGTTATACGTTTGGTAGTGACCTTCTTCATTCTTCGGCCCCAGGGTGATTGAGTTCACAATCACCGGAGCCTTCGTCTTCACAGCTACGGCTCCCACCGCCTGCCGGAACGCCGCATCCGCATCAAAGAACGGCGCTGGAGCCTCCGGCCACGCCACCAACGCCGGCGGCGTCTGCTCCGCGCCATACGAAGGGTGCAAACTCAACTCCATAAAGACTCGCAGCAGTTGATCGCGGCTCTCGATCGGCCCGGTACTCTCGCCAACCATCAAATTCTCCTGCAACAACACTGCACTCGCTGTTGTCGGCTCTGCAGCCATCATCGGCCGAATCGCCGTGAGCGCCAGCACAGCAAGCACTGCCGCAATCGCGCCCGAGTAAGCACTCACCGCTCCTGCCTTTGTAACTCGCATCAACCACAGCGAGTTCACCGCGGCCACCACCAGCGACAATCCCACCACTCCGGTCCACGGTGCCAGCCGCGTCAACAGCAGGTTATCAACCTGCGTATACCCCAGCAAGTCCCACGGAAATCCCGTCACCCGTGCTCGCGCAAGCTCCACCGCAACCCATGCTACAGGCGCCACCCACAATGCCGCCTGCCGCGAAAACCCGCGCCGCAGCAAGCCAATCAGCGCACCAAACAGCGCGTGATACAGCCCCACGTAAAGCGAAAACAGCACGAGGATTCCAGCCGAAGCCACCGACGGAATGCCACCGTAGATATGCATCGTCTGATAGATCCAGTAACAATTCCCCATGTACCAGCAGAAGCCGCACACGTAGGCCAGCAGCGCCGTTTGCATTGGCCCAAGTGGTTTGCCATCTTTTCTATCGGAGAGAAGCGCCCACAGAAGCGGCGTCAAACATACCCAGCAAACGAACCTGCGCCACTCCGGAACCGGACCCGCCAGGGAAAACGGCAGTATCTGCAGCAGGGCAGAAAGGAAGCAAAGTGCCCACAGGCGCAGGGGAATGGCTCGCATCACTCTTGAGTCTAGCATTCTGCCTACGCAACTCGGATTACGCTCTCAGCGTCATACAACCACGGTCATGCACCAACAAATGCAAGGAATCTGCAAGCGAAACTATATCGAAACATGACCATTCGTAATTTGCGCACACATTCATGCTGGGGCTAAGGTAGTTATATTGCACAGTATTCGTTCCTCTTATTGGGATCGATGCATAGAAATCGAAAGGACAACACCATGGACGTTTCAAAAATTCTTAGCGAGATTGACGCCGAAATAGCGAGGCTGCAGCAAGCCCGGTCAGCAATCATCGGATTGGGCGGCGGTACCGCATTGGCAGTCAAGCCTAAGCGGGGCCGTCCAAAGGGCAGTGTCAACGCACCCAAAACCGCCAAGCCTGCAAAGCGCAAGCGCAAGCTAAGCCCCGAAGGTCTCAAGCGTATCCAGGAAGCGCAGAAGAAGCGCTGGGCCGAAGTCCGCAAGGCCGCTCCCAAGAAGTAACCAGGCGCTGCAACAAACGCGATCAAAACACGAAAGGGAAGCTATCTCGATAGCTTCCCTTTCGTCCGTCTGCTAAATGACTTATCGCACCGCGATCACTTCGCGCACATTATCCTTACCCAGGAAAAAGTGAACGCTGCTGTAACCATCCAGAAACTTCTCCACCTGCCGCGTCTGGTAGATCTGCCGAATCGGAAACTCCCCACTCTCCAGCAGCACCAGCACATCCGAGTCCGTTAGCTGATAGCGCGAGAACGCGGTGCCGGGCCCTGTATCGCGCCCATGGAAAAACGCCAGCAGCCGTCCATCGGGGCGCAACACCTCGCGCAGCCGTTGGAACAATGCCGGCACCATCTGCGGCGGCAGATAATTCGCCGTATCCCACAGCAGCACAATGTCGAAGTCGCGCCCTGAAAAATCCAGGTTCGCCGCGACAAAGCGCTCCACATCGATCTCCGGCTTCGCCCCCGGATCCATATCCGCCTCAGTCGGCTTCAGCCACTGCGGACTGTTCGCATCCTGAACAATGTTCGCCATGTACACGCTATGGCCCAGCGACGTCAGGTAGTTGATGTTGGCCGGCGACGTCGCCCCAAAGTCCAGCACCCGCAACGACTCGCTGTTCTTCAGGTGCTTCAGCACATCCGCCCATCCACGCGAATGCCGCTCCGTCCGCTCGTTCGAGCGAGCCGCGCTTCCCTGTTCTTTCTTGAAAAAACCCATGATTCGTGTTCTCTAAGCCATCCTACCGTTTAGACCTGCGTTTCGGCCAATTCCGTAGAATCCCCAGAGTTCACATCGTGTTCGCCAGCAGCCGCGGACGTTTCCGTCGCCGCTGCTTCCTCAAACTGTCTCGCTGCCACCGCCAGCGCAGCCGGCAGATGCCCGTGCGGTCGCACCTCAACCGGCTCAACTTCCGTTGTCGCCGCAGCCACAACCGGCTCAGCAACCGTTCCACGCCCTGGCTCAACCTTGCCCCGCAGCACGGCATTTTCTTCCATCGAAAACCGCAGCGCTGTAATATCACCCAGCACCACCGCTGTCTCCAGCAGCCGCACCGCCCCCGTTGCACGAATCTCTCCCTGAACCTTGCCTGCAATCACGATGTCCTGCGCTGTCAGGGCTGCACGAACTCGCCCCTCGGACCCGATCGTCAAACGCGCGCCCGGCAGTGTGATCAAGCCCTCCACCTCGCCGTCGATGTGCATATCATCGGTTCCGGAAAGCTCGCCACGAATTTTCATGGAGCGGCCGATCAGGGTCGCGCTATCCGTCAGGTTCATTCCAGCCTCTCCAGGAGCCCGCACCGTCTCAGGGCGCAATGTTGGTGATAGCCAGACTATACTCAACCTTGCCGAAACTGCACAATCGCCTTCCGTGCCACACCGTGCGTCTAAGGTGGGAGAGGAGTCCCCAACCGGCTTGATTCAGGAATCACCCAACCTCTCGCGTTCACCCCAACCGTTGGACCGCTCTCTCCTCCGCCGCAGCCTATCGCTCGTAGTCTGTGCCGCAGCGTGGCTGTCCGCATCTACCCAGCAACCGTCGGCCACGCAACTCCCCCAGCCAGCCGGAACTCCGCTCTCCTGGATCCGGGCCGCTGTCGCCAACGAGCTGCCTATCATCGCCGATAACGGCACTCTCCCCCTCCGTTACCGCATCCACAAGATCGACACCAAGGGCGACGTCGTCCGCGAAATCATTGAAAGCAGAGACGGTGGCGTCGCTCGTCTCGTCGAACGCAACGGCCAGCCCATCACCGCAGCCGAGGACGCTGCCGAGCGCGCCCGCTTGCAGGCCATCCTCGATTCCCCCGCCGACTTCATCAAGCATCACCGCCGCGACAGCTCCTCCCGCGATGCCACCTGCCAGCTGGTCAGGCAGATGCCGGAAGCCATGATCTACACCTACGCTCCCGGCCAGCCGCAGCTCCCCAACGTCGCCGCGCCGCAGGTCGTGCTGGACTTCACACCCGACCCCGCCTTCCACAACCGCACGCTCGCCTCCGACCTGCTCACCGGCCTCGCCGGCCGCATCTGGATCGACGCCCGCACCCGTCGCATGACCCGCGTCGACGGCCGCGTCCTCAAGCCCGTCAACTTCGGCTGGGGCATCCTCGGACGCATCGCTCCCGGCGGCACAATCACCCTCGACCAGGCCGAACCCACTCCCAACCGCTGGGTCTACTCCCGCCTCGACATGCACCTCACCATGCGCGTCTTCGTCAAGAGCCTGAACGTAGACGACCGCATGACCGCCTTCGACTTCCAGCCCCTGGCCGTCCCCGTCTCCGTCGAGCAGGCCGTCCACCTTCTGCTCAATACAAAAATTCCTCTGCGCTAAACCGCGACCGCCGCCTCGCGCATCATGCTGTGCCGCCGAACCGTGATCCGGTCAACACGCTCCCGCTCCACCGCGAACCCGCGCCCAACCGACGTCGGCACCACGATCTCACCCTGCGCGCTCACCGTCACCTTGGGCTCAATAATGTCCTCCGCCCAGTACCGCTTGCTCGCCGAAACATCCCCCGGCAGCGAGAAGTTCGGCAGCGACGACAGCGCAATATTGTGCGACCGCCCAATGCCCGTCTCCAGCATCCCTCCGCACCACACCGGAACGCCAAACTTCTGCGCCACATCGTGCACCGCGATCGCCTCGCTGAAACCGCCCACGCGCCCCACCTTGATGTTCAGAATCTTTCCACTGCCCAGCTCCAGCGCCGCCTGCGCATCCCGCCGATTGCGTATGCACTCGTCCAGGCAGATCTTCGTCTGGATTCGCTTCTGCAGCGTCGCGTGAAAATAGAAGTCGTCGTACCACATCGGCTGCTCGATCATCAGCAGGTTGAACCGGTCCCACTTGGCAATGTGCTCCGCGTCCTCCAGCCTGTAAGCCGAGTTCGCATCGCAGCTCAGCAAAATATCCGGCCACCGCTCCCGCACCATCGCGAAGATGTCCTCATCCCACCCCGGCTTGCACTTCAGCTTCACGCGCTGATAGCCCGCGCCCACTTCCTTCGCAATCGTATCCATCAGCTTTGCCGGAGTCGCCTGGATCCCAATCGACACACCACACGGAATCTTCTCGCGCGTCCCACCCAGCAGCTTCGCCAGCGAAATCCCTTTGCGCTGCGCGTCCATCTCCCACACAGCGTTCTCAATCGCAGCCTTCGCCATCCGGTGCCCACGCACCTGCTCGAACAGCGCCGGAATATCGCGCCCGCTCTCAATCTCCGCGTTCAACAGCCGCGGCGCCAGCTCGGTCTCCGTAATGTGCCACGCCGTGTCCACCATCTCATCGGAGAAGTAAGGATGCTCGCCCGCAACGCACTCACCCCACGCGCTCAGGCCCTCGCTCTCAATCTCCACCAGCAGAATCCGGCGGCTCGTCGTCACGCCAAAACTCGTCTCAAACGGATGCGCCAGCGGCATCGTCACTTCCCGCATGTGAATCGCTTCAATCTTCATCCCTTACCTCCGAACCCTTAGAACCCTGAGAACCCTTAGACCGCAGAAAATCCAACATCACACTATCAAGCTAGTAAGCAAAACCTTCATTCCACTTGCCCAGCAGAAAACGCCCGTCGCCGTTCGCGCTCCGCTCATATCCAAGCACCGCCAAACCCTTATCGAAAGCCGCTTCCAGCGCAACCGCGTTCCGCCGCTGCACCTCAAACGCCTTCGGCCGGTCCTCATCGGAAGCCTTCCACGCATAAATCTCAGCGGGAACTTCGACCGTCTCGACCACATCCATCACCGGCCGCTCACCGGCCAGCGCCTTCTGCACCCGATCGCTCTTCAGCCACCACTCCGCGTAGATGCGATCCGTCGGCAACCCGCCATGCAGCGGAGAGTTCGAGGCCCCATAAAAATTCTCGCGGTAGCGTCGCGTGATCGCGCCCAGCCGCGCAAAGTTCAAATGCGCATTCTTGATCTCCAGCGGATCGAACGTCCACTCGATCAGCTCGAACCCGCGCCCCATCGCCTCGTCTCTCTGCGCCAGCTTCAACCGCCGCCCCACGCCCTCGTTCCGCCAATCCGGATGCACTGCCAGGTGGTGCGAGTGCAGATACGCATGCCCGTTCCTCACTCCCGGCAGCGACATCGAATACCCCACCAGCTCGTCACCCGCATACGCCCCCAGCACCTGCCCGCCAATCCGCGACGCCAGCAGAAACACCTTCTGCGACATCATCCCCGTCGAGTCATACGACCACACCAGATTCTGCAACTCCACGCACTGGTCAAACTCCTCCAGCTCCGTAAGCCCCCGAATCACAATCGTCTTGCCTTCAGCCATCTCTGAATGAACCCTCTGTTCCATTGTGATCAATTGTTTCACGTTCGGGCAAACGTCTACCCCCTTTTTGCCACATCTCCCTTCGCCCGTCCCCAGGCTGCCTCCAACTCGTCCGGCCCCATCGCAGCCAGACCCTCTGCCCCGCCCGCTTCCTTTTCCATCGCAGCAAACCGCTCCCGGAACTTCGCGCTGCTCTTCCGCAGCGCACTCTCCGCATCCACCTTCAGGTGCCGCGCCAGGTTCATCGCCGTAAACAGCAGATCCCCAAACTCTTCCTCCACATTGGCCGAGTGCTTCGCCTCCACCTCCACCATCAGCTCGGCAATCTCCTCATCCATCTTGGCAAACAGTCCGGAGCTATCCGGCCAGTCAAACCCCACCTTCGCCGCCTTCGACCCCAGCTTCCCCGCCTCCATCGTCGCCGGCATCGTCCGCGGGACGTCATCCAACATCGACGAAGAAGCCGCCTCTCCGCGCGCCTTCTTCTCCTCCACCTTGATCTGTTCCCAGTTCTTCAGCACCGCCCCCGCGTCCGCAGCCTCCACATCCCCAAAAATATGCGGATGCCTCCGCACCAGCTTCGCGTTCAGATTCTCCGCCACATCCCCAATGTCGAAGTACCCGGCGTCCTTCGCCATCTGCGCATAGAACAGCACCTGCAGCAGCAGGTCGCCAAGCTCATCCTTCAACCCCACCCAGTCCCTCCGCTCAATCGCGTCAAAGACCTCATACGTCTCCTCGAGGGTATGTTTCTTGATCGAATCAAACGTCTGCTCCAGGTCCCACGGGCACCCATCCGGAACCCTCCGCAGCCGCGCCATAATCGCCGCCGACCGCTGCAACGCCTTCGCCGCAGCCTCTTGCGCCTCTTCTCCGCCGATCAAGACCTCATCCATCCAACCAGCTTACCCGAGCATCTCGCGCCAATTACATGCTTGCAATTTCCACCAAAACAGCGTACTTTGCAATACAAAGTTTAGAAATGACTCTGCTCCTTAAGACTCTTAAAGCCATTGCCGCGCTGGTTGGCCTGACACTCGGGAGCTTCCTCACCGGTTTCATTGCTGTAGGCATATATCTCCGGATCACAGAGAGTGACTTCATAGGCGACGGAGTATTGATCCTCCTGATTTGCGCGGCGACAACGTATATCGGATTCATGGCGGGCCTCGTCTGGGCAGCTAAGATCCTCACCACGGATAAGCCGGCGGATGAGGTGATAACATCTGGCCCATGAGTCCGGAACCCACAGCAAGCACCACCGATACAACGAAACGCCCCGCCCGCTGGGTCTGGCCCCTGCTCGCCGCACCGTACATCGGCCTCCTCTTCCCCGGCATGTACAACCGAGCCACGCCCGCCCTGCTAGGCTTCCCCTTCTTCTACTGGTACCAGCTAGCCTGGGTCGTCGTGACCTCAGCGCTGCTCTACGTCGTCTACCTCCAGTTCAGGTCCGCCGAGTAGCCCGCTCCCGCATCCAATCCCATCCCACCGCGTCCAATGAAAGGCTCCGTCGCCAACCAAGCGACCGAGCCCCTCTACGCTCTACACTCTAATCTCTACGCTCTGCCCTCATGGATCTCCTCGCCAAAATCCGCACCCTCCCCACCGGCCCCGGCTGCTACCTCTACAAGAACGCCGAGGGCGAGGTCATCTACGTCGGCAAGGCCAAAAACCTCCGCGCCCGCGTCCGCAGCTACTTCCTCGCCGCCAACCAGGCCAACAACGCCAAGACCGGCTCGCTCATGCGCGAGGCCGTCGACCTCGACTACATCACCGTCGCCAACGAGCGCGAAGCCCTCGCCCTTGAAAACAACCTCATCAAGCAGCGCAAGCCCCGCTTCAACATCCTTCTCCGCGACGACAAGACCTACCCCTACATCAAGCTCACCCTCACCGACCGCCACCCCAAAGTCTTCGTCACCCGCCGCCTCCGCAAGGACGGCTCCGCCTACTTCGGCCCCTACTTCCCCGGCAACCTCGCGCATCGTTTAGTCGACGTCATCCACCGCAGCTTCCTCATCCCCTCCTGCAAGGTCGACCTCAACCGCTACCACCCCCGCGCCTGCCTGCAGTACTACATCAAGCGCTGCGTCGGCCCCTGCGTCGCCGGCTTCATCGAACAGGACGACTATCGCCAGATCATCCGCGACGTCCAGCTCTTCCTCGAAGGCAAAACCTCCGAGCTCGAAGCCCGCCTCACCGCCCGTATGGAAGCCGCCGCCGAGAACATGCAGTTCGAGCTAGCCGCCCGCCTCCGCGACCAGCTCATCACCGTCTCCCAGGCCCAGGACCGCCAGCGCATCCACTCCACCGACGAGAGCGAAGACGCCGACGTCTTCGGCTTCCACTTCGAAAACGACATGCTCGCCGTCAACCTCTTCCACATGCGCGCCGGCAAAATCGTCGACCGCCGCGACATGTTCTGGGAAGATCTCTGGGAGTTCGAAGCCGCTCAAAACCCCTACCTCACCAGCCCCGACGAAATCGCGACCGACGAATCCGCCGACGACGACACGCTCTCCCTCCCAGAGGAGCTTAGCGGTGCTGCGCTCGCCCCCTCCGCAAATTTGTCATCACAACTCGCTTCACCCGGATTAGAAGGGGGCTTTAGCCCCCTGTCAGGAGCGGACGTGGAAGGGGCTTTAGCCCCGGGCACACCCGCCGACCTCACCGCGGACATCACTCTGGAACCCGATCCCTGCTGCCCCGCACCCGAGATCGCCGCCGACTCCCCCATCACCGAGGAGCTCTCCGCCATCAATGACCCAACTTCCAACTTACAACTTCCAACTTACAACTCCACTTTCTCCGCGCCAGTCTTCAAGCAGATCTACCTCGATCAAACCTACGTCCCCAAACACATCTACGTCCCCGTCGACTTCCCCGACCGCCAGCTCCTCGCCGACATCCTCCGCGAGCGCACCGGCCACAAGATCGAAATCGCCGCTCCCCAGCGCGGAGACAAGCGCTCCCTCGTCGACCTCGTCTGCCAGAACTCCAAGCAGTCCTACGACCAACGCTTCCGCGTCCTCCAGCCCTCCATCAAATCCATGCAGGAAGCCCTCCAGGACGCGCTCATGCTCGCCGAGCCACCGCAACGCATAGAGTGCTTCGACATCTCCCACATCCAGGGCGCCGAAACCGTCGCCTCCATGGTCGTCTGGGAAAAAGGCGCGATGAAGAAATCCGACTACCGCAAGTTCCAGGTCAAAACCGTCACTGGCGTCGACGACTTCGCGAGCATGCGCGAGATCATCCACCGCCGCTACACAAAATTCGCCAACGGCGGCAAGCCCACCGGCAAAGACTCGCAGCTCCCCTCACTAGTCCTCATCGACGGCGGCCTCGGCCAGCTCCATGCCGCCGCCGACGCTCTCAACGAGCTCGGCCTCACCACGCAGCCGCTAGCCTCCATTGCCAAGCGCGAAGAGATTATCTACGTCCACGGCCAGGAAGACGACCCCGTCGTCCTCGACCGCCGTTCGCCGGTCCTGCACGTCATCCAGAAGATCCGCGACGAGTCCCACCGCTTCGCCGTAACCTATCACCGCAAGCGCCGCCAGATGCGCGACCGCACCTCCGAGCTCGACGCCATCCCCGGCGTAGGCGCCATCACCCGCCAGCGCCTCCTCGAGCACTTCGGCTCCGTCCGCGCCCTCAAACAAGCTGCCGAAAAGAACCCCGACGCCATCCTCGCCGTCACCAACAAAGCCGCCGCCGAAAAAATCCAGCGTTACTTCGCCGAATCGGAGAGTTAATGAGACACGAAAGTCTGCTCATCGACAGTCGTCAAGCTGCAGGAAATCGCGGAAGTCGTTGCAAGGACGGAATGGAACATCATTTCACCGAGGCGGCAATCATGGTCGCGTTTGCGATGGATCTCTTTCGCTCAGGGGCAACTGAGGTAACGATTCGACCAGACGGTGAGCATTTCAAGCGGCATGACTTGCTCACCACTCTGAGCTCGTACGGGTTTATCAAAAAGACATCGACCGGGACCACAAAGTACGGAGGACGTTACGAGGCCAATGGAAAATCACTGGTCGTTCACCCTTGCTCGGGACTGGGTGACGTAACGGCGACGATCGACGATACGTTAGTCTTCGCCGAGTGCAAGGGCGGCGTGATCAACTCAACCCATTCTGGCATTACCTCTCGCCTCCGAAAGGGGCTCGCCGAAGCAGTCGGGCAACTCATGAGTCGAGAACTGGGGACAGAACGCCACATCGCGGTAGTTCCGGACTGCCCAGAGTCGCGGGCGCTTGCCGCCAAAATGAAAGAGCGGGCCGGCTCAGCCGGGATTGAGATCGCCCTCGTAAGTACGGATGGTATCGTGCACCTTGTCTAGCACGCTGCCGAACACTTCGCGCATAAATTCCTGCTGAGGCCACAGCACGTTCGTCTCCCCAAAGGGATGAGACACTTCGAGCCGGATTGTGCGGTCGACCATTTCTCGATAGATGTGAATTGAAACCTTAGTCTCTGAATCCTCGTGAAAGAAGATGCTATGGCGTGTACTCATAGTTCGTCATTATCTGTTCGAAAATTGCGGAGCGGCTGGAAATTATGATTTGGCAGTATGTTTCAGC
Organism: Acidobacteriota bacterium; assembly: GCA_040388825.1. Classification (GTDB taxonomy): domain Bacteria; phylum Acidobacteriota; class Terriglobia; order Terriglobales; family Acidobacteriaceae; genus Granulicella. Next base: position 15,758 of record JAZKBC010000150.1, on the reverse strand, counting down.
ACCATTCTGAACTATCGACTACTCACCGCCACGGCCCACCATCTCCTCAAACAACATCCCACCCACAATCTCACTCACCCACATCGAAGGATGCCCCGCGTGATAGTAGAAGCGCGCCTTCGGCTCCGCGCAAGGCGTCGGATCTTCATGATGAATCACCCGCCCAGCGCAAGCGTTCGTCGTATCGCTGATCCCATACTTCGCCGCATCCATCATGACCGCGTCATAAAACGCTCCCCACCGCGAAGTCTCCACCTCCGCTCCGGGCAGCTTCCCCTGCATCTCCGCCGGTATCCCCGCGAGCGCCGGATTCAGCCGCACCGCCACCGCCCGAAACCCCGGAATCGCTGTCGGCAGCACCGCCACCCGAAACCGCCGCGCTCCCATTGCATACAGCGCGGTCATCTCCGTTTCCAGATTCGCCACCGTCTCCTTGGTCTGCATCCGCGAGTCGTTCAACCCACCCGCCAGAAAAAATACCGTAGTCTTCGGATCGAACTTCACCGCCCCAGTCCGAACCATCCCCACAAACTCCGCCACCTGGTTCTTCATCCCGAACCCCAGCATCCCACCCTCCACCGGAGAGCCTTTCCCCGCACCCGTTGTAGCTCCACTCACCGCGAAGTTCAAACTCTTCCCTCGCACGTCCGCAGCGTTCGACGCCACCATCTCCAGCCCCAGCTTCTGCGCCAGAAACACCACCGCCGTCGGCCCGTTCGTATCCACGTACCCGCGCCCCATGTCCGAGTAGCTATCCCCAAACACATACAGCCGCTTCACCGGCCCCGCTGCCTGCGCACTCACCACCGCCATCATCACCGCCACTAAACCCAGCCATCGCATCCCGCATCCTCGCGTCACAGTCGCTGCACCTCGTCGTACAGCATGTCACCCACAATCTTGTGCACCGCCGTGGAAGGATGCGACGCAAAGTAATAGTAGTGACTCTCCGGATCGACGCAAGGCTTCGGGTCCTTGTCCGACATCGCGCACGCACGCTTCGTATCCTTGAAGCCATACTGCGCCGCATGCTTCATCACATCGTCGTAGTCCGCACCCCACCGGCTCGTCGTGATCTCAGCATCCTTCAGCTTCCCACGCATCTCCGCCGGAATCCCCGCCAGCGCAGGATTCAGCCGCACAGCAACATCCGCGAAATCAGGAACCGTCTCCGGCAGAATCGCCACCTCGAACCTCCGCGCCCCGCACCCATAGAGCGTCGCCACCTCGCTCTCCAGATTGCTCACCGTCTCACCTGTAGCGGCCTTGAAATCATTCAACCCACCCGCAATAAAAAACAGTGTCGTCGCTGGATCGAAGCTCACCGTTCCCGCCTTCACCATCGCGGCAAACTCGTCCACCTGATTTTCCATTCCCAGCTTCACCACGCCGCTCCCATACGGCAACCCCTCACGCCGCCCCGTAATCGCTCCACTCACCGCAAAGTCCAGGCTCTTGCCGCTGATGTCTTTCGCGGTCGACGCCACCATCTCCAGCCCCAGGCGCTGCGCCAGGTACACCACCGCCGTCGGCCCATTGCTCGCCGTCCATCCCCGCCCCATATCTGAATAGCTATCCCCAAAGACATAGAGCCGATTCACCGGCCCCGCTGCCTGAGCACTCACCACCGCCATTGCAAACGCCAAAACGCAAAGCCACCGCATGCCCGCATCCTAGCATCGACGCGCAGTCTTTACCGGCTGCTCAGCACAAACTTATTTCCTTCCGAGTCCTTGAAGATCGCGCTCGTCCCCCAATGCTCCTTCTTCGGCGGCTTCTCAAACTCCACCCCCTTCGCCACCATACCCTCCGCCGTCGCAAACACGTCATCGCACCACAACGACATCGGCTGCGCTGTCCCAATCCGCGCCTCATCGCCTGGCATCGTAAACAGCACCAGCCCAGTGTCCGCTCCCGGAATCAGCAACTCGATCCATCGCTGCGGCCCAAATGCCTGGTCCGTCGCCACCTTGAAGCCGCACTTCTCTGTCCAGAACGCCAGCGCCCGATCCTGGTCCGCCACCGGAACGCTCACAAACTTGATCCCTCGAATCATCGCCAGAATCCTCCTGCACGAAACCATACCCACCACCGCGCCCCAGCACAATTGCCCACGCATAGCTATACTCTTTATCGGTATAGCCATGCCCACATCTCCCGCCCACCCCACCATCGCGCTCGACCACTACATCCTCGACACGTTGCTCCGCGACCTCACCGGCCACGACCGCAAGCCCGCTGCCTTCCTCGTCTATCTCTGGCTAGCCGCCGAGCAATCCCGCACTAGACACCCCGTCGCCATCAGCTTCCAAACGCTCGCCGAAAACACCGGCCTCAGCCGCAGTTCCACGCAGGCCTCGGTCCGCTGGCTCCTCAAACGCAAGCTGCTTACCGCGACAAAAGCAAACGCCACGGCCATCCCGACGTATACCGTCGAGCACCCGTGGCGTCGTCGCCCATAATCGATCGTCAAACGCTTACCGCACGTGAGCCAGTACCACCGACGCTCCCAGCAGCGCCACGCCCAGCACGCAGAACACTACCGGCGCAGCCCACATCAGTCCAGCCTTGTTGATCTGCGCCTTCTCCGGCTGTGTCGGAAGATACAACACCGGAACCGGCTGCCCCACCTTGAACGCCTTCGACGAGTTCGACCCTCGGTTCGACTTCACCGCATGTGTCACGCCATCGGAGCTCTTGAACTCGAACACCGGCAGATACGAAGTCATCTCGCCGTCGCCCGTCCTTGAACGGTCCAGGTCAACGCGAGTGATCACGCCATCCGCCGCAACCCCTTCACGAGACAGTTTCTTGCTTGATCGGAACATCACCACGCCGATCACCAGACACAAAATGCCAAGCCCGACAAAAACAAGTGTGAACATATCGAAGCGCCTCGCTTTCTTCGCTCTCGCCTGAGCGAACTGAGACCGCCTCAATTCCAATTCCGTTCCTGACACTTTGGCTGGTCTCACCTCATAACGCCGGAACCAGCCCAAAATCCCCTCATCGATCCCCCACGCCCCAACCAGAGCCAGCCTCTCCTAGCGTGAGGCGACGCTGCCAACTGAGCTACAACCAGCAGATTCCCCGCTCTTGAGCCCCACCATGAACCACTGCTCCCGCTGCGCGCTCTCGTCCGCAGTCCATCTCTCCGGACTCACCGCTCGCCCGCTCATCTGCTGCAGCCGAGCATCGCCTACCGCTGTCGCTGCGCGCATCGCTGCACCCACGTTCCCGGCCTGCAAAACGCCACGCTCATCGGCGGAGTGCGCCCACACCCCCGCGTAGCAATCTGCCCGCAACTCATTGGTCAGCACCGCAGCATGCGTCTCCACCCCACGCGACGCCGCCACGATTCCCTCCCGCATCGCCATCTGATGTTGCACGTGGTGGCCCATCTCGTGCCCCAGCACATACGCTTCGGCCAGCGCCGCATTATTCCCCGCGGCCTGTTTCAGGTCGTTCCAGAAGTCCAGGTCCACATAGATCTTCTCTTCTGCCGGGCAATAGAAAGGCCCGATCTCCGCCTCTGCCGAACCGCAACTCGAATACGTAGACCCGTGAAACAGCACCACATCCGCGCGCTGATACGACTGCCCTTTTTCCGTGAACATGGCAATCCACATATTCTGCGCGTCATCGGTTGTCGCGAAAATTTCGCTGCTAACCTTGGCATCGGCCTGCTGCGTCCGCGCCAGCACCACCGCCGCGCTGTCATGCCTGCCAAAACTCACCAAACTTCTTAAAGACACCTTGCTGCTCACCAGCGCGAACACCAGTAACGCCGCCACACCCGCCAGGCCAAACAGCCCAGCGTACCCGCTAAAGTGAAAATCAAGCCCAGGTTCCGATGCAGGCCGACGCTCCGGCACCACTCGACCCATGCGGCTGGAAGTCTGCTCCATGAAGTTACTCCTCCGCTCGGGTCGATTCTAAATTTCGCGAACAGACCAAATTCACATTTCCTGTGAATTTCCTACCCAAAGGTCATAGTGCCGCCGCTGATGCCTTCTACTGACTCCCTCCAAAAGTATTGCAAGCCGCAGGATCACCAGAGCTTAGCCCCGCGTTGAACCAATGCTGCCGCTGCGCGCTCGATCCATGCGTCCAGCTCTCCGGACTCACCGCTCGCCCGCTCATCTGCTGCAGATGGTCATCGCCCACCGCTGCCGCCGCGCTCAACGCCGCCTCCACATCGCCCGTCTGCACAATCCCGCGCTCCTGCGCCGAATGCGCCCACACCCCCGCATAGCAATCCGCCTGCAGCTCCGTCTCCACCGAGTAGTGGTTCCTCTGCCCCGGATTCTGCTCCTCCTCCGACTGCACCTTCTGCTCAATCCCCGTCAGATTCTGCACATGATGCCCCAGCTCATGCGCAATCACATACGCCTGCGCAAAGTCCGCTGTGCTTCCACCAAACTTCTTCAGCTCATCCCAGAAGTCCAGGTCGATATAAACTTTCTGATCCGCCGGGCAATAAAACGGCCCCGTCGAAGCCTGTGCCGTCCCGCACCCCGAGTACGTTGCCCCGCGAAACAGCACCAGCTTCGCATGCCGGTACACCTTGCCCTGCTGCGCAAACGTCCCCGTCCAGCTCTTCTGCACATCGTCCAGCACAAACGAGATCAAATGCGCATCCCGATCCTCTGCCGCACTCGACTGCGTCGGCCCCTGCTGAATCTGCTGGGTCGGCTGTTGCGATCCTCCGCCAAACAGTCCTGCCAGGAAGTTCCTCCCCGTCACCAGGCTCAGGATGATCAGGATCACCAATCCTCCCAGCCCGATCCCTCCGCCCATTCCCCCACCACCGCCAAACCCAAAGCCTCCACCACCGCCACCATCCGACTCCCCACGGCGATCCTCAACATCCGAACTCATATCTCCCGGCGTCCACTCCATAGCACTCTCCTTCGTCTCGGCTAAATTCTACTCACGTTCAGATGCACACAACCGGCAACTCTCTGAACCATTTACCCCTTTCCGTCGTACCCTAATCCACAAGATGACTTCCTCGACCGTCGTCCGCCCCTCCGACCCCACGCTCCAGCAGGCGCTCCGCCTCGCCGCCGTGTTCGCTCTCCTCAAGCTCGCCTTCACCTTCGCACTCACCCTCTGGACCACCCACATCGGCTACGGCTACTTCCGCGACGAGTTCTACTACCTCGCCTGCGGCCATCACCTCGCCTGGGGCTACGTGGACCACGGCCCCATCGTCGCCCTCCAGGCCCGTCTCGGCGAAATCCTCTTCGGCAAGTCCGTCTTCGCCATCCGCATCCTCTCCGCCGTAGCCGGAGCCGTGATGATCTTCCTCACCGGCCTCATCACCTGGGCTCTCGGCGGACGACGCCCCGCGCAATCCCTCGCCATGCTCGGCCTCATCCTCACCCCGCAGTTCATCGGCACCGACGGCTTCCTCTCCATGAACTCCTGCGAAGCCATGTTCTGGATGACCTGCGTCCTCGCACTGCTTCTCATCCTCCGCGGCCGCTCCGAACCCTTCTGGTGGACCCTCTTCGGCATCTCCGCCGGCATCGGCCTGCTCAACAAGCCCTCCATGCTCTTCTTCCTCGTCGCTCTCGGCATCGGCCTGCTCTGCACCCCGCAGCGCAAACTCCTCTTCACCCGCTGGGCCGCCCTCGGCATCGTCCTCCTCACTCTCATCGCTCTGCCAAACGTCCTCTGGCAGATCCACAACCACTGGCCCACGCTCGAGTTCCTCAACAACGGCAAGCGCCTCGGCAAGAACACCATCCTCGGCCCCATCGCCTTCTTCCTCGCCCAGTTCGCCACCATCGGCCCGCTCAACGCTCTGCTCTGGATCACCGGCATCATCGCCACCCTCCGCGCCAAATCCATCGCCCGCGCCCGCTGGCTCGGCATCACCTACCTCGTCTTCTACGCCATGATGTACGCCCTCCACGCCAAGGACTACTACCTCGCCGGCATCTACCCCGCCCTCTTCGCCGCCGGAGCCATCGCCTGGGAGCACCGCTTCTCCACCTCCGCCAGCGTCCGCGACAACCGCATCTACGCCTTCCCCATCTACGAAACCATCCTCATCGTCGCCACCGCCCTCATCCTCCCCATGGCCTCACCCATCCTCCCACCCACACAGTGGGTCGCCTACACTCACAAACTCCACCTCGTGCACAAGGAAACCGAGAACGACGACGCCGGCCCGCTCCCGCAGTTCTATGCCGACCGCTTCATCTGGAACGAGCAGCTCACCGCGGTCCTCACCGCCTTCCGCTCCCTAACCCCCGCCGAGCAATCCCGCGTCTGCATCTTCGGCAAAGACTACGGCGAAGCCGGCGCCATCGACTTCCTCGGCCCCATGCAGCAACCCAACCTCCCCCCCGCCATCGGAGCCCAGAACAGCTACTGGACCTGGGGCACCCACAACTGCGACCCCAACCTCATCATCGCAATCATCTCCGACAAGCCCGACGCCGTCGCGAAGAAATACGACTCCGTCCAGCAAATCCCCTTCACCGACAACCCCTGGGCCATGCCCTTCGAACGCCACCGCAAAATCTACATCCTCCGCGGTAACAAACCCTCCGCCCCCTTCAACTGGGAAGACGAGCGCTTCTACTACTGACAAAGCAGACTCCCGATTGCGCACCGACGCTTCGATGACAAACTGTCTTGGATGGCTAGGCCGCTTCACCTTGCGCAAAAATAAGTCCGCTCGGCTAATGGACACTGACATTCCGCACGCACAGGGCATTCATACTGTCACCCTCTAAGGAGCTTTCGTAGCCCCTCCACTTGCGACCTTCATCAAACCAAAACGACCAGAAGGCTACACCCGAAGCGCGTCCATTCGCCTCAATGACCGGAGTGCTGCTCCATTGGCGCCCGTACGTAAGCACAAGGCCTCCGCTCACTTCAAGATGGCCATTGCGATGCATGAAGTCGGAGGCGCCTACGTATTCCGTTGCGTATGCGGGCAGATTAACGAGAGTCTCCAGTTCGTCAATCGTAGCGAGCCTCCAATCCGAATATCCCGCCAGTCGCAGTCCACGGCAATAGTTCGTCGCCTTGTGCCAGCTTCCCTCTTTGCCGCTGTCTCTGCCGGCCCACATCAGGCCATCGGACGAATCGACCCAGTACCCTCGCGCGGCCGTGTCCTTAGCCACGCTCGGATCCGTCTTCGAAAACTGATCTGGATTGTCCCGAACTTGCCGTGGGGGAATTTTGCCTTCACTGATACAACGATCGGCTGAATCCGCCGTTCGCAATTCGAAACTCTTGTCCACACACCACGCTGATCCAGCGCTGCCGGACAGAGGAACTGCGATCACCTGGTAATCGCTCGGCGTGCAACTCAATCTGATCTGGTAGCCAGCGAAGACCCCGGACGCTAATTCCTCGTTGATCAATCCCGCGCCTTGGGCGGAAGGCGTTACTCCGTTCCGCGGTGGTCCAAGTTGCTCCAACCGACACGCGAAACCTTGGCCATAAATCCGGTACAGCGCCTCCGCCATATTAAACCGCCGAAGCGCACCCGAGATTGTCTGGCGGGAGTCATCCTCGGGCCTCTGCGCATGCGCAGCTCCACAAACCATGATGACAATCCACGCGATCCATCGCTTCATGCCTTGATTCCTCCGACTGGGAATTCGTCGAATCCGGCTCAAGCATAGACAACGGATTAACAGAGTGCCGCACCATTGTGACAGTTCTGGTAGTGCCACAAGGCTCCGCCGTGGTCCCCTCAAAACACATCAAGATCATTAGCCACCACAATCTCCCCCGTATACCCCGCCTTCCGCATCTCCCCCACCACATCCTCCGGCTTCATCCCAAACCAAAGCACATGCGTCAGCACCAGCTTCTTCGCCTTCGCCTCGGTCGCAACCTTGGCCAGCTCCACCGTTGAGGTATGAAACTTCACGTAGTACTCGCGATCCTCCACCGGCTGCTTCAGCCACCCCGCCACCGGATACACCTCGTGCACCAGCACATCGCATCCATGGCACGCCTTCACCACCGACTCCGCCGGAGCCGTATCCCCCGACACCACAATCGACCTATCCCCCGTGTCAAACCGATACCCAAACGCCTCATCCCACGTCCCATGCTTCACCAGGAACGCCGTCACCGTCACATTCGCATCGTGAAACACCACCCCCGGCGCAATCTCATGCGGATGCACAACGTAAGCCGCCGCATTTCCCTTCTCCAACCCATGCAGCCGTATGTCGACGTCCTTCTCCCACGCCTTCAACACCGCCGCCGTCATATCGTTCAACCCCACCGGCCCATAAACCTCCAGCGCCCCCTTCCGCCCCACCACCGCCGGCGTAAAGATGATGTCCGGATACCCCACCGTGTGATCCGAATGCAGATGCGTAATAAACAGCGTCCGCACCGCGGTCGGCGCAATCCCCTTCACACCTTTCTGCATCGCCTCAGCCATCCGCCGAACCACCCCCGGCCCGCAATCCACCACGTAC
>JAZKBC010000150.1:1674-7283 GCA_040388825.1 Acidobacteriota bacterium | reverse complement strand
CCGTTCACCACCACAGCCAACGACGGCCCCGACCGCGCCGGATCAGGATAAGGCGCTCCGGTCCCCAGCATCACCAGCTGCGTCCCCTGCACCTTCGCCGCCGCAGCCGTCTGCTGACAACTCCCTCGCAAACCGACCGCCAGACAAACCCCAAGCACCCACACTGAAAATCGCATGGCCCATTATGCCGGAGCCATCCCCACCCTCCTCTGCTACCCTCTCCACAATGCCCGCGCAGCCCCGCCAGGAACTCCCCCGCGTCCTCACCGCCACCCACGCGGCCTCCATCGTCGTCGGCATCATCATCGGCTCCGGAATCTTCCTCGTCCCCCGCGAGATGATGGCCGCCGTCGGCAGCTCCTCGCTCGTCTATGCCGTCTGGATCGCCGGTGGCCTGCTCTCTCTCTTCGGCGCCATGTCCTACGCCGAGCTCGCCGCCATGAAACCCCGCGTTGGCGGCGAGTACGCCTTCCTCCTCGACGCCTACGGCCCCACCACCGCTTTCCTCTACACCTGGACCTGGACCACCATCGCCAAGCCCGCCTCCATCGCCACCATCGCCGCCGGCCTCATGCGAGTCCTCGGCACCTTCGCCACCTTCAGCTTCCTCACCCACCCCGCCCTCGGCCCCATCCTCTGGTCGCAAGTCGCCGCCATTGTCGCTACTTGGCTCATCACCGGTCTCAACATCCTCGGCACCCTCAAATCCGCCAACGTCCAGACCGCCCTCACCTGGCTCAAAGTCCTCATCATCGTCGCCATCGCCGCCTTCTGCTTCACCGCCCTCAACCACAACCCCGCAGTCGGCTGGCACAACTTCTCCACCACCTTCACCGGAGCCCGCGGCGGCTTCTCCGGTTTCATGATCGCCCTCGTAGCCGCTCTCTGGGCCTACGACGGCTGGTCCGACGTCTCCCAGATGGCCGGCGAAGTCCGCAACCCCCAGCGCTCCCTCCCCCGCGCCCTCGTCGGCGGCGTCGCCGTAGTCGGCGCTCTCTACATGCTCACCAACGCGGCCATCCAGTACGCACTACCAGCAACCTCAATTGCCAATTCAGCCCGCCCCGCCGCCGACGCCATGCGCCTCGCCGCCGGCCCGGCCGGAGCCGTCCTCGTCTCCATCGCCATGGCCATCAGCATCGCCGCCACCTTCGTCGGCAGCTCCCTCTCCGGCGCAAGAGTCCCCTTCGCCGCCGCGCAGGATCACCTCTTCCCTCCCGCCTTAGCCGCCATCCACCCCCGCTTCCACACCCCCTGGAAGAGCCTCATCCTGCAAGCCGTCATCAGCTCGCTCCTGCTCCTCGCGGTAGGCAAGTTCCAAGCCCTCTTCTCACTAGCCATCATCTCCGAGTGGCTCTTCTACGCCCTCACCACCGCCTCAGTCTTCATCTTCCGCGCACGCGAACCCGACACCCCCCGCCCCTACCGCGTCACCGGCTACCCCATAGTCCCCGCCCTCTTCATCGCCGCCGCCATCCTCCTCATGGTCTTCAGCTTCATCGACCAACCCTGGACCTCACTAGCCGGAGCCGCAGTAATCCTCGCCGGAATCCCCATCCACCGCCTCTACCAACACCACCGCACCTAACGCCCTACTCCCTACTCCCTACTCCCTACTCCCTGCCTTTCAGATTCCCGCATACCAGCTATACCCATTCGCCGGATCTGCCAAACCCACCCCCTTTGGAAATCCCTTCAGCGAATCCGTCAGCACCATCTGGTGTACATACTTCACATTGCGATACCCCAGTTGCTTCGGAAGCCGCAAACGCAACGGCCCTCCAAACCCAAACGGCAAATCCCCATCATTCATCCCCCACGTCAGCAGCGTCTGCGGATGCCGAGCATCGTGCATGTCGATCAAGTCCGTCCACCCATCCCGCATCGAGGTATACATCACATACCGCGCCGGCCCCAGCGGCTGCACCTCATCGAGCATCTTCGCCAGCGGAGTCCCAATCCACTCCGCGATATACGACCACCCCTCCTCGCAAGCCACCTCCGTAATCTGGCTGCTCCTCCCCATCTGCTTCAAATCCCCCACGCTGAACACCGCCGGATGCATCACCATCCCGCTCACCGACAGCTTCCAGTTCGCAAACCCCTCCGCCTTCTGCTGCGCAAACTCCGCCGGAATCGGCCCATACGTCGAGTTCGCAAACGGCGTCGTCGAAATCCAGCTCCGCGAAAACTCTCGCGCCCGCGCATTCGGCGCGATGATCCGGCTAGCCGCATACGTCAGCGCCTCTCCCGGCCCGTAAGCTCCCACGCAATCCGGAGCCAGAATTCCAGCCCTCCGCATCAGCTTCGGAGCTTCCACCAACCCCGCCACTCCAGCCGCCGCAGCCGCTCCCGTCCAAAGCATCTTCCGCCGCGAAAAACTCTTCATGCCGCACCTCCATCACCATGCGCCCCGCCCGTAATCATCCCCCGCATCCGCGCCACAAAGCCCGACGTCGACACCATCACCACATGCACCACCACGAACAGCACCAGCCCCCACGTCAGAAAAAAGTGCAGCGTCCGCGCCGTCTGCCTTCCACCCACAATCAGCGGAGCCCATGGAAACACCGCCGTAAACGCCGGCGACATCGCCAGCCCCGTCCAGATCATCAGCGGAAACGCCACAAACACCACCGCCGCATACGCCGCCCGCTGCAACGCGTTATAACTCCGCACCGGCTCTTCTCGCATCGGCCCCAACCGCAAATATCCCCGCAACACATCCCACGCACCTCCGGACGGCCGAAGCTCCCGACGAAACCGCCCACTCCACAACCCACTCGCCACATACACCACACCCACAAACAGCAGCAACCACGCCGCCTCAAAGTGCAGCGCCCGGCTCCATCCATTCTGGTCCGGAAGAACGTACCTGTACGCCGTCGGCACCGTATCCCGCGACGACGCCACCGGCAGCGTGAACAGCGGCTTCATGTTCACGTTCCCCGTCTCCCCCAGATAAAACCTCGGGTGCGAGAACACAATCTCCACGCCACGAATCGCCAGCGCCACAAACGCCACCAGCGTCAACCAGTGCGTCACACGAACCACCGCACCATGGCGCGGCCCCGCAACAACGCGCTCGTCAGACCGTCCCAGCATGCGCCAAAGCATACCACCCACCAGCGCAAATCCTCACCCCAAAATCCTTGCACCAACCCGCACTTCTCTACACTCTACCCTCTACGCTCTACACTCTAAGTCGTGCCCCGCAAACCCAAACTCGGCCAGAACTTCCTCATCGACGAAAACGCCATCCAGCGCATCGCCCACTCCCTCGGCAACACCTCCCAACGCACCGTCGTAGAAATCGGGCCCGGCCACGGTGCAATAACCGACCTGATAGCCCCACGCTGCGCAAGGCTCCACTGCATCGAGTTCGACCCCGCCCTAGCCCGCGAGCTCACCTTCCGCTTCCGCAACGCCCCCCACGTCACCATCCACCACGCCGACATCCTGGCCTTCGACCTCGCCTCTCTACTCCCTACTCCCTACTCCCTACTCCCTGTCGTTGACGTCATCGGCAACCTCCCCTACTACATCACCTCCGACATCCTCCTCCACCTCTTCCGCTACGCCCGCCAAGGTCTCCTCGCCCGCGCCGTCCTCATGATGCAGCGCGAAGTCGCCGACCGCATCGCCGCCCCTCCCGGCGTCAGCGACTACGGCCCGCTCTCCGCCTTCACGCAGCTCCACGCCACCGTCACCAACCTCTTCACGCTCCCACCCGGAGCCTTCAACCCACCCCCCGACGTTTACTCCACCGTACTCCGCCTCGACTTCGCCCCCCGCTTCACCGAACTCCAGGTCGACCCGGACAAATTCAATACCTTCCTCCGCGCCAGCTTTATGCAGAAACGCAAAACCCTCAGCAACAATCTCCGCAACGCCGGCTACACCGCCGACCAGCTATCCTCCGCCTGGCCCTCCACCATCCCCCCACAAGCCCGCAGCGAAGCCGTCCCCCTCGAAGCCATGGCGCACCTCTTCCGCAACCTCACCTCAAGCGGTCCCACCTCAACCCACAAAGAACCCTCATCCTGAACGCAGTGAAGGACCTCGGTATTCAGCCCGCACCCTGCAAAGCTCCGTCATCCTGAGCGAAGGCTCGCGCACTTTGCGAGCCGCAGTCGAAGGACCTGCAGCCCTGCCTACAGTCGCACTGCCATCAAGCCCTTTCAGCCTCAAAAGCCCCCGCGAACGAAGCTACCCCTTCAACAACTCCCCCGCCTTCTTCTTGACCACCTCCACCACCAAATCATCATCAATCAACGCCTGCAACGCCGGCGCGATCATCTGCACCTCAATCGCCTTCCCATCGTGCACCTTCTGCGCCAGCGCATCCAGCTCTGGCTCCAGCGCCAACCGCTCATGTAGATGCTCTCGCGTCAGCCGTGCGCCTGCCTGCAACGTCTCTGCCATCGCCTCAAACGCCGCCTCCGCCGCACTCACCGTCGCGTCGCCTGACCGCGAAAACGCGCACTCCACCTTGCCTCCGCCATTCCACGACACCAGCTTCTTCTTCCCGCCCATCGGCAGATTCGTCACATGCGACGAGCACGCTCCACCCCGCACCACGGACTCCGCCGCAAACACCGTCTTCACTGTCTCCGCACCCACCGGTAGCCACGGCATCTGTCCCGGAGCGCCGCCATACAGATTCGCCGTCTCCCAATACATCGCCTGCCCATCGCCGCGCACCACAATCGTGTAAGCCCCCACCTCCACCCCAAACCGCTCCATCGTGAAGTACACACACTTCTTCCCCGCATCTCCATTCGCAGCCGCCAGCGGACACCCCGCCGCCTGCCCCCGCATCACACCCGCTCCTGCCAGCAACACCAATCCCAGCCACGCAGCCTTCATTCGCCCGCTCCCTTCACCGCCGCACTCTTGCCTGCATTCTCCAGCAACCACGCAGCCTGCCGCCGCGCTCGCCCAATCACGCGCTCATCCTCAGCAATCGACTGCAACACGGAAGCAATATTCCCCACCTCCAGCGCGCGGCCTTCTTTCACCGCATTCACCAGCGACGCCATCTCCGCATCCAGCGCCAGTTTGTCGAAGCGATGCTCCCGCTGCAGCCGCGCCCCAAACTGCATCGTCGCCGCCATCGATTCAAATATCTCCACAGCGCGATTCAGCCCGGCATCATCCGAGTAATTGAAATCGCACTTCATCGAGGTCCCCGCGCTTTCGAACAGGATCGTCTTCTTTCCCGTCTGTGCAATGTTCTTGATCTTCGTTTCGCAGTTGCCCTGCTTGACCTGCGCGAACACCGAGGCCACTGCATCAACCGTGCGCTGGCTCACCTGCAGTTTCATCACACCTACGGCTTCCGCCAGATCGTACTCCGGCGGTCCAATCCAGTAAGCCCCCAATCCATTGGGTTGAATCTGAATCGTGTAGTGGCCAGGCTCCACGCCCGTTCGATCCATATGAAAGACGACACCATTCCACGGCGAAACTTTCGCCTGTTCCCCACTTCCATCCTGGCCATGAACTATAGATGCCATCCCCAGCATCATCACCACCACAAGCCTTTTCATCGCCGCATCGCCTCAGCCGTCTGCGCATGATGTATATGACAAATCGCAATCGCCAGC
>JAZKBC010000150.1:0-1664 GCA_040388825.1 Acidobacteriota bacterium | reverse complement strand
CCAAATCCAGCAACCGAGCCACCATGAACTGCACCTGCTCCTTCGCCGCCAGCCCATACCCCACAACCGCATTCTTGATCGCCAGCGGAGCATACTCCGCCACTTCAATCCCGCAGTTCGCCGCCGCCAGCAACGCCACCCCGCGAACCTGACCCAGTTTCAACGCGCTCTTCGCATTCGCGGCAAAAAACACTTCCTCAATCGCAATCGCTTCCGGCTGCCAGAGCTGGATCAGCGCCGTCAACTCCGCATACACCTGCGCCAGCCGTGCTCCGGTCCTGTCTTTCTTGTTCAGCTTCACCGCCCCCGCGCAAAGGTGCCGCAGCTTCATCGTGCGAGCGGACTCATCCACCTCCACCACCCCATAGCCCGTAAACTCCGTCCCGCAGTCCACGCCGAACACTCGCATGCCCCCAAGTCTAACTCTCCCCACGCACCCACCGCAGTTTCCGCATCAAACCCGTTACAATCGACCGCGTACCCCGCAACCGTTTCCCAGAGAGCCCTTTGACCCCAGCGCGATATCCAGCCCTGCTTCTCCTAGCCGCCGTCGCGCTCCTGCCCCTCCACGCCCAGACCCCATCCCCGGCCACACAAGCGGCGCCAGCGCCTCCCCCCACCGGCCCCCTTAACCGCACCCTCATCGTCCTCGACGCCTCCCACGGCGGAGTCGACTCCGGCTCCCGCATCGGCGACTCCATCCTCGAGAAAGACGTCACCCTCTCCCTCGCCACCCATCTCCGCGATCTCCTCCAGGCCCACGGCTTCACCGTCATCATGACCCGCGACAACGACGCCGCCACCCTGCCCAACTCCGGCACACCCCTCTCCCTCGCCGACCGCGCCGGCATCGCCAACCACGCCCGCGCCGTCGCCTGCCTCCTGCTCCACGCCACCGGTGCCGGCGCCGGAGTCCATCTCTACACCTCCGAGCTCGCCCCCGCCGCCGCCGAAGCTCCGCTGCTTCCCTGGCTCACCGCCCAGGCCGCCTGGGTCACGCAAAGCGATCGCCTCAAAAAGCAGGTCGCCACCTCCCTCGCCGGAGCCCGCATCCCCACCGTCACTGCCACCGCCTCCATCCGGCCGGTCGACTCCCTCACCTGCCCAGCCCTCGTCGTCGAGCTCGCCCCCAACACCGACGACCCCAACTCCATCAACTCCGCCGACTACCAGCAGCGTGTCTCCAACGCCGTCGCCGCCTCCATGGTCTTCTGGCGCAACCTCGCCCAGCCGCCCATCAAGATACTCCCCCCGCCACCGCCTCCCAAACTCCCAGCACCCTCCGTGGACACGCCATGATCCAGCGCCACATGCGCATCGTCTTCTGGTCCCTCGTCTGCTGCATCGTCGGCATGGCGATCCTGCTCTTCGTCACCCGCCAGCGCGCGCGTGACCGCGTCCAGGCCCTCGCCGACCAGATGCCCATCGACGCCCCCTACACCACCTCCGAGCCCGTCACCCTCGACCTCGCCAACGACACCGACGGCTCCGTCACCGCCACCGACCGCCAGCTCGCTCTCCCCGGCGAAGTCACCGCCCGCGCCCGCGCCCTCCTCGATCACCTCGTTGCCGAGTACTCCCTCCCCGGCTCTCCGCATCCCCTCAAGCCCGGCGCCATGGTCGACGAGGTCTACCTCGTCCCTCTGCCCGTCGTCGGCTACGCC
>JAZKBC010000149.1:27356-51285 GCA_040388825.1 Acidobacteriota bacterium | reverse complement strand
CAACCTCACCCCAAAACCCAGCGCCAAAGGCGCGGCCCTATACCAGCCTGGGGCATCGCCCCAGGTACAAACCACCCCACAAATCCAAGGGCTGAAGGCCCGACCCTATCTTCGCCAATGCCACCACCACCGCGCGTCCTGTACCAACCTGGTCCAACGCCCCGCAAAACCGGTCGCAACTTCTTGCCAACGCCTTCGGCCCGATCTATCTTCGCTCGATGCCGCAATCCCTCTCGCTGATCATCCTGCACATCATCTTCAGCACAAAAAATCGAACGCCCTGCCTGGACGCGAACACCAGCTCCGAACTCTACCTCTATCTCGCCACGATCGCCCGCAATCTGGACTGCGAATGTTTCCGCGCCGGCGGCGTACGCGACCACGTTCACCTCGCCATCCGCCTTCCCCGAACCCTAACCGTCGCCACCCTTCTCGAGGACCTCAAAACCAACTCCACCAAATGGCTCAAATCGAAGTCGCCGAACTTCAAAACCTTCGCCTGGCAACGAGGCTACGGCGCCTTCTCCGTCGGTCCCTCCGATCTCCCCGCGCTCCTCGCCTACATCGACACCCAGGAAGAACATCACCGCAAACACAGCTTCGAAGACGAGCTCCGAGCCCTTCTCAAGAAATACGGCGTCGAACACGACGAGCGTTACATGTGGGATTAGCCCCCTACCCCCGGAACATTCGCTCATCAAACCGAAACGCTTCCGGCTTCCCCAACTGCATCTTCCCCGCATCCGGGTGCTCCGGATTCACCAGCACATTCCAATCCCCAACTACCGCCACCGACGGCACCATCAGCGCCAGTGACCGCTGCGACCGCACCCACTCCGCCCCTATCTCCATCAACACCGGATGCCGTTCCCGCCGCCAGTCCACAGGAAGTCTGCGCACATCCACCCGCTCACAAGCCGCCGCCTCCACCGGCAGCTCCGCCTCGATCGACACCAGGTACTTCGGCACATCCTCCGGTTCGAGATGCACAAACACCTCCACAGACGCGAGCGCCAGCGATGTCGCCGCATACACCATAGCCACACCCTTCGGATTCCACCGCCCCGAAAACAGCCGCGCACCTTCACCCGAGAACGCCGTCTCCGCATGGCGCGAATTGCAAATCCGCCAGACCTTCATCGCTTAGCTGTAAATCCCGTAATCGATCCGGCCCAGGATCGTTTCCACCCACGTCACGCCGGCATCCGTATCCAGCAGGCTCAACGGCGATTCGCCTTCCATCACCCTGTTCGCCTTTTTCATCCAGCGCGCAGCCTTTTCTGAATCTCCAAAAACATCGACTGCACGCGCATACACCCGCGCCACCCGCATCGTCCGGTCACTCTCCTCCGCCGAGAGCTTCGACCCGCTCGCAATCCGCCGGCTCAACGTCCGCTCGCTGATCCCCACCACCTTCGCCAGCGTCTTCCGCTCCACCTTCAACTCTTCAGCCAGCGTCGACAGCGTCTTTACCGGTAAGCCTTCACGCGTCATCACGCGCAACTCCGTCTCCGAAGTCACATCCCGCTTCAGCACCTTCCGCCCACCCAATACCGCCGTAATGGCTGTAGCCGTCATACGCCAATTGTCCGCCTCAATTCGCCATTTGGCAAATACCTCATTTTTGCGCGGAAATCGCTTGTCAAGCCCCCGAACACCCCAAAAATCGCCAAACCCCGCATAAACAAAGGCGATTTATCTTTTAGAATCTCGGCCCACTTGGTATCTCCAGCTAGCTACAATAGAAGTAGGGGATGAAAACAAAGCTTCGAGCCGGCTCACGCCGTGCGCAGCTGAACTCTTCCCCTTCACCCCAGAAAAACTCGCAGCTGGCAGCTGGAAGCGCGCAACTGTTCGCATGCCATTTTCACGACCGCTGGCACAGCCAAAGCCGCCTCAGGACTACCGACCCGTCCTCGATCAGCCCAAAAGCGCCCGCAACTCCAATCGAATGAAATACTTGACAGGTAACTCCCGTCGAATGAGACACTTGCGGCAGATCCCCGCCGCCAAACCATAGCAACCAAACCACTTACCCCCGGGCAACAGATGCGGGGGGGAGGGGGTACCCCCTCGCCCCTTCGCGCCCAAGGAGACCTCATGTCCACATCTTTCTGCCGACACATCCGCACCAACGGCCGCCGTTGCCAGGCCTACGCCGTCCGCGGCCAGAGCCTCTGCTTCTACCACCACGGCGTCAACGTCCGCCATCGCGCCCTCAACCCGCCCGACGACGGCACCCAGAACATCATTCACCCCCTCAACCTCGACCCCGGACGGTTCCAGCGCGAGCCCCTCCTCGCCGAGTACTTCGCCCAGACCCGCGGCCCCCTCGAGCTCGACTTCCCCTCCCTCGACGACCGCGAATCCATCCAGCTCGCCCTCTCCATGCTCCTCAACGCCCTCGGCCGCAACCGCATCGAGCCCAAACGCGCCGCCATCATGCTCTACGGCCTCCAGGTCGCCAGCTCCAACGCCCGCCACCTTGTCCCCGTTGAGGACAACACCGTCACCGAAACCGTCCTCGACGAATCCGGCCACCCAATCGCCCCCGACGAAGACCCCGAGATTCCCTACGAAGAACTCGGCACCGCCGCCCGGCTGCTCAAAGAATTTGACGACGAAGCCAACGAAGAACGTTTATCCCGCGACCGCAGCGCCGCAACCACCGAGCCGGAACCTATACTGGCCTCCACGTTCTCAACCGCACCCCCACTCGAAGCCCCGCCATGCCCAAGCCAGCCACCGTCACCACCGCCCAGTTCGTCAGCGTACTCGCCGACATGAAGAAACCCGGCCCGAGCATCCGCAAGCTGCTCAAGGCGCACTACAACGCCAAAGGCCGCGTCTCCACCATGTCCCTGCTCGCCCATGCCGCCGGCTTCACCAGCTTCAGCCCCGCGAACCTCCATTACGGAGATCTCGCCAAGCGCATCGGCAAGCACCTCGCCATCACCGAGCCTTCTCTCCAGCTTCCAGCCCGCGCCGACGCCTACCTCTCGCTACTCGTCGACTTCATCCGCCCCGAAGCCGTCACCAACGTGCACTGGCTCCTCGTCATGAAGCCCGAGTTCGCCGAAGCCCTCAAGCAATCCCGCTGGCTCTAACCCAGCCACGCAGCGCACCCATATACTTGTTAGCGAACCGGGCACCAAGCCCGCGAGGACACATGGCCGCACTCATCGAAGCAATCCACATCAAGCGCAAGACCCTCTTCGAGATGGACAACGAACCCTTCGTCTGCCTCGACTCCGACATCTCAACACCCACCGCCCGCGGCGGCCAGACGCTCGTCCGCCTCAAGATGCGCAATCTGCTCACGCAAGCCGTCTTCGACAAGACCTTCAAAGCCCAGGACCGCTTCAAGGAGCCCGACCTCGAGCTCGTCCCCGCCAGCTTCCTCTACAAGGACGCCGACGGCTTCCACTTCCTCGATCAGGAATCCTACGAGACCCACACGCTCTCGGAAGAAAAGGTAGGCGACTCCGCCGACTTCCTCCTCGACGGCCTCAATCTGCAGCTCAACAAGTTCAACGGCAACCCCATCGGCCTGCATCTGCCCATCTTCGTCGAGCTCGTCATCACCTACACCGAACCCGCGGTGCGCGGCGACACCTCCTCCGGCGCCACCAAGACCGCACGCCTCGAAACCGGCATGGAAATCAAGGTTCCGCTCTTCATCAAGGAAGGCGAAAAGGTCAAAGTCTCCACCGAAACCAGAGACTTCGCCGGCCGCGCTTAGTTCGCAATCGATCATTTCCAACTCAGCCATGCGCCGCCTGGACCTCGCGGCAGCGCATGGCTGATTTGCGTTGAGCGGCAATCACCCAAACGTCGCGCTTCCGGCGGCGAGCAGCGAGCCATCGGTAACCATCCACGCGAAACTCGTGTTGCACTTCGAGACACAAAAAGGGAATTACGATCCCCGAGCGGTCAACCCTACTATGAGCACACTTCCCCACGGCCCCAGCGTTCTTCGCCGACTCTCTCTGCAAGAGGCTGGACAGTATGTGCACGTTTCTCACGGCCCAATGGCGCAAGTTGATCATGGCGCAGTATGAAGTTTCCCCCGAAATCCTCGAACCTTTTCTACCCGAAGGCGTTGAACTCGATCTCTTCCGCAACCGCTGCTACATCTCGCTGGTCGGTTTCCTCTACGACCGCGTGCGCCTGCTGCGCATGCCGATTCCGTTCCACACCAGCTTCGAAGGCATCAACCTGCGCTTCTACGTCCGCCGGATGAATGCCATGGGAACGTGGGATCGCGGCGTAGTCTTCATCCGCGAGTTTGTGCCCAGCCCCGCGATCGGCCTGATCGGCAAAGCCATCTACGACCAGGAGTACACAACCGCGCCAACCGCGCACCGCATCATCCCTTCGGAGAACCATCTCTCGGTCGAGTACATGTGGACCTTTGACGGCCGCGCGCAGCGCATGTGCGTTGAAGCTGCACTCACTCCCGAGCCCGTAGTCGAAGGCAGCGAAGAGGAGTTCATGACCGATCATTACTGGGGATTCGCGCGCCGCCGCAACGGCACCACGTCCGCCTACCGCGTCGCCCGCCCCCGCTGGGAAACGTACCGCGTGCAGAACCACGGCATCGCGGCGAACTTCAGCTCCATGTACGGAGAAGCTTTCGCCGGGCTCAACTACCAGTTACCATCGAGCGTTTTGCTCGCCCACGGCTCCGCGGTCTCCATCTCCGACGGCGTATTCTTGACCTGATGACGCGAGCTCCCAGGCGCGTCAAGCCCTCGCGGAGCTCGCTACCATGTCCACGTTCCTCACCGCCCATTGGCGCAACCTCATCATGGCGCAGTACGAAGTCGCTCCAGCGACGCTCGCGCCCTATCTGCCCGAAGGCCTTGAGCTCGACTATTACAAGCCGAGCGGAGCACTGGAAACAGATGCCCGCTGCTACGTCTCGCTGGTCGGCTTCCTCTTCGACCGCGTACGCATCATGCACATACCGCCGCCACTACACACGCGGTTCGAGGAGATCAACCTCCGCTTCTACGTTCGCCGCCTGAAGCCCGACGGAAGCTACGATCGCGGCGTCGTCTTTATCCGCGAGTTCGTTCCCAGCCCGCTGATCGCCTTCGTCGCCAAAAGCCTCTACGAAGAGCCCTACGCCACCGCTCCGGTCGCCAGCGGCGTTTCGTTCGCACCCGGCAAGCTCTCGGTCGAATACCGCTGGACCTTCGGCGGCGGAACGCACCGCCTCCAGGTCGAGGCCTCGCCCAACGCGGAGCCAATCGCAATGGGAAGCGAGGAAGAGTTCATCACCGAGCACTACTGGGGTTTCACCAAGCGCAGCAACGGCACCACCTCCGCCTACCAGGTCGAGCACCCGCGCTGGCAGACCCATCCGGTACAGAACTACACCATCACAGCGAACTTCTTGTCGCTTTACGGTCCTGCATTCGCTCCGCTGAACTATCAGCAGCCGATGAGTGTGCTGCTCGCCGAGGGCTCGGCGGTGTCGGTTTCGTCCGGCGTAACCTTGTAGCAGCGCAAGCGCGGCAAACCCGCGCCACGACAGTGTAGAGAACTCGCAAGCCTGCGACTTCAGCGCAGTCTGAGCGTCTAATTGTCAGGAGTTTTGGAGCACGACCATGCAAACCATCAACGCCACCGACGGCATCCGCATCCTCGACACCCATACCACCGCTAGCCTGCTCGCGAAGGTTCTCTGGATTACCACCGTAGGTTTCCTGTTCACCGCTTTTGGCGCCTACATCGCTCCCGGCATCCTCGGTGGAATCGGCTACGGTGTGCTGTTCATCGCCACCTTTGGCCTCGTCATCGCGGTCCAGTTCGTCGCGCGCCGCTCACCGGGGATGGCGCTTGCGCTGTTCTACCTGCTCACTCTGCTGATGGGCGTTGAGATCGGTCCGCTGCTGCAGGCCTACATGCATCTCGCCGGCGGTCCGGCGGTCGTCTTCAACGCCGCAGCCACCACGGCACTCGGAATGGCCGTAATGGCGATGGTCGCGCAGGTCGTCGACTTCGACTACACCAAGGTCGCCTCCTATGCTATCGCCGCGCTGTTCGGCCTGATCATCCTTGGCCTGATCTCGGCGTTCGTCCACTTCCAATGGCTCACACCCAGCCTGTACTCGTGGCTGACGCTCGCGATCTTCAGCGTGCTTCTGCTGGTGGACTTCATGCGCATCAAGAACGGCGGCCGCTTCCGCAACGGCGCCGAAGGCGCGCTGCCCGTCCAGCTCGCGCTCAGCATCTACCTCGACGCGCTCAACATCTTCCTCGCGCTGCTGCAGCTCTTCGGCAACGGCAACAACCGCCGCCGCAGCGGAGGATGGAACTAGCCGCCCGATTTGGCACGCCAAGCACGAAAAGCCAACCGTTCTCTCTTCGGCCCGTGGTAACATTTGTGGTACCGTCAGCGGATGCTGGAACTGCGGGAATATGTCGACGAATTGGGCAGAAGCCGCTATGGGCGATGGTTTGACAGCCTCGACGATCAGACCGCCGCTCGTGTGTTCCAGTTCCTGTCAAGACTCCGGGAAGGCAATGTCTCCAACGTCAAGAGTGTTGGAGCAGGCATCTTCGAACTCCGAATGGACTTTGGCCCGGGGTTCCGCGTCTACTTCGCGCGGGACGGAGAGCGGCTCATCCTTCTTCTAACCGGCGGCGGCAAAGCGCGGCAGGAGCAGGATATCCTTCAGGCCAAAGCTTCGTGGCAATCGTATAAGCGTCGAAAGGTAACAGGGGATCGATAATGCCACTCACTCGTGACTTCCGCGAAACGATCAAAGAGAGACTGGATCGCTCCTCCAGCTTCCGGCATGCAATCCTGCGCGAAGCATTGAATTCGATGCTCGACGGAGAAGTGGAGGTCGGTAAGTCGATGCTCCGCGACTACATCAACGGCACCATCGGCTTCGCTCATCTCGCCGAGATCACGCAGCGATCCCCCAAGAGCCTGATGCGCATGCTCAGCCCGACGGGCAATCCGCAGGCCAAGAACCTGTTCGAGATTCTCTGCATCATTCAAAAGCACGAAGGTGTGAAACTCGAGCTGCGTTCCACAAGGGTCGCTGCCTGAACCTGCCATCGGAGCGCTTACACTAACCGAATGGCTCGTCGCCCCCCAACGCAGCTCTCGCTTGGCCAATCCGATCCCGAGTTGTGGCTCCGCAAGCTGCCCAAGGCTGAGCTGCACCTGCATCTGGAAGGCTCCATCACGCCAGCCACGCTGGTCGAGCTGTCGCAGCGCAACGACGCCAAACCGCTTACGCTCGAAGCCGCGCAGCAGGTCTACACCTACAGCGACTTTCCCAGCTTCCTGATGAGCTTCAAGGCGGTCACCGAGCGGCTGCACTCCGCGGCCGACTACGAGACCATCACCTACAACATGCTCCGCGACCTCGCGCAGCAAGGCGTGCGTCACGCTGAGGCTTACATCTCTATCGGCATTCTGCATTGGCAGAATCGGCTCGATGTCGATGAAGTGATGGCTGCCATCGAACGCGGGCGCGTACGCGGTGAGGCCGACTTCAACGTCTCGCTGCTGTGGATCATCGACGCTGTCCGCCACTTCGGCCTGGATGCCTGCGCGCGCGTCTTCGCCAAGGCCGCTGAGCTACAGCATCAGTATCCATCTGTGGTTGGCATCGGCATCGGAGGCGACGAAGCTCGCGGCCCAGCGCACGAGTTTCGCGAGCTCTATGCCGAAGCCAAAGCCGCTGGCTTGCACCTGACGGCTCACGCCGGCGAGTCAACAGGCCCGCAGAGCATCTGGGCTGCAATCAACATTGGCGCCGAGCGCATCGGCCACGCGCTCACTGCGCAGCAGGACCCCGAGCTGATCGAAGTTCTCGCGCACAAGCAGATCCCGCTGGAGTTGAACATCACTTCGAACCTGCGCACCGGCTGCTGCCCCACGCTGCTCGAGCATCCGGTGCGCCGCTACTTCGAAGAAGGCCTGATGATCACGCTCAACTCCGACGATCCACCGTTCTTCGGCGCGAATTTGCTGGACGAGTATCTTGTCGCTTACAAGGAGTTCGAGTTCACGCTCGACCAGCTCCGCGAACTCGCGGCGAACTCTATCGAAGCCAGCTTCCTTCCGCCGGATCGCAAGCTTGCGTTGCTGGGTGAAGTGGAACGCTACGGCTGGTAGCTACTTCTCCGGCACCATCACCGCTCCGGGATCGACCTTGGGAATGCCGAAGTGCCCGCTCAGATGCACAAGATCGAGCGGCTTCAGGATACCCGCGACCTCGATGACGCTCATCTGCTTGCGTCCGCGCACCAGCACGGTCACGCCATCGATATCCGATCCACGGAAGTGCATCCAGAGATCCGTCATCGAGCGTGTGGGCGAGGCCGATTCGCTGGGCCCACGGTTCTGCTCCACCAGGTGCTTCCATCCGGCGGCGCGATAGGCCGCAACCAGCGCATGCACGTTTTCCGGAACATAAAACGCTGGCTCGCGATACCGATAGTTCTCCACCGTAATGCTCTCGAGGCCCGCTACAGGCAGACGGTCGTCACCGAAGACGCCGCTGACGGCCTGCACCATGTCACGGTCGAAGGTGAACGCCGAATGCGTTGCCGGCTCGGTCGCGATGCCAGCCAGCGCCTCGGCTGCTCCCGGAGGCTGCATCCCCTGCGCTCCCATCGACGCCACACATCCCGCAGCCAGCAGCCCTGCCAACCAAGTCATCCGCATACGCGCAACCTCGCTTGCAGAGTATGACCCCCTTTGCAGCCTGAAAGTTGCGCCGCGCGCGTCGAAAAGGCCTGCCCCGGGAGGGTCCAACCAACCAGGGCAGGATGAAGCACTTCAATTGGCGAGGGAGTAGTTGACCGTGATCTCCGTGGTCACGGCGGTCGGGTTCCCATTGAGGAGATAGGGCTTATAGATCCATTGCTTCACGGCGGCGAGCGCCGACAACCGCAGCTCCTTCGGTCCGGAAACCACATACAGCTCCTTCACCGAGCCGTCTGTATCGATCACCGCGTGCATCACCACAGCGCCCTGGATCTTGTGCTCCTTCGCCTCCACCGGATAGGCGGGCGTCACTTTGCTGACGATCTGCCCAGCCATCACGTGGGCCGCGACCTCCGGCTCGTGGCCGCCGCCCGCCGCGGGAGCCTCCTGCGCCGCCACGTTAACATGCAAGGTCATCGCCGCCGCACACGTGCCCACGGCCAACACTCCCGCGGCCGCCAGCAGAACCGCACGCCGCACACCATTCAAACCAACTCTCTTCTGCATCAATCGCATCACTCTCTCCTCCAATCTGTTGGCATCGAAGATTCCGATGGCGTGCACCACGGGGGCCGCACCGCCGCCGGCCAGGCGCGACGCCAACCGAAGCAGCGATCGCGCATAGGCCTGCGGTCCAGCCAGGACAGCGGCTGCCATCTGGTCGCACACCAGCTCGCGAGTGGCAGCCACCTGCCCGCGAGTGAACCTCACCACCGGATGCATGGCCAAGGGCAGCATCAGAACCTCAGCGAGCAGGTTCCAGCCAAAGTCCTTCCGCGCCACATGCGCCAGTTCGTGCGCAAACAGGACATCGCGCTCTTCGTCCGGCAAACCCTCCAGCATGCCCTGCGGAACCAGCACCAGCGGCCTCCGCAACCCCATGGTGAGCGGACTGCCAATCTCCGGCGACTCCGCCAGCAGCACACGCCGCACACCGAAGTCCCAGGTGAGCTCTCGCCAGCGCAGCTCAGTTGCCTCGTCAAGCTGCATCTCCGCTGCGCGTCGCCCCACGCCAAACGTAGAGCGCAACCCCCAGGCCAGACGCGCCGCGAAGAAAAGCACCGCCAGCGCATACGCCGTCACAGCCGCAGTCAGCCCACCCTGCGAAAGATGCAGTCCGCCCATCGCTATTCCCGGGCTCATGACCACCGTGACGTGTCCTGAACCCGCGCCGCCGCTGGCAAGCCAAGACTCCAGCAACTCGTGCAAGGATGCAGGCAAGCTTCCCGAACACGCCGGGAGCACTACCTGCGCCACCATTGCACCTACCCACAGCCGATGCACCACAATCGGCCCGGTCCGCCGCAGGATTTGCGCTGCCACCCACGCTGCCGCAAAGATCACGGGAGCCTGCCACGCCGCATTCAACGCATACGTCAACACCCAGGCGCTCACAGCTCACCTTCCTCTTCCAGCCGCCGCGACAGTTCAGCGATCTTCTTCGCGTCAATCTGACGGCTCTTCAGCAGGCTCATCACCAGGTCCTCGCTGGAGCCGCCGAACATGCGGTCCACCAGGTCCCTCACGGCATGGCTCGAGGCCTTGGCCTCACTCACCGCTGC
The DNA here is from genome assembly GCA_040388825.1 of Acidobacteriota bacterium. Taxonomy (GTDB): domain Bacteria; phylum Acidobacteriota; class Terriglobia; order Terriglobales; family Acidobacteriaceae; genus Granulicella. Next base: position 40,983 of record JAZKBC010000149.1, on the reverse strand, counting down.
GCGATACACAAACGCCCGTCCTTCGAGCTCGCGCTTCAACTTGCCCTTGCGCTCGAGAATGTTCAGCATCGTTTGCACGGTGGTATAGGCCAGTTCCTTGTCCAGTCCCTCCTGCACCGCGCTCACGCTGCTCGGCCCCTGCTTCCAGATCACCTGCATCACCTGCAGCTCCAGCTTGGTCAGCACCGTACTGTCACGTTTGGCCACGCTCCACCTCCTAATGAATTAGGACATTATGCCGGCACCCTACTTTTGTCAACTAAATTTTTAGGACTTGCAGCGTTATCTCTCGAAATCGCAAGCCACCAGCACGCCTGCCGTGACATCCTATGCAGTGAGGTCACACCGCATGCCCACGCCACCTGTTGTCAGCAAAGAGTATGAAGGCGCTATTGAAGATAATCCGCAGGACCCCAACAGCGCTCCGTCGCAGGTGTCGCTCGACGGCCAACAGGGCCATCGCGACCAGGATCCGATGATCAAATCTTCCGACTCCGACTTTCCCGAGCCGGACGCTGACGAAGAGCACACCGGCGAGCCCGGAGCCTAGCAAACCTATCCTCGGCTAGGCCTTGCCTACGACCAGCAGCTGTTCGATCTTGCCGTCCGGCTCGAGGTAGACAGTCACCACAACCTTCGTGCCGCCGGTAAACGCGACGCGATACAGGCCAAACGTCATGCCTCCGCGCAGGGCTGAGCGTACATGCTCTACTCCTGTAATCGCACCCAACTTGTTGAGCGTCGATGCGAAGTCGGCCAGCGCATCCTTGTCGAAGTACGCGTTGCAGTCGCTGGTAAACAGCGAACGGTCGATAGCGCCGGTCTGCAGCCCGGTCAGAATTCCACTGAGCTTTGGCGCAAAGGCGTCCTCCGCGGGAGCTGCCGACTTCGCCAGCACCAATCCACTAACCGTTCCGGCGATATCGCTGGCGGCTTCCGAAGCGACCTCGTTGGTCAGCACGACGACCGCGGCCTTATCGTCGGGAAAAAGGATGTTCTCCGCGACGAACCCGCCGACCTCGCCACCGTGCTCGAGCGTCTTGTGGCCGTTGCGCATCCGGACGTCGACGCCGAGACCGTAATGCGCGTCCGTGCCGTCCTTCAGGACGGTTGTGGTCTCAAACTCTTTGTAGCTCTCCGGCTTGAGCAGCGACTGGTGCATGATGGCCAGGTCCCACTTCAGCAGCGTCGAGGCCGGCATCGCCAGGTCGCCGTCGCCCACATACCAGCCGTTGGCTTCGAGCGGCTGTTCGCGCACCGGCGCGAGCGCATAGCTCACGTAGCCGGTGACCTTCAGCTTTTCGCGCTCGGTATAGGTGTTCACCACGCCTTCGAGTCCCAGCGGAGCAAACACACGCTTGCGCAGGAACTTCATCAGCGGCTCGCCGGTCACCTTCTCGATGATCAGCGACGCCAGCACGTAGTTCGTGTTCGAGTACTGCCACTTGGTGCCGGGCTCGAAGTCCAGCGGCTTGCCCGCCCACTCGTGCACCACATCGAGAGGGTTCGCAGGCTTCAGCCAGGCCGGAATGATGTAGTCCTGCGGCGCGTAGTCCTCGTAGCCAGACGTCATCGTGAGCAGGTTGCGGATGGAGATATCGTTGGAGCGCGTGAGCTCGGGAAAATACTTCGCGACCTTGTCGTCGATGGAAAGCTTGCCGTCCTGCTGCAGGAGCAGCATCGCGGTGGCGGTAAATTGCTTCGAGATGGAGCCGATGGGATACGCCATTTCCGGGGTGGCCTTCACGTCCGGCCGCAGATGCGCCAGCCCGAAGGCCTGTGTGTAGGCGATGCGGTCATCGGCCACCACGGCCACCGAGGCCGAAGGCACGCCGGTCTCGGCGAGCGTCTTCTCGGAGGCTGCGGCGATCTTCGCCTGCACGTCGGCGGACAACTGAGCACCGGCGTTTGTCGCGCTCACGGCGCTCAAACCAACCATCAGCAAAACCACATGCGTACGCTGCATCACGTCCATCTCCTGGGCAAAGAAGTCTCCCTGCATAGTAAAGGCTGGCGCTCCGGCGCATCCCTTCTGAGACAATAAAGAAGGCCGCCCAACGGCCGCACGACACTTCAAGAGAGCTTTCCCTTCGATGGACATTTTCACACCCTGGCTGCGCTCGTTTCTGCCCACCATCCCCGCCACTGACGCCCAACTCGCCGAAGACCTGACCCTGCGCGGCATCGCCGTTGAGGGCATCTTCCCGGCTGAGGGCGGATCGCGCTTCGAGATGGACATCACCACCAATCGCGTGGACGCGATGAACCACTACGGCGTGGCCCGCGAGGCCGCCGCGATCTACCAGCTTCCGCTCACGCCGCTCACCGATAAGCTCGCCGCGCCCGTTGCTGCCGACGTTGAGGGCCTCGGCCACACTGTCCGCATCGAGGCACCAGACCTCTGCGGCCGCTTTACAGCGCGCATTATTCGCGGCGTCAAGGTTGGTCCCGCGACCGGCGCCATCGCCGAATACTTTGCAGCGCTCGGCCAGAAGGCGATCTCCGCTCCGGTCGACGTGACCAACTTCGGCTGGCTGGCTATGGGGCAGCCCACCCATGTGTTCGACCTCGACAAGATTGAGGGCGCCATCGTGGTTCGCCGCGCGCATGCGGGCGAAAAGCTGATGCTGCTCGACGGCACGGAACGCACGCTCACTGCCGACGACCTCGTCGTTGCGGACGAAGCCAAGGCCCTGGGCCTCGCCGGTGTAATGGGCGGCTTCGATTCGCGGGTGACCGAAGACACGAAAAACATCCTCGTGGAGGCCGCGTGGTTCGATCCCGCTGCCATCCGCGCCAGCTCACGCCGCCACGGCCTGCACACGGATGCCAGCCACCGCTTTGAACGCGGAGCCGACTTCAACGCCGCGCCTACCGCCAATCACCTCGTCACGCGGCTGGTCGTGGAGCAATGCGGCGGGAAGATCGAAGGCCCGCTCGTCGACGTCATCGTCCCCGCCGCAGCGGCGCGCACCGCTAACCGCGGGCGCATCACGCTGCGGGTCACCGAGGTTCGGCGGCACCTCGGCACGACGCTCGAAGACGCTGCGCTCACCACGAAGACCTCGAGCCTCACCCCGGCGGTCATCGAGCAGTACCTCACGGCGCTCGGCTGCCAGCTCACTCCAACGACGCCCGGCACTTACGATGTCCAGCTTCCAAGCTGGCGGCTCGACCTCGAGCGCGAGATCGATCTCGTCGAAGAAGTAGCGCGCGTCTACGGCTACAACCGCTTCGCAGACACGCTGCCGGGATTCTCCGGCTCGGTCATCGAGCTGCCTCACGCGGAGCAGGAGCAGACCCTTCGCACCACCATGCTCGCACTGGGATTTTCAGAAGCCGTATCGAGCACCTTCGTCTCCGCCGAAGAAGCCGCCACCTTCGGCGATGCCAAACTCGGCTCCGTCGCGATGGGCAATCCGCTCAGCGAAGAGGCTGGGATGCTGCGGCCGTCGCTCGCGTCGAACATGGCGTCGATGCTGGCCAACAACCTGCACCGCGATGCTACGACGGTGCGGCTGTTCGAGCTCGGCACCGCGTTCACCGGCTCGACAGCCGAAGTTCACGAGCACCAGAGCCTGGCTATTGGAGTCACCGGCGCCACTGGATCGCCCACCGCAACATCGCTGCATCGCGCCGAAGATGCACTCTTCTTCGAAGTGAAGGGCGCGCTCGAAACGCTGCTCGCCAAGTTTGAGGGAGCGACCGCCTTCGACCCGGCAAACCTTCCTGCATGGATCGCGGCCGGCCGCGGAGCGCGCGTCCTCCTGAACAATCAACCCGTCGCGGTGTTCGGTGAGCTGAGCGCGGTGGAGACTCAGCGCCGCAAGCTGCGCCAGACCTGCGTCGTTGCTGAGCTCCACGCCACAACGCTCTTCAACGCGAAGCTCCGTCAGCCTGTTGCGCATGACCTCTCGCGCTTCCAGGCGGTCGATCGCGACTTCTCGTTCATCTTCCCGGACTCGTTGCGCTGGTCATCGATTGAAGCCTCTCTGCGTGGGCTCTCCATCGCCGAACTGCAGCGCATCACGCCGGTTGAGATCTTCCGCGATCCCAAGGGCAAGGCCGTCTCGCAGGGCAGCTACTCGCTGCTCACGCGTGTGCTTTTTCAGTCCATGGATCGCACGCTCACCGAAGAAGAGCTGACCGCGTGGAGCTCCACCATCACCACGGCGCTCACATCTCTCGGCGGCACGCAGCGAGCCTGATCGATCACAAATCAGCGAGGGGAATCTTAAGAGATACCCCCTCGCCAACCCACAGCTAAACCCTCATCGCACCCCGCTATACTCGGGGTGATTCGCAGTGTTTGTGGTGGAGGCAAGAGGATGGCGGCAGCAACCATCAGCGTCGATGAGTTCCAGGCGCTGGAACAGAAAGTTCTGCAAACGGTCGAGCTGATCAAGAAAGAACGCGAAGCTCGCGCCGCTGCGGAAGAGAAGTGCACGACCCTCGAAACCCAGGTCCGCAACCTCGAAGCCGAATGCAGCGTCCTAAAGTCTGAACGCGAACTCTTCGAGACCGAACACAACGCAGCCGTAACTGAGCTGGGCGCGTTGAAAGAGAAGCTCAGCGAAACATCCACGGTGCAGACGGAGCTCGATAGCCTGCAACGTGAGCGTGAGGCCGTTCGTCTTCGGGTTGAAAAAATGGTCGCCCAGATTGACGAGCTCTTCGCGTAACAGGAAGCAGGAGATCCATTGGCGGAATCGCAACAAAGAAGTGCGGCAGAGATGTCGCGGGCCCAAATGGCAGCGCAGGACGCCAGCGCGGTCGTCGTGGAGATCTACGACCAGGTTTACCAGCTCCGCGGACCCGACTCCGCCTACATTGAACGCCTCGCCGCACTCGTCGACTCCAAGATGCGTGCCGTCACCGCCCATGGCGCGACGGTTGACTCCCTACGCGTAGCCGTGCTCGCCGCGCTCAACATCGCCGACGAACTTACCTCGCTGCGCGCCCGCTACGACTCGCTCGCCAGCGGCGTCATTCCCGTGCAGCCCAACGTCAGCTCGCGCGCCGGTTCGCTTTCCGGAATGCTTGACGCTCTGCTCGAAGACGACCGCACCCATCCCCACCTCGACCGCAAAGCCGGCTAAAGAATCCATCCCCTGTGCCAACCAACCTGCACACCGAAGTTGCACAGGCCCGAGTTGCGCGTATACCCATCACCGGTTAGCATCCAACTCAGAGACCGGCCTGCGAAGCAGGTGCCGCGATCCACGCTGGTTGAACCAACATTCATTGAACCGGGGTTCGGTTCGTAGATATGCTCGGTGTGCTATGTCCGCCAGTTCGGAAAGCCTAAAGAGCACGGCTGATCCCCAAACGTCTTAGGACGGGTTCACCGGCGCATCGTGGTACGGCCCAGCGGGTCGGTCTTTGCTTTATCCCTCCACGGCATCCACCAGCGCAACCGCGTATCCTCAAGAAGGATGCCCCATCTCTTCCATCTCGCCTCTGTACTGATCCCGGGCATGTTCCGCCTCGGTGGACTCCGCATCCCCATCTACGGCCTGTTCGCCGCCGCCGCTGTGATTGCCGCGCTTTGGCTCAGCCAGCGCACGGCGCCAATGGCAGGGCTCTCAGCCAACAAGCTTTGGGACGCCGGCGTCGTCACCATCGCCGCTGCCTTCATCGCCAGCCGCCTGCTGCTCATCGCGCTGGACTTCCGCGCCTTCGTCCGCTTCCCGCTGTTCGTTCTCGCGCTGCCTTCTCTCACCTATGGCGGCCTCGCCGTAACTGCCTTCGTCACCTACACCTGGCTTCGCGTCAAACGGTTGCCGATTCTCAGCGTGCTGGACGCCTGGGCTCCCTGCGCCGCGTTGCTCGCCGCCATTCTCAGCTTCGGCCACTTCATGGAAGGCACTGAAGGCGGCATGCCGACACGGCTCCCCTGGGGCATGCACACACCCGGCGACAGCATCCTCGGCCGCGTGCATCCGGTGCAGGTGTACACCCTCATCGTGGCGCTGGCGTTGTGCGAGTACACGCTCATCCGCCTGCGCCGCCGCAAGATCGCCGGCGAAGTCGCCGCTCGTGCGCTCGCTCTCGGCGGCCTCGCCTCGTTCCTGCTGGACTTCGTTCACCAGCCCGTCGAATCGCAGGGCCACGCTTATCTCGATCCCGGCCAATGGATTGCGCTGCTTGCGATGATTGCCGGGGTTACCCTCTGGCTCTTCCCGCAGCCCGCCTCCCAGCCATCCCAGCCTGAACCCACACCGGAGCCTTCCTGATGCCCTCGAAAAACATGCTCCCCAAAGGCAAGCGCCGCCACTCCGTCAAAGCCGAGTACCGCGCCACGCGCACCATCTACAACGAGCGCGAAGCCGCCGCTCGCGAGGCCGGAACACTCGAAGAGCAGCCCGAGCCCGAACCGTTCTACGAGACCACGCCCAACGAGCCCATCGTTGCCGGCTACGGCCTGGTCACCACCGGCCCCAACGGCGGCAAGCACCCCAAGGAGTTCGCCGACCACGACAAGCCGCGCTACCCCGGGCTGAAAGTCGAGCCGCTCGCACCCGAAATCACCGTCATCGAAGACCTCGAACCCGAGGACGGCGTCCGCACTTTCACCGCCGAGCCCAACGCGGCGGGTCTCCGGCTTGACGCCTATTTAGCCAAAGCGCTGCCCGACATCTCCCGCGCCCGCGTGCAACTGCTCATTGAAGCCGGGCAGGTCACGGTCGACCACGCCCCCATGAAGGCCAAGCAGAAGCTGCGCGGCGGCGAGGTCATCGAGATTGAAGGCGAGCCCCAGCCCACTCCGCTCAAGGCCACTCCGGAGGATATCCCGCTCACCATCGTCTACGAAGACGCCGACCTCGCCGTGATCGACAAGCCCGCCGGAATGATGGTGCACGCCGGCGCGGGCGACTCCGAATCCAACCGCGGCACGCTGGTCAACGCCCTGCTGCACCACATGGGCAAGAGCCTGCACGACAGCACGGCCGACGACTCCTCCAGCGGCCTGAGCCAGGTCGGCGGCACCCTTCGCCCCGGCATCGTGCATCGGCTGGACAAGCAGACCAGCGGCCTGATCATCGTGGCCAAGAATGACTCCACGCACCGCAAGCTGAGCGACATGTTCTCCAACCGCCGGCTGCGCAAGGTGTACCTCGCGCTGGTACATGGCTGGATCGAAAAGGACTCCGGCACCATCGCTCTGCCGATTGCGCGCGACCTCGTTCGCCGCACCCGCATGACCACTCGCCGCACCGGCGGCCGCGCTGCCGTCTCGCACTTCACGGTGCTCGAGCGCATCGCCGGTCCATTCGGCAAGTTCACGCTGGTCGAGGTCAAGATCGAAACCGGCCGCACCCACCAGATCCGCGTTCACATGCAGGCTATCGGCCACGCCGTGGTGGGCGACACGCTCTACGGCGCCCCGCGGGTCGTGAACCCGATCGTGCAAAAGCTCCCCGGCCGCGCCACCCCTTCCAAACCCGCGCCGGCTGACCCCGCCAACCCCGGCTTTGCACTGGAACGCAACTTCCTGCACGCCGCCGAGCTCGAATTCATGCACCCCCGCACCAATGAGCGGCTCGAACTCTCCGCCGGCCTTCCGCCTGAGCTGACCGATCTGCTCCACCGCGTTCGCGGCGAAGATCCCAACGCCCTCAGCGACTTCGACGCAGAAGGCAAAGACCTTGCGCCGGGGGACGACGACTAACCAGCAGCTTCCTCCCCGAGTCCAACCCACACCACCCCAACGCAACACGACGCAGCAGGACGGCGAATGACCCCAGTTGTTAGGATGAAACCCATGAAGATTTCCAGCCCGGCGCGCTGGACCAGCCTGGCGGCTTGCGGCGCGCTGTTTTGCACCTCCCTGCTTTGCCTGACCGGATGCGCTCCCCATCACCTGCTCACCAGCGCAGTCCCCTCGTCCTCCTTTGCTCCTTCCGGCCTCACTGCGCAACCCATCGCTGAGCCTGCAGCCGAGCCGCAACAGCAGCAGGTCACGCCCGCTCCGCAGCAGCAGGCCGCTCCCGCGCCGGCGCCCGCCGCAGCTCCTGCAGCTACACCGGACCAGAATCCGCAGCAGACGCCTGACCCGAGCGGTCAGGCCCAGCAGGGCGACGAGCAGCTTCCCGGCAACATCCCCACCATCACCCGGTACGTCAACGAAGTCGATCTCGTCTTCACCGTCACCGGCAAGAACGGCCAGTTTGTCACCGGCCTCCGCCAGCAAGACTTCGGCCTGCTCGACGATGGCCGCCCGCCAGAAAAGGTGAACCGCTTCGTGCAGCAGACGAACCTCCCGCTGCGGGTCGGCATCATGCTCGACACGTCGACCTCCATCCGCCAGCGCTTCCAGTTTGAGCAGCAGGCCGCCATCGACTTCCTGCTGCAGGTGCTGCACCCGGCTGACCGCGCCTTCGTTGAAGGCTTCGACGTGCAGACCCAGATCTCCCAGGACTTCACCAACCGCATCGATCTGCTCGACACCGGCATCCGCAACCTGCGGCCCGGTGGCGGCACGGCGCTGTTCGATTCGCTCTACAAGACCTGCCAGAACCAGATGCTCGCGCTCAAGCAGCCGTTCGCCGTGCGCAAAGCCATCGTGCTGGTTTCGGACGGCGACGACGACTACAGCCGGGCGCTCGAGTCCGACGCCATTAAGATGTGCCAGCGCGCTCAGACCACCATCTACACCATCTCCACCAACACCGGCCCCAGCCGCGACAAGGGCGACGACGTGCTGAAGCAGATCTCCGACGCCACCGGCGGCCAGGCCTTCTACCCGACGCGTATGGAAGACGTAGCGCAGGGCTTCCATAACATCGAGGAAGAGCTTCGCAGCCAGTACCTGCTCGTCTACACGCCGGCCGAGTTCAAGCGCGACGGCGCGTTCCGCACGATCTACCTGCAGGCGCTCGACCCCCGCTACTCCGTCCGCGCCGAAAAGGGCTACTTCGCTCCCAAGGCTGAACAGTAACGGTACGACTGTTTGAGGTATCACCCCTGCTGCTCAGATCCCCTCATCCTGAGCGTAGCGAAGGACCTCCGTATTTGGAGCGGCGAGAATCTATCCGGAAACCAAAACAGCGTCAGCGCTTCTTGCGCTGGCGCTGTTTCGCTTTTCCGCCCACCTTCGCCTTCGCGCGCTTGGCTTCTGTCTTGCCACCGCGCATCCCAGCTTTGCCCTCGCCGCCGTTGCCCTTCGGCTCGGTCCCCGGAACCAGCGCAAACTGCAGCCGCCGCTGTTGGCGGTCGATGCGATCCAGCAGCACCTCCACCCGCTGCCCCAGCGCAAACACATGCCCCGTGCGCGAGCCGACCATCGTGCGGTCAGTATCGCGGAACGTGTAGTAGTCGCCCGTCAGCGACGCCACCGGAACCAGGCCCTCGATAAACAGGTCGTCGAGCTCGACGAAGAATCCATACTTCGTCACCGACAGAATCGTGGCGCCAAACTCATCGCCCACCTTGTCGGCCATGAACTTCATCTTCTTCCACTCGATCAGCTCGCGTTCAGCATCCGCGGACCGCCGCTCCGCCTGCGAGCTCTCCGCCGCCACATCGTTCAACTCTTCCGCAGAGATCGGTCCCTCCACGCTCTTCCTACTCCCTACTCCCTTCTCCCTACTCCCTGTCTTCCCTCCCCACGGCTGCCAGTCGTCCGACCGAATCGCCCCACCCGCCGCATCAACACCCAGCCGCAGCATGCCGCGCACCAGGCGATGCACGATCAGGTCCGGATACCGCCGGATGGGCGAAGTAAAGTGCGTATATGAAGCCGACGCCACCAGGGCAGCAACGCCTTCTCGACGCGTCGCCACGCTGGCCAGGCCGACGCCAGCGCGAAGTGCCCCTCATTCTTCTCCGCATACCGCGCCTGCTTCAGCGAACGCAGCATCAGGTACGCCAGAATCCTCTCCGACGGCTTGCCCGAGATCTTCCGCACCAGCCGCTGATACATCTGCGGCGTCACCGGAATGCTCTCCGGAACCTCATGCCCCTGCGCGGCACGGGAATCCTTGCCCCGCGCCGACCTCACCCGCGAATCCCTCCGGTCCGCCTTCATCGTGAACTTCTTCACCGGCAGATTCCCAATCCCCAGCGACACGCCAAACGACGACGCCATCTCCTCGAACTCGACAATGCGCTTTGGATCGGGCATCTCGTGGATGCGATAAATCGAAGCGATGCCCTGCTCCTCCAGCCAATGCGCCACGCACTCATTCGCACTCAGCATGAACTCTTCGATAAGGCGATGAGCCCAGCCCCGTTCAGACCGCACGATCGCCTTCATGTTGCCATCGGGGTCGAACTCCACCACCGGCTCCGGCAGATCGAAGTCAATCGACCCCCGCCGCACCCGCTTGGCATTCAACCGCAGCGCCAGCTCCAGCATTCGGTCGAAAGCCTCCGGCAGCCCGGCAACCTCCAGTTCCACGCGTTCGCGTTCGGCGAGATCCTCGGCCGTAGCCTCTGGCACAACGCCTTGCCGCGCCTGCGAGCCTGATCCCTGCTGGTACGCTCCAGTGTTCAGGCACCGCTGCACCGTCGTATACGTGCATCGCCGCACGCTGCGGATCACCCCCTCCGCCACGCGATACCCCACAATCTCTCCGCGAGCGTCGATCTCCATGACGCAGCTCAGCACCAGCCGGTCCTCGTTGGGCAGCAGCGAGCACATCCCGCTCGACAGCGCATGCGGCAGCATCGGCACCGCGCGATCCGGGAAGTAAACGCTGGTCCCCCGCAGCCGCGCTTCAGTGTCGAGCGCCGTCCCCGGCCGCACATACCAGCTCACATCCGCGATATGCACCTGCAACTCGGTGTTGCCGTTCGCCAGCTCCCGCACCAGCACGGCGTCGTCGAAGTCCCGCGCCGTCTCGCCGTCGATCGTGACAATCTCCAGTCCCCGAAAGTCCTCGCGCAGCTCCATCTCGTCGGCCTCGAGCGTCGCGACGGTCTCCTCGGCCCGCTCCCTGGCCTCCGCCAGCACCGGCGCCGGAAACACATGCGGCAGGTGGTGCTTGCGGATGATCATCTCCACGTCGACGCCAAACGCATCCGGCGGCCCCAGCACCTCGATGACCCTCCCAATCGCCGGCCGCCCCGGAGCCGGAAAGCTGGTCAGCTCCACGTCCACTGCCAGGCCCTCCAGCGGCCGGCTCGCGTCCTTCGGCTCCCAGTGCGCGATCTTCCGCGCTTCCTCGCCCAGCATCCGGTGCGGCGAGTCAGCCGCAGAGGCCACCACCTCCGCCCCCTCCGGAATCACGATCACTCCCCCGATGCGGTCGTCCATCGGCTGCACGAAGTTCTCGCGCAAGGCTCCCCACTCGCGTTCACGGTCCCTGTGCCGCTCGCCGCCTCGCGCGTAGTGAAATGTGCCGACTACGGTTGGGTTCCTCCGCGTCAGCACCCGAGCGATCCTCCCCGACCGCCGCCCATCGCGCCCCGGCTGGGCTTCGTCCACCAGCACCAGGTCGCCCTGCATCGCCCCGTTGATCTCGTTGGGCGGAATAAAGATGTCTTCGGCCTTTTGCCCGGATCCGGCGCCATCCGGCCGCACAAACCCGAAGCCGTCCCGGTGCAGATCCAGCTTTCCACTCACCAGCCGGTCCCGTCCCGACCGTACCGCCGTCTCAAATCCCTCCCAGCGCCCCCGAACCGCCGCCTTCTGGCCGTCACCAGCCCCCGGCTCCCGCCTTGGAACGGCCCACATGTCCTCCCCCGCGCGCACCAATTCTCCCCGCGCAACCAATTTTGTCAGCTGTTCGACGAGTAACCGTCGCTCCCGCCCACCCCCCAGACCAAGCTCCCGGACGAGCTGCTTATACCCCGCCTTTGCTCCCGCCGACCGGCCAATCCGCGCCAGCAGCTCCCTGTCCGTCCGTGCATACGATGAGTTCGCCATCCTCCCTGAGCATACCGCTCCGGCCGTCCTGGATTGCGAAAACCCGCTGTTTTCCTGTGTTTTGGCGGCATTTCAGCCTGCAAACCAGCCGTCACTTACCACCGGAAGTTACTTCGCGCCCGTTTCAGCACTTGAACACGCGACACCTGGAGCGGTTTTCCCGGAACGGAACAGGCCGCTGCTATCGACCTGACTCATAACAGGACAGTTATCAAGACGTGGCGAGAAAGTTACCAGGTTACCTTGGTAACTGTTACCTGTTTGATATTTGGTTAAGTGCCTTTGAATCATGGACTTCTCTTCACCTACCACTTACGTTGTATCTATCTGGAGTCGAAGTTGTACCTTCCACACTCGGAAGTTGCAGTTTCGGCGGGAAAGCCAGAAAAGCATTAGTTCGGCCCAAATCACGTTTCTGAATTCGGAACACGACCCTAAGGAGCAATTCCAATGAAGACCAACATCATCCGTGCATGCGTTGTAGCCCTCGCTTTCGCAGGTTTCAGTGCCAGCACTGTCTCGGCCAACACCACCAGCGTCAAGTCCGTCGTCAACGTCGTTCCCACGCCCCTGTGCGCTCCGGGCGGCAACGATTATTGCGGCATGCAGTAAACGGCGCGCGGCGCCAGCCTTAAATGGTGGGTCCGTGAACCAAAAGTTGTAACCAAAGCATCTTGCCCACTGCCTCCTTTGGGAATACCTTTATTCCCACAGGGGGCAGTATGGCTTTAAGCGGCACCATCAGCCTGCTCAAGTACGCCAACATCGTCGAGCTCACGATGGGACTCATCGTGCTCGCCATTATCTGGCGCAAGAGGCTCTTCAAGGAGTTCCCGCTCCTGGTGGCGTACCTGTGCGTCCAGACCATCAATGTCGGGGTGTCCACTCCTTTGCTGTTTTTCCGCAAAGCCCTCAGCATCCCGCTCCCGGTTGCCTACCCCATCTACTTCTGGACCTACTGGGCCTGCTACATCCTGCAATCCATCCTGCTGGTCTTCATCATCCACAGCGTGTTCTCGGTCGCGATGCGCCCGCTCGAAGGCCTGCACGACATCGGCAAAATCATCTTCCGCTGGGTCGCAGCTGTATCGGTCGTGCTCTCCATCTGCATTGTCGCGTCCTCCTCGGTTTCCGGCCATGGCTTCTACAGAAGCGGTCTGGGAGCCACCATCATCGCCTCCCAGATCCAGCAGAGTATCTGCATCCTCACCCTTTGTCTTTTGCTGTTTGTCTGCTTCGCCGCGCGGCCGCTTGGGCTCACGTTCCGCAGCCGGATCTTCGGAGTCAGCCTCGGCCTTGGTTCCCTCGCCGCCACCAACCTCATTGAGGCGGCCTGGTACTCCAGCTCCACCGCAAAGTCGCTCTACTCGCCGGTCTACCTCCTCGGTATTGGCGGCTGCCTGGCCGCTCTGAGCATCTGGGGAGCGTACTTCGTCCTGCCTGAGCCTGAGCGCAAGATGATCCTGCTGCCCACCACGTCGCCCTTCTTCTTCTGGAACCGCGTCTCCGAAGCCCTCGGCGACGCTCCCGGCCATGTCGCTGTCGCCGGCTTCAAGCCGGACATGCTGGCCGCCGGTGAGCTCACCATGCTGACCGCCATGAGCAAAGCTGCGCGCGACCGCGAGCAGGTGGAAAGCGACAAGCAGGACGCCCTCGCCCAGCAGCTCCCCGCTCTGCAGGCCGCCGCCGGCCGCTAACAGCTACGCCGCTCACTGCCGTACGATAGCTCCCATGGAGCCCGTCACCCACATCCTC
>JAZKBC010000149.1:23440-27346 GCA_040388825.1 Acidobacteriota bacterium | reverse complement strand
ATTCCCTGACATCGACTCCCTCTGGAGCCTGCACGGCTCGATCGCCGGATTCGCGCACCACCGCGGCATCACCCACACCTTCCTCGGCGTTCCGTTCGAAGCTGGCCTCATCGTTGCCGCCGTCTACGGCTTCCATCGCGTCCGCCTGGCCCGCGCCGGCCGCAAGCAGGCCGCTCCTGCCTCGCCGCAGGACGACCACATACGCATCGACCGCCCCCTGACCGCCGCGCCTCTCCGCTGGGGACTCCTTTACCTCTTCGCTCTGCTCGCCCTACTGAGCCATCTGCTGCTCGACTACACCAACAACTACGGCCTGCGTCCGTTTTTCCCCTTCAACCCGCACTGGTACGCTGCCTCGATCGTCTTCATCTTCGATCCCCTCATCTTCGCCCTGCTTCTTCTCGCGCTGGTCGTCCCAGCCCTGCTCGGCCTCGTCCACCGCGAGGTCAGCACCCGCCGCCAGCCGTTCAAGGGCCGCGCCTGGGCCATATCCGCCCTCCTTGCCATCATTGCCCTCTGGACCCTGCGCGAGGTCCAGCACAACCAAGCCGTCACGCTGGCGCTGCAGCAAAGCGCCCCAGCGCCCACCACACCGGCTCCCTCGGACGCGCCGCCCGTTGACCCCAGCGCCCCCGTTCCAGACGCCCCCACGCCGACGTATCTGCCCGCCCTCCGCGCGCTGGCTAACCCCGACCCCCTCAACCCCTTCCGCTGGTACACAGTCGCCGACTTCGGCCCCTTCTACCAGCTCGCCCAGGTAGACACCCACACCGGCTCCCTCGAAAACTCCGGCGTCGATCTCCCCAAGCCCGTCGCTTCCCCAACTCTGGTCGCCGCCGAAGCCAGCGCGCTCGGCCGCGTTTATCTCGACTGGTCCTCTATGCCCGTCATCACGGAGGTTCCCTCCGGCCAGCCCGGCGTCACCACAGTCACCTTCCGCGATCCCCGCTTTATGGGCCACATCCCTTTCCTCTCCGACACGGGCCACACCCCGCTCACCGGCGCGGTCGAGGTCGACAGCTCCGGCCGCATCGTGCACGAGACCATGGCCAGCCCGACCATCCCCGACCCTCCACCGCCGGCTCCCGCCAACTAGCCCGAACCATAGCGGCAACTCCGTCCACAGTGCTGACTGCCGCCGGCCCGGCACCGCCGCCACGCCCGCGTTACAATCAAGTCTCGGACGCGACCTCCGCGGCCATCCCTTTTTCAGCAAAGGTCACCGACCATGCCAGCATTCCTAGTTCTTCTCGCAGCCGCTCTCAGCCGTTTCCTCCCGCACACTTTTCACGCAGCGGGCATCAACTTCACCGCGGTCGGCGCCGGCCTGCTCTTCTTCGGAGCCCGCCGTCCCCGCTGGCAGGCCGTCATCGCCATGGCCGTTATGGCCATCACCGATGTCATCCTGACCACCAGGGTTTACGGCTACGAGTTCAAGCCGTCGCACTACTTCATCACCTGGGCCTGGTACGCGCTCGTCTGCCTCGCCGGGAGCGCCCTGCTGCGCAAGACCAGCTTCCTGCGCGTAGCCGCCGGAGTCCTGGCCTCGGCCACCAGCTTCTTCCTGCTCTCCAACTTCGCCGTCTGGATGTTCAGCGTCATGTACCCGCACACGGCCGCCGGTCTCGGCGTCTGCTACGCCGCCGGCCTGCCGTTCTACTTCAACGACCTCGCCTCGACGTCGATCGTAGCTGGCGCCCTCTTCGGCCTCCCCGTAGCCGCCGCCAAACTCACCGAGGTCCTGCAGTCCTTCCAGCACAACCAGACCCCGCTGGCGTAAGCCCCCACAAGTTTCAGCAAGCCAAAAGGCCAGCCGCCAGGCTGGCCTTTCGCATTTCCTACTCCCTACTCCCTGCCTCTAAGCGAACTGCTCCAGAAACCGCACATCGCCGGAGTACAGCAGCGAAATATCGCTGATCCCGTACTTCATCATCGCGATCCGGTCCACGCCCATCCCGAAGGCAAAGCCGCTGATCTTCGCGGTGTCGTACGCCGGATCTTTACCCAGCTCCACACGCCGCGCATCCACCGCTGCAAACACATGCGGATCGACCATCCCGCATCCCAGCAGCTCAATCCATCCCGAGTGCTTGCACTTCCGGCAGCCCTTACCTCCGCAGAAGATGCACGAGATCTGCACATCCGCGCTGGGCTCCGTGAACGGAAAGAAGCTCGGAAAGAACCGCGTCTTCACAGCCGACCCAAACAGCGCCTTCATCGCATGATCGAGCGTTCCCTTCAGATCGCTGAAGGTGATGTTCGTATCCACGCAAAGCCCTTCCACCTGGTGAAACACCGGCGAGTGCGTCGCATCAGCCGCCTCGTTGCGGTGCACCTTGCCCGGAATCACGATCCGCAGCGGAGGGTCCTGCTCCAGCATCGACCGAATCTGCACCGGCGACGTGTGCGTCCGCATCAGCAACCGCTCGCGCAGCGGCTTCTTCTCCTGATCGGCGATCACCAGCGTGTCCTGCGTATCCCGCGCGGGATGGTTCGGCGGAAAGTTGAGCGACTCGAAGTTGAGAAAGTCGTTCTCCACCTCCGGCCCAATGCCGACCGAGTACCCCATCCGCTGAAACACGCGGACAATCTCATCCATGGTCCGAATCAGCGGATGCTCTGCGCCAACCTTTCGCCCAGTGCCGGGCAGCGACACATCGATGCCCGCAACCTCGGCCCGCACCTCAGCACCCGCGGACTTCTCCGCGACCAGCGCTTCCACCTGTTCCTTGAGCGCGTTGAATCGCTGCCCGATCAGCTTCTTCGCTTCGACCGGAGCAGCCTTCAGCCACGCATCCGAAATCGCCTTCAACTGGCCCTGCTTACGCCCCAGCCAATCCAGCCGGAACTGCTCGGCATCAAACCCCGGAGCCGCAGCAGCCGAAGCCGCCTCCGCACGCACAGCCGCAAACGCCGCATCCAGCGACGCTTCAGAAAAATCCTTGATCTCGGGAATATTCAACACAAATCCTTACGCCGACTTGGCCAATCGATGTTCGAGTACGGCAGCACGCATGGTCATCACGTGTGTAGAAGGCTCAGGAATCGCGTCGCCATCCTCAAGCATGCTGCCCAGATGCATCTCCAGCCCTTCGCGCATGAGCTGTTGCGTTTCTTCAAGCGTCGATCCGGCAGCAATCAGTCCCGGCAGGTCCGGAACGTAAGCGCTCCATCCAGTCTCGGTCTTTCCAAAGATGATCGCGTAGTCTCTCATCGCTTCAACCCCGCCTGTTTCAGAATACTCTTGTAGGTCCCATCGTCGGTATCCATCGATGGATGCCCCGCAACCGTCACCTTGCCCGGCTTCGTCGGATGCACGAACTGCCGATGACTCCCGCCCTGATCCTTCTGCACCCAACTGTCCTCAGCCAAACGCTTCAGGATGTCACGTACCTTCGGGGGCATCCGAACATTCTACAGCGCCCACCAGATCACTCCCGCCATCAGCAATCCCAGCAACAGGCTCCTCTTATCCGTCACCGCATACACCACAGGATCGTCGTGCATGTCGCCTCGGCTCGCCAGCATCCACACCTGGCTCAGCCACAGCAGCAGAATGATCACCACGAACCACAGCCGAATCACGTGGTGGTACAGCTGCTTTGTGTCCGGATTGTTGATGTACAGCGTCATCACGACGACCGCCGCAATCATCGACCCCGTCCCCAATGCCCGCACCTGCTCCAGGTCGCTCACAAAGTAGCCACGCCCGTTCGTCACGGCCTCGCCGCGCTCACGCAGGCTCTCCAGCTCCGAGAACCGCTTCACAAACGCCAGCGAAAGGAAAAAGAACACGCTGAACCCCGCCAGCCACGCCGAAACCTCCACCCCCGTCGCCGCGCTTCCCGCCATCAGTCGCACCGTGTAAAGCCCGCTCAGCACGAACACGTCCAGCAGCAGCTTGCG
>JAZKBC010000149.1:20764-23430 GCA_040388825.1 Acidobacteriota bacterium | reverse complement strand
CGTTTGAAGTAGAACGAGTACGCCAGCGTCGTCCCGGTATAAAAACCCAGCCAGCCAAGAAACGAGTACGGCTCTGCCAGCCCATGCCCACCCGACGCCACCACGCGAGGCACAGCCAGCGCCAGCACCAGCGACGCCACCATCATCACCGCCACCACCATCACTCCCGCAATCGCCGACAAGTCCCCCGCCGCAAACGGCCGGTTCCTCTTACGCGGATGCTTCCTGTCTGCCTCCAGGTCCAGCAGGTCGTTGATGATGTAGGTCGCCGAGGCGCACAGCCCAAAGCTCACAAACGCGGTCACAGCGCCCGCCAGCGTTCCCGCCTGCCAGTGATGCGCCAGCAGCAGCGGCACGAAAATCAGCGTGTTCTTGGCCCACTGGTGCAGCCGGATCGCCTTCAGCCAGCTCTTCGCTGCGGGGGCCTTGTCGTCAAACCGCGCCGCGACAATCGCCCCCGCCCGTCGCATCCCCACACGCAGCGCCTTGTGCGGATTCGCCACCATCGGGCTCTCGCAGGCCGTCAGCAACTCCACATCCGGCCGCGCGTTGCCGATGTAGCAGAACCTCTCCCCAAACTGCTCGCGAAACGCCGCCAGCTTCTTCCCGCCGGCCAGATTGGTGGCTCCGTCAGAAGCGAGCACCCCCGCAAAGATCCCCAGATACGCAGCCACCCGATCGGCCACGCTGCGATCCGAAGCCGTCGCCAAATAAATCGACCGCCCCTCGCCATGCCACTTGCGCAACTGCTCCAGCAGCGGACGGTTATACGGCAGGTGCGCCACATCCAGCTCCACCGCCGCATTGATCTTCCGTTTGAACCCGGCCTTGCCCAGCCCCAGCCACCCCGGCAGCCGCAACAACTCCTGCGGCTTCTGCCGCGCCAGCACCAGCACGGTATCCACCAGGGTGTCGCTCTTGACCAGCGTTCCGTCCAGGTCCACGCAGATGGCCACCCCGGGACGCACCTCCACCCCAGCCGTCTCCGGCTCCAGCACCGCGCCGCCCTTCAAGTCAGCCGCAGCCGCCATCTATCCCCCGGCATCCGGGCCACTTGGCCGCAAAAACGCCTGTGGCCACTATACCGTCCCCCATTGCCCTTCTCGCCACCACCCCAACCCCGCACTCCCCCAACCAGACCACCCCTCCCCCCGTTCGACCATTACCGCCCTCCCTTCGTGCCATTTTCAAACTCCTCGGCATGCGAGATCTTAGTCCTGTAACGGACGGTCTCCACCGCACGCAGAGTGGAGAGAGGATGGCTTACCGGATGCATCATCCCCTGTTGATACTCGCCGTTACACTCGTCTCGGCCGCCATCGCGGCAGCCGCAACCGTTTGGCCGCACTCAACCGCAGAGCAGCACAGGCCCTAAGTATCAAAACCCGCTGCAGCTCATTTCTGCTCCTCAGGGGGGCTGCTTCGCCGCCGGCCTTTCCCCCGGCAAAACCTCAACCCCGTCGCGCACGTCTAAGATCGCAAGCATGACGCGCCGCTATCCTTCACTCCTTCTGGCTTCTACATTCTCCGGCGACGGCCCTCTCTCTCAGGGCCTCGCCGGAATCCTTTTGGCCGCGACCCTCCTCGCGCCCGCCAGCCTCCCTGCCCAGATGCACAAGGTCGAGGCACCCCAGCGCGTCACCCGCGCCATCGCTGTCTACGAGTACACCGGCCCGCTCGACCACCCCACCGCCGCCCGGCTCGTCCCCGTCTCGCTCTTCATCAACGGCCACTTCGAAGACGGCGGCATCTACCTCGCCCGCCCCGTCCCCTTCGTCCTTGCTCCCGGCAACATCTTCTTCGTCGAGAAGTCCGGCGACCACCTCGGCACCTTCAACCTCGACCTCGCCGGCCACGTCGTCACCAACAACGCCCTGGCGGACGACAACCCCGCCGGCGCCTGGTACGGTTTCGGCAAATTCGCTCCGCCCACCCCTCCAGCCCCAGTCAAGAAGCTCGAAGCCTCCACCCACCTCCCCACCATCGAAGGCAGCGACGACGACTCCCGCCCGCACATGCTGCGCCGCGACCCGCCAAAGTCCGCGCAAACCCCCATCTCCCACACCCCAACGCCGTCCACCAAAGACTCCACTCCCGCAACCACCACCGCCGACAACAACGATAACGACCGCCCCACCCTCCGCCACCGCGATCCCGCCGCAACCGAGAAGTCCGGCAAGAAAAAGAAGGAGAAGCCCCAGGCCTCCGTCTCAGGACCCGAAGGCGACCTGGCCGACGACCCCGACCGCCCCACCCTCGGCACCGGCAAGCCCGAAGCCGACGAGACCCCGCAACTCAAGGGCCTCCCCGCCGACCTCCACCAGGCCGTCGCCGTCTCCGACCCCGCCACCCGCGAACCCCACATCTTCACGCGCGAATGGGACTCCTCCACCGACCGCCAGCAGACCCTCACCCAGCTCGAAGCCCTCGCCCGTCCCCGCATCGCCGCCTACATCGCCACCAACAAGCTCCAGCCCGTCTCAGCCGACTTCGTCGCTCCCCCAACTGCAGCAGCACCCAGCGGTCACGAGGCACCCGCCACCACCGTAGCCCGCGACGACGCCGACCAGGGCCCACCCCAGCTCATCACCAAGGCCAACGCCGACAAAGCTGCAGCGGCTGCCAAATCCGTTCCCGCCACCAAACCGGCAGCAACACCCAAACCC
>JAZKBC010000149.1:14215-20754 GCA_040388825.1 Acidobacteriota bacterium | reverse complement strand
CCGCACCACTGCGGCGCACAAACCCGCCGCCCCCACACTCCTCGCTCTAACGGACGAGCAGCTCAACGGCTACGAGCTCACCTACAGCGGCCTGCCCACCTTCACCTACACGGCGCAATCCCCCGTAGCCACCGGCGGCCCGGTCTACATCACCCTCGTCGCCCAGCGCCTGCCCTCCGGCGAGCTCCAGGTCGCCTTCCACACCATCACCGACGCCAGCCACCTCGACCGCGTCCCCTGGTATCGCCCCATCGACGTCGTTGACCCCGACGCCAGCCACCGCGCCAGCATCCTCTTCGAACTCCGCGCCCACCACAGCCGCCAGTTCGCCCTCTACCGCCTCATCACCGCCCAGGCCGAACCCACCTTCACCACCGGCCTCATCGAGTAAAGAACTCACAGCTCACGACGCAGAACTCACAACTGGACGCACCAAATTTGCCTGGGTCCGCACCACCGCTAACCTTCGACGACCGACCCCAACCCATCATCCCCAAACATCTTCCGCAGCCACTTGTTCGCCGGCTCCGTAACCTCCCGCGCCACCAGTTCACCCGCCGCACCCGCCGCCACAATCACCGCTCCAAACATCCACCACACCAGGTCGATCGGCTTGCCCTGCGACACGAAGTAATCAAAAATCCCCCACACCACAAATACGTGCGTCAGATAAATCTCGTAACTCCTCCGCCCCAGCGACAGCATCGGCCACAGCAGCCCCGGCGCCTTCCACTCGCGAGCCGCAAACGCCGCAATCACCAGGCAGGTTCCCACTCCCAGAACCGACATCAGCAACCCATCCTTGCCCAGCCCCCACGCATACGCCGTCCGCGACATCCCCAGGCAAAACGCCATCAGCAACAGGCCTGCGAAGCCCACTCCCCACGCCACTGCGCGCGACAACTTGCCACTGCCCACCCAAAGCGCCGTCAGCACGCCCAGCGCGATGGCATCCATCCCACCCAGGTACGAGTACTCATACCAAACCTCGTTGAACGCCGTAGCCCGCGCCCACGGCCCCAGCACCACAAACACGCAAAGCACCGCGACCAGCACCCAACGCTTCCGCGTCATCCAGCACACCAGCGGAAACCCCAGATAAAACATCTCCTCCACGCTCAGCGACCACAAGATGTCCCAGTTCGCCGGCAGATACCCCCGCGTCGCCTCCAGCCAGTTCACATGGAACGTCAACGCCGCCACCAGCGCCCGTTCCAGCCCACCTGTCTTCGCACTCACCACATAGTGCTGCACTCCACCCAGATGCAACCCGCACAACACCGCCAGCAGCAACAGCAGCAGCGGAGCAATCCTCGCAAACCGCAGTTGATAGAACTCCTTCAGGCTCACCCGCTCCAGCGATCCCCACCTCCGCAGCGCCGTCGACGCGATCAAAAATCCCGACACCGCAAAGAAGATCTGCACCCCCATCTGCCCGTTCCACACCAGCGACGACACGATCTGCGGCCGCCACCCCTGCACATACGGCACCTTCGCTCCCAGCAGCCGCATATTCACATGGTTCATCAGCACAAACAGGATCGCCAGCCCACGCAGCAGGTCCACGCCATCCAGCCGCTTCCACCGAGGCCCGGTTTCCACCGCCGCCGTTGGCCTCAACGGCGCATGCCGCTTCACCACGGGCCCCTTCTCCAGGTCCCAATTCACTTCCAGCGCCCTGCCTTCATCAGCCTGTCAGCCATCAATGCCATCAGGCCCACGCCCAGGCACGTGCCACCGGCAATCAACCGAATCTCATCCACCGCGCGATAGCTCGCCGTGCTGGCGCTCGTCAGCACGTTCAGCAGGCACAAAATTCCAAACACCAGCGGCACCAGTGCGCCACCCACAGCCTTGCGATCCATTGCCATTCTGAACTCCTTCGGGGAATCCAGCCATCATACCCCCGAGCCCGGCAGCCCTTCTCTCAACCCTGCGTCAACCCAGCTTGCCTCGCAGCCACATCACCATGCCCACCATCGCAACCCCCACACACATTCCCACCGCCGTGAGTTGCACTACATCCAGCGCACGAATCGCCGCGAACTCCGGCCGCCTCATCTCCTGCGTCAGTGCTAAAGCACCAATAAACAGAGGCATTGCTACCGCGAGCATCAGCCTGCGTCGAACCATGGTCGTATCCTCCTGGGGGAATCCAGCCATCATACGCTCGGCCCCGCCAGCCGTCGCGACTCCGGCCGCAAGGCCCACGACGCCACCAGAATCGGCACAATCGCCAGCGGCGCAAACACATGCCACCTCACGCTGTCCCGCGCCGCATTCGCCACCACCGCCCCGATCAGATCAAAAAACATCCCCGCATACGCCCACTCCTTCAGCCGCGGAAACTTCGGCACCACGATCGCAATCGATCCCAGGATCTTCCACACCCCAAGGAACACCACGAAGTACACCGGAAAGCCCAGCACCGTTTGTCCCTCGACCGCCTGCGGCACACGCAATGCTCCAAAGATCCCTCCCGGCAGCATCACAAACACCATCAGCCCCGTGCACACCCAATACCCAATCGCTTTGCCCTTCATCGCGTCTCTCCTTCGTTCATCTCGTTCACCACGCTTTCCAGCTTGCCAACAAAACTCCGCCAGCCGTACATCGCTCCCTTATAGTTCTGCTCCTGCGCTTCGCTAAAGCCGCTCTGCTCAATCCGCAACGCCGTCCCCTCGGCTGTCGGAGTCAGCGTAAACGTCGCCACCGTATCCACACCCATCGTGTTCCACGTATACGACAGCCGCTGCGACGCAACCACCTCCAGCACCTCGCAATCGATCACGCCGCTCCATCCACCCACCGGCTGCGTCCGCAACTGGAACCGATGCCCCACCACCGGCTTGAAGTCGTTCGCCATCAGCCACCGCGCAATCAGCTCACCTTCAGTCAACGCCCGCCACACCTTCTCCGGCGCATGCGCCAACTCCTTCTCGACCACCACGGTCCTCGTCGCTACACCCGCTTCACTCATCCCTTCATCTCCTTCAGAACTTCGTCCAGAGCATCAAACCTCTCCGCCCAGAACTTCCCATAGAACTCCATCCAGTCCATCAACGGAGCCAGCGCCTTCGGCTGCGCGCTGTAATGCGTCTCCCGCCCCTCACGCCGCCCGTTCACCAGCCGAGCCCGCTTCAACACCCGCAGATGCTTCGACACCGCCGGCTGCGAAACCCCCGCCCGCGCCGTCAACACCACCACCGTCTGCTCCCCCGCCCGGCTCAACTGCTCAAACAGCGCGCGCCGCGTCGGATCCGCCAAAGCCTTGAACACTGCATCCCTCGTTGCCGCAGCCGTCGCCATATCGAAACCATAACCAAATGGTTATCCTTCGTCAACCCCCAACTCATCACATTTCTCCGCTCTGCCGCCGCGAGCCCCAACTCGCTACACTATTGGGATGAGCACCCCCGTCACGCCCGAACCGGCCACTCCCGAACCTACCGCCCTCACCCGCATCGCTCTCCTCTTCCCCGGCCAGGGCTCGCAAACCGTCGGCATGGGCCGCGCTTTTTACGACGCCAACCCCGCCGCCCGCGCCACCTTCGAAGAAGCCGACGACGCCCTCGGCTTCTCCCTCTCGCAGCTCATCTTCGAAGGCCCCGAAGACACCCTCAAACTCACCGAGCACACCCAGCCCGCCATCCTCACCACCTCGGTGGCCTGCCTCCGCGTCCTGCTCCCCGAACTCACCGCCCGCGGCCTCGCTCCCGCCTTCGCCGCCGGCCACTCCCTCGGCGAGTACTCCGCCCACGTCGCCGCCGGAACCTTCTCCTTCGCCGACGCCGTCCGCACCGTCCGCTCCCGCGGCCGCTTCATGCAATCCGCCGTCCCCGCCGGCGTCGGCGCCATGGCTGCCATCCTCGGCCTCCCCGACGTACTCTCCCCCGCAGCCCCCACTCCCGGCAACCCCGGCGCCCAATCCGCCCCCGCCATCGAAGCCCTCGCCGACCCCTCCAACGCCGCCACCACCGCCCCCCAGGCCGCCGCACAAGTCGCCGCCGTCGTCTCCCCCGCCAACCTCAACTCCCCCGACCAGACCGTCATCTCCGGCTCGCTCGCCGCCGTCGAACGCGCCGCCGCCCTCTGCAAAGAGGCCGGCGCCAAGCGCACGGTGATGCTCCCGGTCAGCGGCCCCTTCCACTCTCCACTCATGCAGCCCGCGCAGGACGAGCTAGCCTCCACGCTCGAATCCATCACCTTCGCGGACCCCGCCTTCCCCGTAGCCGCCAACGCCGACGCCCGCTTTCTCACCCGCGGCCCCGAAATCCGCGACGCCCTCATCCGCCAGGTCACCGGAGCCGTCCGCTGGGTCGAATGCATCCAGCTCCTCCAGCAGAGCGGCGTCACAAACTACATCGAAGTAGGCCCCGGCAAAGTCCTAACCGGCCTCAATCGCCAGATCGACCGCACCCTCTCCACCACCAACGTAGAAGACCCCGCCAGCCTCGAGAAAACCCTGGCTGCCTTCACCGTAATGTAGTTTGTTTGCCGATTGTGGGAATCTCATTTGGCAACAACCTAAAATCAGGCAGAGGCTCGCGTGAATCAGGTAGACCTATTGGCGGAAGAGATCGGAGGAAATTGGCCAAGCATCCGCCAGGCTCGCAGCAACTCTTTGGAGACGATCGGCAAACTCACCGAAAGTTTGGAGGCTTTCACCGCCCCGGACACAAGCGTCGTTATTTCGGGTTCGCTAGCTCGGTTCGAGATGACGCCCGGAAGCGACATTGATTGGAGCCTATTGCTCGATGGGCCATCTGATCCCAACCACCTCAAGATCTCGCAAGAGATCGGAGCTGCAGTGAACCAAGTCGCCCGCAAGGGAGTTGGCAAAGAAGGCACCTTCGGAACCATGGTCAGCAGTCACAACCTGATCAATTACATCGGTGGTGAAGTCGACACAAATTCCAACACGACGCAACGCAGCCTCCTCTTACTGGAATCGCGTTGCATTGGAAATGCAGAAGCCTACAACCGCGTGAAGCGAAACCTGTTGAAGCGCTACCTGAGCGAGGACTCCGGTCTATGGAGAGCGTCAGTCGAGAATAAGCTGCCCCACTTTCTCATGAATGATCTCGCTCGATATTGGCGCACAATGACAGTCGACTACGCCTACAAGCAGCGTACAAGAGGTGGGGTCGGCATTCCACTACGCAACATCAAGCTTCGGATGTCAAGAAAGCTCATCTACGTGGCGGGCCTTCTGGCTTGCTACGATTGCCATCTCGCTTTCGACGACGAGGCAAGAGTGGAGTTTTACAAGGACCGCAACGTACCCGGTCTCGTCGCCAGACTCCACGAAACGCTCGAGCAGACACCTTTGGAGATCACCGCAAACCTGTTGCGTCGATTTCCGGAACACAACGACGCGACCAAAAAACTATTCGACGCGTATGATCAATTCCTGCGTTTGCTTCTCAATGACGATTCGAGAAATCATCTTGAGCAATTGCATGCAGATGCTACAGAGAATGATGCTATATATCTGAAGGCCAAAGAGGCTGCTCATCAATTCCGCGATGCCCTCGAAGAGATTTTTCTCGATGGCAGATCAATCTTGAAAAAATTTACGATCAAGTACGGAGTCTTTTAGTGAATCCAATAGGATTTTCGACAGGAGCTATTGCGCTTGGCGATTACAGCCGGGCGCTCCTCTTGCTCTCCAACATCTCTACAACTGCGATCGAACTCTCGGCGCTTCGCGTTAACGAAATTGGGCCCTTGATCGAAGCCCTTCCGGCTCTTGATTTGGCCAAGTATCAATACATTTCGATTCACGCTCCTAGTTCATATCTTCCCGAACAAGAGCAGGGGATCGCGGAACTGCTCTGGGCCATCCCGGCTAGGTTCGCGATCATTCTTCATCCTGATGCGATTCACGACGCGGCTCTTTGGAAGCCATTCGGTTCTCGGGTTGCCATCGAGAATATGGATCGAAGAAAGCTCATCGGCCGAACTGTTAAAGAGTTAGAACATTGCTTTTCCAGTCTCCCGGACGCGCGCTTCTGCTTCGACATTGGCCATGCCCGTCAGGTCGATCCGTCGATGACAGAGGCGTATCTCATTCTCAATCGCTTCTCCGATCGGCTCGTTCAGGTTCATGTAAGCGAAGTGGACGCGCAAAGCAAGCACGCATTGATTAGCTACGCCGCTGAGCTTGCTTTTGCAGACGTTGCCCGCTTCGTTCCCGAATGGGTACCCTTGATCTTGGAAAGTCGAGTTACACCCAACCAAATTCAATCGGAAATTTTCAGAGCCCTGGATATCTTTTCTCGGCCAGCGTTCGCAGCGTAGCGGACCGCGTCGCGTCTTGCCGTCCACTTCGAAAGCTGACTACCCCAATGTACACGCCCCAATCCGGCATCTTCGCTCTAGGCACCTCCTCCCACGCCTACCTCGAGTTCGATCTCCTCGACCCCGCGAACTTCGCCGCCTTCGCCTCCTGCGTCGCAGCCATCCACGAGCCCCGCACCACCACCGCCGGCGTCAACTTCGTCATCGCCTTCCGCCCCGAGCTCTGGCAGAAAATC
>JAZKBC010000149.1:765-14205 GCA_040388825.1 Acidobacteriota bacterium | reverse complement strand
GTGCCCAGGTGCCGTCGCCCGGTGCGGCGAGCGGCCTGGCTCTGGTCGGCAGCAACGTCGGGGCCGCGGCGAGCGTGAGCGGGGCCGTGGGCAGCGTCGCCGGCGACGTGGCCGGCAAGGTACTCGGCGGCGGCGCCTCCTCGATCACGAACGTCGGCGTGAGGGCGTCCGTGACGGCCTCCGACGTGTCGGGCGACCTGCCC
Source organism: Acidobacteriota bacterium (assembly GCA_040388825.1). Taxonomy (GTDB): domain Bacteria; phylum Acidobacteriota; class Terriglobia; order Terriglobales; family Acidobacteriaceae; genus Granulicella. The sequence goes on along the minus strand of JAZKBC010000149.1, from coordinate 14,002 downwards.
GCCAACGTGCACGGCTTCAACCAAAACATCGAAGGCGTCGAAAACTTCACCATGCCCGCCACCCAGCACGACGCACTCGTCTGGCTCTCCGGCTCCGCCTACGACATCGTCTTCGACATGGCCCGCTCCGTCATCAACGGCCTCGCCTCCCACGCCCACCTCGCCGACGAAACCTCCTCCTGGCCCTACCAGCACGACCGCGACCTCACCGGCTTCATCGACGGCAGCGAGAACCCCACCCTCCTCGACGCTCCCTCCTACGCCCTCATCCCCGAAGGCCAACCCGGCGCCGCCGGCTCTGTCCTTCTGTTGCAGAAGTGGTCCCACAACGTCGCCGCCTGGGAAGCCGTCCCCGTCGCGCACCAGGAGAAAATCATGGGCCGCACCAAGCCCGACAGCACCGAGCTCGAGAACAAGCCCGCCGACTCCCACGTCGCCCGCACCGACCAGGATGAGTTCGGCCACATCTTCCGCCGCAACATGCCCTACGGCACGGTCTCCGCGCACGGCACCATGTTCGTCGGCTTCTGCGCCACGCAGCAACCCCTCGCCAAGATGCTCGACAGCATGGCCGGCCTCGTCAACGGCAAACGCGACGCCCTCACCCGCTACACCACCCCCGAAACCGGCGCCTTCTACTTCGTCCCCTCGGTCGAAACCCTCCGCAACCTCCGCTAGCTTACTGCGCCTCTGGCCGCCCACACCCGCAAGTCTCTCCATGCCCCTTCGGCATCACCCCGTCCAGCGACGGAATGCAATGCCCATGTGGATCCACCTCCGGATTCCCCAGCCGCGCCGCCACCCTCTCCTCAAACCGTTCCGAGATAAAGTGCTCCAGCCGCTCCGCCTCTTCATGCAGCTCGCCGATCGGGTACCCCAGCACCTCAAACAGAAACGTCTCAATCAGCCGATGATGCCGCACAATCTCCAGCGCCCGCTTCTTCCCCACCGCCGACAGCCGAACCCCTTTACCCCGCTCATAATCAATAAACGGCCGCCGCTCCGCCGCCAGCTTCTGCAGCATATTCGTAATCGACGCCGGAGCCACATCCAGCCGCACCGCCAGCTCCGAGCTCCCCACCCGCCTCTGCTCCTCACCGCTCAGGTGATAGATCGCCTTCAGGTAGTCGTCAACGGACTCACTGCTCTTGCGCGACTCGCCGCGTTTCGCCATCTCGAACTGCACTCCCCGTTCTCGAACCTTCAACTCTAACGCTACACTCCCCCAGCCGCAGCAGCCACCCCGCAATCCAAACCCTGCCACACCGCCAAAGCCTGCCTCCCCTCCCCCGGCTCCTTCGATGAATCCAGGCCGTTGGATGTTCGATAGCTTTCACTCCCAACGGCGAGCCGCAACCGCCGCTTGGTTTGCTACGCTTTGCCCACCAGCTCCACACTGAGATGGGTCGCCGGGAATGCTTCTTCGCTTCCCTGCAGCCATCGACCGCCGACACACATGAGAAACGCCGCACAACCCGAGCAGGCGAACGTATCACGTCGCGCCTTCTTACGTTCTCTAGGCGTTGGATCAGCCAGCCTGGCCCTTTCGAAAACAGGATTGGCAAGCGGTCCTATCGCCTGGGCGATGGACACCCCACCTGCCGCTGGTCGGCGTTACTACGCCCACGATGCCGTCCTGGACAAGTATGGCGTCATCGCCCCCTGGTACAAGCAGCCGAATGGCCAATGCGATTTCAGGGTCCGCATTGCCGCCGAAACTCTAAAGCGCTATCCGTGGACAACAACCGATACCGCCATCGCTGCCTACCCGGATTACCTGTTCACGAGCAAATGGCACATCGATCCCGATGGGAAAATCACTCCGCAGGATCCCGGCGACTGGATGAACGGCGACCTCGGCCAGCGCTCTGTCAGCGTTCTCAAAGGCATGGTGCAGTACTACCAGTACACCGGCGACGCCGCCGCGATTGCCCACATGACCTACATGGGCAATTTCCTGCTGGACGATTGCCTCACTCCCGCAGGCCACCCCTGGCCCAACTTCCCTATCAGCGTTCCCACCAAGGGCAAAGCCTACGGCAAGGCCAGCCCTGACGGCATGATCCAGCTGGATATCTGCGCCGACATGGGGCTTGCCCTCCTGCAGGCGTACCAGGTCACCGGCAATCAGCGCTGGTTTGACGCCGTCAGACACTGGGGCGATCTCTTCGCCGAAAGATGCAATCTCGACCCCGCAAACGCTCCATGGACCCGCTACGCCAACCCCGATAACATCTTCACCTTCATCGTTGGCGGCAGCAGAAAAGCTACGAGCCCCAAAAAAGACACGCAGACCGGCGGCGTGACCATGATCTTGAGCTTCCTCGATGAACTGATCCGGCTCAACTACACCGGCAAAAACAACTGCATCGTCGCCGCCCGCGACGCCGGTCGCAAATATCTGAGCGATGTCCTGTTACCGCAGTGGACCAAGAGCGATACATGGGCCTACTACTTCTGGGACTGGCTCAACAACGTCCAGAACTGCTCCACCACCGCGGATGTATCCGCCTACATCCTCAGGAACAAAGACCTGTTCCCCAACTGGCGCAATGATGTCCGCAACATCCTTACCCTGTTTCTCAATCACACCAGCGTCAACCCCGACTCCTCAGGCGATGTATACAGCGGAGCCTGGGCCTATCCCGAATCCAGCAGTTGCTGCGGCAAATCGCTTTGGTACGCCCCGTTGCTCGACGGCGCCACCATGGCGCAGTACAGCGTTGAAGCCGATAGCAAGTGGGCTCGCGAGATAGCCTACCGGCAGTTAGTCCTGCAAACCTACGACGCCCACGAGAACGGTGTTACCGAGGACAACATCTCCGGCGGCGTCATCGTCAATGGCAACTGGCTCAACATCGCGCATCCGTTGCCTTTGCTTTGGGTCTTGAAATCCATCGCATGGCTCCCGGAAGAGCTGGCCCCCAGCCGCGAAAACCATCTGGTGCGCTCAACCGCAGTTGTCGACCACATCGTGTATGACAAAGACGCCATCACGTACTCCACGTTCGACGCGCCAGCGAAGACCAAAGGCGTCCTGAGGCTCTCTTTCACACCGCAGGTCATCACCGCCGATGGCCAAAAACTGAACCTCCGCAAAGACCTCCAGGACAACGGCTATACCGTCAAGCCATTACCGAACGGCGACGCCATCGTGGAGATACGTCACGACAGTTTGAAAAACGTGACCATCAAGGGATCCGATCCACAATCCCAGCTTCACGCCGAAGCCCTGACTTATACGGGCCCATGGGCCGCGCAAAACTCAATTCGCTTTGCGGAAACCCAGGGCGCTTCCGTCACAGCAACATTTCACGGCAACCAGGTACGCATCCTTGGCAAGGTAGACACACTCGGCGGCCACGCCGACGTCTATATCGACGGCGAAAAGCAACTCGCGCCTATTGATTGCTGGAACCCGGCACCACGCGAAATGCAACTCCTGTTCTACAGGAACGGCCTGAACAACGGCCCACACACCCTGAAAGTCGTCGCCCGTGGCACCCGGAACCCTTACTCGACCGGCACCCGCGTGTCCATCAGCGCCGTGCAATCTTCAGCCGAAGATCGCAGCTTCGGCTACCCCTCCGGCACCGGGTCAACTGCAGCGCAACGCATGATCCTGGGCTATACCAGCCGCCAGGACTACAAAGACAAGAGGGGTAACTCATGGCGTCCCGGCACCGAAGTCGTCACCCGCCTCGGCCCCCGCATCGACACTGTAGACAAATGCTGGTGGAAAGATCCATCGAATGACGTGACCGGCACATCCGAGCCGGAGCTCTATCGCTACGGCTACCACGCCCGCGAGTTCTGGGTGAACCTGACCGTAGGCCCCGGCGCGTATGACGTCCGGCTCAGGTTTGCCAATACCCGGGACATCGACCCAAACAACACCTTTACGGTTCTCATCAACGGCCAGACCGTAGAACGCGAACTGAACGTGACGGCTGAGGCCGGTGGCAAAAACAGGGCGCTCGACAAGCTATACAAAAGCATCGCCCCGGTTGACGGCATCATCCAGGTCCGTTTCAAAGCGAACGACCTGCAGAACGGCCAGGCTTTTGTGCAGGCCCTGGAGATTGAGCCCAGGCTCAGTTCCTGACCCGCCTCCGGAGTGCCGGTGATTCCGCCGCCGCCTCAAAATCTTGTCAAGCCCCCCACACCCATCAAAAACGCCAAAACCCGCATCAACACCAGCGATTTCTCCCCAAAAAACCTGGCCCACTTGCTCCCTCCATCTATCTACAATGGAAGTAGGGATCGAAGACCCGCGAGTACCCATCCCCACTCCCTGTCTCTCGGTTGCTGTTATTCGGGTCACTGCCGACCACTAAATACCCTTAACTCCTTTAGAATGAAATTCTTGACAGGTAACCCTTTTAGAATGAGGGGCGTAGCGCAGATCCCCGCCTGCAACCGCCACAATCGAAACCACTTAGCCCCGGGCAACAGATGAGGGGGGAGGGGAGGGGTCCCACCTGTGTCTGCACCACTGGACCCATCCATCACACCGATCGGCTCTCGCCCAGCACACCGGCTAAACTAGAAAGGTTGCGCATCTAGCCATCCGGAGCCGCCGTGAAGATCGTTCTCGCCGAAAAAGTCTCGCCCGCCACCCTAGCCATCTTCCAGAAGGAGCCCGGCTGGCAAGTCGTCACCGCCGACCAGATCACCGATCTTAAAGCAGAACTCGCCGACGCCGACGCCCTCATCGTCCGCTCCGCCGTCCAGGCCGACGCCGACCTCCAGGCCGCAGCCCCCAGGCTCCGCATCATCGGCCGCGCCGGCGTCGGTGTCGACAACATTGACGCAGCCGAAGCCACTCGCCGCGGCATCGTCGTCATGAACACCCCCGGCGCCAACGCCGTTGCGGTCGCAGAATTAACCCTCGGCCTCATGATTTCCATGTGCCGCAAGATCCCGCAGGCCAACGCCAGCATGCACGCCGGCAAGTGGGACAAGAAATCGCTGCAGGGCTCTGAGCTGCGCGGCAAAACCCTCGGCATCGTTGGCCTCGGCCGCATCGGCCTCGAAGTAGCCCGCCGCGCCAAAGCCTTCGGCATGAACATCGTCGGCTACGATCCCTTCGTTGCCCCCGTCATCGCCCGCGAGAACTCCGTCTCGCTCGTCGCCATCGACGAGGTCTTCTCCCAGTCCGACTTCCTTTCGCTCCACGTCGGCCTCACGCCGCAGACTGAAGGCCTCATCAACCAGCACTCGCTGGCCATCATGAAGAAGGGCATCCGCATCATCAACTGCGCGCGCGGCGAGCTCATCGTTGACCAGGCTCTTGCGGACGCCATCAAGTCCGGCCACGTCGCCGGCGCCGCGCTTGACGTCTTCCGCCACGAGCCGCTCTCCAAGTCGCCCGAGCCTTCTCCCTTCATCGGCCTGGAGCAGGTGCTGCTCAGCCCGCACATCGCCGGCTCCACGGACGAAGCGCAGGAAGCCATCGGCATCCAGCTCGCCAACCAGGTCCGCGACTTCCTCAAGCTCGGTGTCGTGCAGAACGCCGTCAACGTCGCCTCGCTCACCGAAGAGGAGTACGCCGAAGTCTCTCCGTGGATCGAGATGGCCTCCCGCCTCGGCCAGCTCCTCGGCCACGCCGCCGGCTCACCCGCCAACGGCGCGACCAGCGGAACGCTCGGCAGTGTAGAGAGCATCTCGCTCACCTACAACGGCCGCCTCGCCGCCCTCAAGACGGACATGATCCGCAACGCCGCCATCGCCGGCATCCTGCACGGAGCCGACGGCGTCAACCGCATCAACGCTTCCGCCGCCGCAGCCGAACGCGGCATCCGCGTGCAGGAGGACAAGCGCGAGCAGGTTCCCGGAGGCACCGGCGCAACCCTCCGCCTCTCCCTCCACTGGTCCCGCAAGTCCACCGCCGCAGGCCAGCCGAGCCAGGGCGACTGGACCGGCGAAGCCACGGTCCTCCACGGCCACTCGCCGCGCCTGCTCTCCTACGACGGCATCGATATCGAAGCCGAGCTCGCCGAAACCCTGGTCATCATCCGCAACCAGGACGTCCCCGGCGTCATCGGCCGCATCGGAACCCTGCTCGGCGAGGCCAGGCTGAACATCGCCAACTTCTCCCTGGGTCGTCGGCGCCAGCCCGCCGCCGCAAGCCGCCTGGACTCCACCCCCGGCCCAAACCCCGGCCAGGCCCTCGCCGTAGTCCAGCTCGACCTCACCGCCGACGCCCAGCCAGCGCTGCTCAAGGCCATCTCCGACCTCCGCAAGGTCGAAGCCATCACCAGCGTCCGGGTTGTGGAGCTCGACAAACTCTAGCGCTGGAGAACTGCCGGGCGTACCATCTCCGCAGGAGGCCTGATGAACACTTCCGTAGAACTCGACTATGTCGTGATCCAAGACGCAAACGGCAAGCCGGTCAAGCGCCCACGCAACAAGCTCTACGAGCAGGTCGCGGCCATCCAGCAGAGGCAGAAGTCCGGTCAGGAGTGGCCGCCCCTTATTGAGATTCAGGGCGAACCACTCTCTGAAACGATCATCCGCGAGCGCCGTGGGGACTTCGACTGAACTTCTATTTTCTCGACTCCAGTAGCTTCATCAAACTGCTCTTGTCGGAAAAGGGCAGCAGCGCTCTACGCCAGACATTGCACGCCGTCCCGGAAAGTCAGCAGACGCTTAGCGTTCTGGCTCGAGTCGAAGTGAATTCCGCCCTTGCTCGCAAAGTGCGAGAGGGCGAAATCACCAGCGATGAAGCTGCGACCTATCAAAACAAATTCCAGAGCAGTTGCGTCGACAGGATTCTATGGGAGATCGATGAGCCCGTTGTAAATCTGGCAATCGACCTGCTCCATCGTTATGCTCTCCGGTCCTTGGATGCCCTGCAACTTTCCGCCGTTCTGCTGTTCCGGCGGTACTTATCACCAACTGACACCCTCCTCTTCATCGCCTCCGACGCCCGTCTCCTCGCCGCGGCAACCACCGAATCTCTCTCCGTCTGGGACCCCTCTGTTGTCCCATAACGGCCCTATCCTCCTGTAAACTTAAACCCAGCCGTGCACACCACGACGCGGCCGCAGGAAGCCCTCCCCATGCTTGAAGTTCGTCGCGTTTCCACAGTTCTGTTCGCCGCCTCCATGCTTGCGTTCACCGGTTGCCACAAGGGCAATCAGGATGGCGTTGCCGCCACCGTCAACGGCCATCCCATCATGCGTGCCGAGGTCGACAAGCTCTACCAGTCGCAGCTCGCCAGCGCCCAGCAGGCGCCCGAGACCTCCGCAGACCAGGCCGACTCTACCCGCCTGCAGATCCTGCAGGGCCTCATCCTCGACCAGATCGTCGAGCAGCGCGCCGCCACGCAGAACCTCACCGCCACCGACGCCGAGGTCGACGCCAAGCTCGCCGAAATGAAGGCGCCCTACACCGAGGAGCAGTTCCAGGCCCGCCTCAAGTCCTCCAACCTCTCCCTCGACGACGTCAAGCGCGATCTGCGCCGCTCCATCACGCAGAACAAGCTCCTCAACAAGGAGATCAACGCCCGCGTCACCATCACCGACGCCGACGTGAACACCTACTACAACGCGCACAAAGCCGAGTTCAACTTCATCGACAACATGTACCACCTGGCGCAGATCGTGGTCACCACGTCGCCGCAGTCCAACGGCACCAACCTGCAGAACAACAAGGCTCCCAACGAAGTCGAAGCCCGCAAGAAGATCCAGGCCCTCAAGAACCGCCTCGACACCGGCGACGACTTCGCGAACCTCGCCATGAACTTCTCCGAGAATCCCCAGACCGCCTCCAACGGCGGCGACATGGGCATGATTCCCGAGTCGCAGCTCAAGAGCAACACCGCGGTCTTCGTCGCTCTCAGCGGCATGAAGGCTGGCCAGGACACTGGCATCATCCCCTTCCCTGATCCCAGCGACCCCAAGAAGGTCGGCGGCTACGCCATCTTCCGCCTCATCGAAAAAGCCGAGAAGGGCCAGCGCGATCTCTCCGATCCCCGCGTGCAGCAGGCCATTCGCAACCAGCTCCACGACAGCCGCTCACAGCTCCTCAAGGCCGCCTACTCGGAAATCCTGCACGATCAGGCCAAGGTCCAGAACTTCCTCGCCGAAGACATCTTCAAGAACGATGCGAAGTAAGGCAGAGCGTAGACAGTAGAGTGTAGAGCGTAGAGAAAAGCGTCTCGCGCGACATCACACTTGTTCTCCGCAAACAGCACCCGACGAAGACAGCATCCGCGAAAGGACGCAGAAGCCAGTGACCAACAGCAATCGCAAGAACCTGGCCCTCTACGCTCTAAACTCTACGCTCTACGCTCTGCTCTTAACCGGCTGCCACAGCGTCGCTCCCCCAACTCCGCTTGACCAGCTCAACGCGCAGCAAACCCACGGCCACCAGGTCTACGACGCGCGCTGCTCGGCCTGCCATTACGACCGCCAGACCGGACCGCTGCATGGCCCCTCGCTGCTCAGCCTGTACAAGAAGCCGTACATGCCCTCGGGCGCTCCGGCCAACGACGAACGCGTCACAGCCACCATCGTCAACGGCCGCAACATGATGCCCCGCACCGACGGCCTCAGCGACCAGGATATGCAGGACCTCGTAGCCTACCTGCACACGCTCTAGCACTCGCACATGAACCCAGAAGACTCCACCCCGAACCCGCCACCCGCCGAAGATAAAAACTTCAGCAAGCGTCATCTTCCCGGCACACCCGCCGGAGAATCCAAAGGCATGCTGCCCGGCATGGCGGTCATCGGCGTTTACCTGCTCGTGCTCGGCATGTTCAACGTCTTCGCCGCCCTCCACGGAGCCTTCGGCACCGGCGCCGCCCGCAACAGCGTCCTCGGCATCTGCACTCTGCTCGTTCTCGGAGTCTTCGGCCTGCTCCGCCTGCGCCGCTGGGGATGGTCGCTGGTAGCTGTCGCCTGCCTGCTCATGGCTTTCGGGTTCTTCTACGGCTTCGTACACTCGCACATCGTGCCCTACATCGTGCAGGGCCTGTTCTCTCTGGTCTTCTTCCTCTATTTGGTCCGACCCGAAGTCCGCGAACGCCTCCGCTAGCGCAGCCGTACAATAGAGACAGTCATGTCCGCGCCCACCATCCCGTTCGTCGACACCGATCACCTCATCCAGATTGACCTCTCCCCCCGCAAACCGGCCGCCAAGCCCGCCTGGCTCAAGGCCCGCGCACCCATGGGCGAGACCTTCCACAACCTCAAAAAACTCGCCCGCGAACTCAACCTCCACACCGTCTGCGAGTCCGCCCACTGCCCCAACATCGGCGAGTGCTGGAACCACAAAACCGCGACCTTCATGATGCTCGGCAACCTCTGCACCCGCCGCTGCGGCTTCTGCGCGGTGCCCAAAGGCAAGCCTGAACCGATCGACCACGAAGAGCCCAGCCGCGTAGCCTACGCCGTCGCCCAGCTCGGCCTCAAGCACGCCGTCATCACCAGCGTGAACCGCGACGACGACAACATGGGTGCCGCGCAGGCCTTCGTCAACGTCATCGAAGAGATCCGCAAGCAGGCTCCCGGCTGCCAGATCGAAGTCCTCACCCCCGACTTCCAGGGCGTCGAAGAAGCCCGCCGCCTCGTCGTCAACGCGCGCCCCGAGATCCTGAACCACAACATCGAAACCGTGCCCCGCCTCTACCGCGTTGCCAAATCCGGCGGCCGCTACGAGAAGTCGCTCCACTTCCTCGACTCCGCCAAGAAAGATTCGAGCGAGCACCCCCTCGGCCCCATCGTCACCAAGACCGGCATCATCGTCGGCATGGGCGAAGAGATGCACGAGCTGCTCTCGGTCTTCCGCGATCTCGCCGACCGCAAGGTCGACATCCTCACTGTCGGCCAGTACCTCCGCCCCAGCCGCGACCATCTCCCCATGTCGCGCTTCTACACGCCGGACGAGTTCGCCTTCCTCAAGCACGAAGCTCTGCAAATGGGCTTCCGCCACGTAGAAAGCGGCCCGCTCGTCCGCTCCAGCTACCACGCCCACGAGCAGGCGCAATCAACAGGACTAGCCTGATGACCTCGGCTCGCCGCCGCATCCGCATCGCCGCACTCGCTCTGCTGACAGTTCTCAGCGCCTCCGCGCAAACCCCGAACTACGCCGCCGAGCGCGCCGAACGTGCGCAAGGCCTGACGCAACCCTACGGCTGGTTCTCGCTCATCAGCCTCGAATCGCTCCTTCCCGGCAGCACCACCGTCGGCTCTGCAAAGGGCAACAAGGTAGTTCTAGCCGCCGCCCCAGCGCACATGGTGACCCTCTCCAGCAGTCACGGCATCGTCACCGTCACAGCCGCCGATCCCTGCCTCAAACTCCAGGGCAAGCCCGTACCAACCGGGTTCACCGTGTCAACCGACGAAGGTTCGAGCTCCGCCCTCTCCTGCAACACGCTGCGCTTCTGGGCCATCGATCGCGGCGGCAAGCGTTACCTCCGCACCAAGGACTCCAACGCCCCCGCGCTCAAACACTTCCACGGCCTGAGCTGGTACGCACCCGACGCGCACCTCCGCCTCACTGCCCAATGGCGCGTGTATCCCACCCCGCACACCATGAGCGTGCTCAACAAGCTCGGCCAGATCACCCCCGTGCAAGTCCCCGGCTACGTCGAGTTCACGCTCAACGGCAAAACCTACAAGCTCACTCCGATGGAAGCCGACAAGGATTCACTCTTCTTCGTCTTCCGCGACGAGACCTTCAAAACCACCACTGACGGCGGCGGCCGCTTCCTCGTAACCTCAGCTCCATCAAACGGCATCGATCATCCCGGCACGGTCACCCTCGACTTCAACGAGGCCACCAACCCACCCTGCGCCTACTCTCCCTTCGCCACCTGCCCGCTCGCCTCGAAAGAGAACCGCCTGCCCGTCTCCATCGCCGCCGGCGAAAAGCGCTACGAGCAATAGCTCCGATCCACTCAATCGTTGAACCCAATCACCCGCCCCCGAGCCTTATTAATCTCCCGCCGATCCTTCTTGCTCGGCCTTCCGCTCGGCTTCTCCCACTCCGCCATCAACTTCCGCTCTTCCGCCAGCTTCGCCCGCGCCGCCTTGCTCGCATCCGTCTCGCGATACATCCCCTGCGCCACCGCTGCAGGCCCACGCACCGAGCTCAGCCCCAGCACCTCCACCACGAACTCCCCGCCCTCACTCTTCACCCGCAGCACGTCGCCCACACGCACATCCCGCGCCGCCTTCGCCACATGATCGTTCGACCACACCCTTCCCATATCGCAGCTATCCGCCGCCAGCGCCCGCGTCTTGAAGAACCGCGCCGCCCACAACCACTTATCCATGCGCACGCTGTCCATCAGTCCGCCGCCATCGCCTTCTCATCCACCTTCACAACCTCCACCAGCGTCGAATAAAACGTAGCCCCGCCGCCAATATCCGTCAGCCGCTCGCTCGTCAGCGCGTTCACATTCGCTCCATCCTCCGAGAGCTTATGCCAGTCCAGCCGCGACGACACCACACCCGCGCCCACCATCTCACCCACACGCGCCGTCAGCGTAATCCTCCCACGCCCGTTGAACACCGCCACGCGATCGCCCGTAACAATCCCCCTCGCCGAAGCATCCTCCGCATGCATCTCCAGCACGCCTGCGGTCTTGCGCTCCATCTGCTGATGCACCGCGATGTTCGCAAACGTCGTGTTCATATAGTTGTCGGCCTTGCGCGGCAGAAACTCCAGCGGATACATCCCTCCGCCCTCCACCCCGCCACGCGACTCCACCGCCGCCACAAACTCCGGCACCGGCAGCATCACGCCTTTTCCATGCCAAGTCCTGAACCACTCCGCCGAGCTGAACGGAAGCACCTCGCCGCGCGCATTCTTCGGCAGTGCCAGTGGCACATGCCCCTCGCGCTCCAGCCGCTCCTTCGTCACCCCTGCAAACCACGGATGATCCGTGTCCAGCGCCTCCGCAATCAAGTCATCGGCGCTCTTATCAAAGTCCTCGGCGAAGCCCATCTCCTGCCCCAGCCCGCAGAACAGCTCCACGTTCGACCGCGCCTCGCCCAGCGGCTCAATCGCCATCTCGCTGATCTGCGCGTACAGATGCCCGTACGCTCCCATCAAATCCTTCGCTTCCAGAAACGTCGTCGCCGGCAGCACGATATCCGCATAGTCCGTCGTGTCCGTAAAGAACTGCTCGTGCACCACCGTGAATAAATCCTCGCGCCGCAGCCCCTCCAGCACTCTCGTCGAATCCGGAGCCACCGCCGCCGCATTGCAGTTGTACACAAACAGCGCCATCACCTTCGGCTCCGCTCCATCGCGCCCCAGCTCCGTCAGCGCGTAGCCCAGCTCATTCATGTTCACCACGCGAGCCTTGCGCTTCAGCGGACTCTGCTCCATCAACTCCGGCATCTGCAGCTTCGCCTGGTTGAACGGAAACGACCCGCTCGTCGACAGCAGCATGCCTCCGCCGCGCGTCTTCCAACTCCCTGTAATCAACGGCAGCATCGCCACGGCTCTCGCCGCGGTCCCGCCATTCTCTCCCCGCTGAATTCCATAGTTCAACCGAATCGCCGCAGCCCCACGCCCCTCCCGCCCAGCCACGCCATACGCCCGAGCCAGCCGCTCAATCGTCGCTGCATCGATCCCCGTAATCTCCGCCGCACGCTCCGGCGCATGCTCCGCCTTCAACGCATGTTCGCGCAGCTCTTCCCACCCATACGCACACTCTTCCAGGTACTCGCGGTCTTCCATCCCATCGCGAAACAGCACATGCATCATCGCCAGCGCCAGCAGCGTATCCGTCCCCGGACGAATCACCAGGTGCTCATCCGCCAGCGCCGCCGTCCTTGTCTTGTACGGATCAATCACCACCAGCCGCGCACCCTTGCGCCGAGCCTCTTCAATGAACGGCCAAAGGTGAACATTGTTCCCATGCACATTGCCGCCCCACACGATGATCAGCCCCGCATGCGCAAAGTCCTCCGGCGCCGTCCCCAGCTTCACGCCATACACGCTCATCAGCGCCGCCCCACCCGCACTCGAGCAGATCGTGCGATCCAGCTGCGAAGCTCCCAGCCGATGAAAGAACCTCCGGTCCATCGAGCCGAAACCAAGCTGGCCGATGGTCCCCGCATAGCTGTACGGCAGAATGCTCTCCGGCCCATGCTGCGCGGCAATCAGCTTCAGCCGCAGCCCCACCAGCATCAGCGCCTCTTCCCACGTCATCGGCTCAAACGCCTCAGCCCTCTCGGGCGGCGAGCAGCAGATGCTCGCGGTGTCCCGGGCG
>JAZKBC010000149.1:0-755 GCA_040388825.1 Acidobacteriota bacterium | reverse complement strand
GCCTCAGCCTCGCGCCCCTTCTCCAGCGGTCCCTTCGGCACGCCGCGCTTGCGCCGCATCGGCACCAGCAACCGTTCGGGCGAGTACACCCGGTCCAGATACCGCGCCACTTTCCCGCACAAAAACCCACGCGTCACCGGGTGCGACGGATCCCCCTGCACCTTCAACGCACGCCCGGTCAGCTCATCCACCGTCACCAGCACACCGCACGAGTCCGGGCAGTCATGCGTGCAAACCGCATGCACCTGCCGAGTCAACCTTGCCTCTTCGCCAGCCATACAAAAATTGTAGCCTCACCAAACCCGCACCTCGTCACAATTCCCGCAGCCGCCTCCACACCGTCACGCCGCATCATGCAAAGATGGAAGCCACCCGTCCTCAGGAGCCCGCCATGCGTCCCAGCCTCCGCCTAACCCTCGCCGCTCTACTGCTAGCCTCCACCGCATCGCTCGCCGCTCAAACGGCCCCGCCCGCCGAGACCGCAGCCATCACCGCCATGATGCAGAAGTCCGTCGCAGACTGGAACCGCGGCGACCTAGACGCCTTCGCCACCTGCTACAAAAACTCTCCAAACATCCTCTTCATCGGCCACAAGATCAGCCGCGGCTACGACCAGATGCTCGCCACCTACAAATCCGCCTACAACACCCCTGCGAAGATGGGCACGCTCAACTTCACCCACCTCGAAGTGCAGGCGCTCGACACGCACTTCGCGACCGTCACCGGCAACTTCCACCTCGAGCGCACGCCCGCCG
>JAZKBC010000148.1:0-6486 GCA_040388825.1 Acidobacteriota bacterium | reverse complement strand
CCAAGAAGTACACCAACCGCGGCCTGCAGTTCCTCGACCTCATCCAGGAAGGCAACATCGGCCTGATGAAGGCCGTGGACAAGTTCGAGTACCGCCGCGGCTACAAGTTCTCGACCTACGCCACCTGGTGGATTCGTCAGGCCATCACCCGCGCCATTGCTGATCAGGCAAGGACAATTCGTATTCCTGTGCACATGATCGAGACCATCAACAAGCTCATCCGCACCAGCCGTCAGTTGGTGCAGGAGCTCGGTCGCGAAGCCTCCTCCGAAGAGATCGCCAAGCGTATGGACATCCCCGTCGCGAAGGTCCGCAAGGTCCTCAAGATCGCGCAGGAGCCCATCTCGCTCGAGACTCCGATCGGCGAAGAGGAAGATTCGCATCTGGGCGACTTCATCGAAGATCGCATGGCCGTCAGCCCGTCCGACGCCGTCATCTCGGTCAACCTCAAGGAGTACACCTCGCAGGTTCTGCGCACGCTAACCCCCCGCGAAGAGCGTGTGATCAAGATGCGCTTCGGCCTCGAAGACGGCTCCGAGCACACGCTCGAAGAGGTTGGCCAGAGCTTCCAGGTCACCCGCGAGCGCATCCGCCAGATCGAAGCCAAGGCTCTCCGCAAGCTCCGTCACCCCAGCCGCAGCCGCAAGCTGAAGGCCTTCGTCGACGGCGTCAAAGAGATGTAATTCAGCTTCATTCCAACCAGCAAAGGGCGCACCCACAAGGTGCGCCCTTTGCATTGCCCTATGTTCGTCCGCCAGGTACCGGAACGGCAACCGTTGGTTCTCTTCGCCCACCCAGCAGGTATCATCAACAACTGATGAAGCTTTCCGATTACGTCTTCCAGTTCGTCGCCGACCACGGCGTCAAGCACGTCTTCCTCGTCACCGGCGGCGGCGCCATGCACCTCAACGCCTCGCTCGCGCAGGAAAAGCGCATCACGCCCATCTGCAACTCGCACGAGCAGGCCTCCGCCATGTGCGCGGAGTCCTACGCGAAAACCGTCAACGGTCTCGGCGTCTGCCTCACCACCACCGGCCCCGGCAGCACCAACGCCGTCACCGGAGTCGCCGGTGCCTGGCTCGACTCCACGCCCACCCTCTTCCTTTCCGGACAGGTCAAGCGCCCCGACCGCATGTTCGATCAGATCACCGGCAAGCCGCTCGGCATGCGCCAGCTCGGCGTCCAGGAGATCGACATCGTCTCCATCGTCAAGCCCATCACCAAGTACGCCCTCACCATCCTCGAGCCGCTCGACATCCGTTACGAGCTCGAAAAGGCCGTCTACCTCGCGCTCAACGGCCGCCCCGGCCCCGTCTGGATCGACATCCCGCTCGACGTCCAGGCCACGCCCATCCCCGATCCCTCCACCCTCCGCAGCTTCGATCCCACCGACTTCGAAAAATCTCAGCTCAATGAGAACCTCAAAGACGAAGTCGCCCGCGTTGTTGCTGAGCTGCAGAAGTCCACACGCCCTCTGCTCTTCGCCGGCAACGGCACCCGCCTCGCCCGCGCCGTCCCACAATTCACTGAGCTCCGCAAGCTGCTCGACATCCCCACCGTAGCCACTTGGTGCGCCGCCGATCTTGTTCCGTCAGACGTCCCCACCTTCGTTGGACGTCCCGGCAACGTAGCTGCTCGCGGCGCCAACTTCGCTCTCCAGAACTGCGACTTCCTCCTCGTCCTCGGCGCGCGGCTCGACATGGCCATCACCGGCTACGCCCCGCAGAACCTCGCTCGCGAGGCCCACAAGATCGCCGTCGACATCGACCCCTCCGAGCTGCAGAAGCTCTACCCCCACCTCCAGCAGCCCATCGTCTCCGACTGCCGCGCCTTCCTTGACGAGCTCCTCTCCCAGCTCAAAGCCGTCAAGCTCGACCACTCCAGGTGGACCGGCTGGAACAAGCGCGCCGCCGACTGGAAGATCCGCTACGGCGTCGTCACCGACGAGCACCGCAAGCCTGAAGGCCTGGTCTCCATCTTCAACCTCGCCGAAGTCATCGGCACCGAGTCGAAGCAGGAAGATAAACTCGTCTCCGGCTCTTCCGGCTCCGGCATCGAAATCTTCCTCCTCGCCTGCCCCACCCGCGCCGGCCAGCGCATCTTCCACACCGCCGGCCTCGGCTCCATGGGTTACGGCCTGCCCATGTCGCTCGCCGTCTGCATCGGCTCCAACAACCAGCGCACCATTCTCGTCGATGGCGATGGCGGCTTCCAGTTCAACATCCAGGAGCTCGAAACCGCACGCCGCCTCAATCTCAACGTCAAATTCTTCGTCTTGAACAACGACGGCTACGCCAGCATCCGCGCCTCACAAAAGGCCTACTTCGGCACTGAACTGATCGGCGCCGACGCCGCCACCGGCCTCACCATCCCCAGCCTCTCCGCGGTCGCCACGGCCTACAACATCCCCTCAGTCGTCATCGCCGATCAGACCAACCTCCGCGAAGAAGTCCGCAACGCCCTCGCGATCGAAGGCCCGGTTGTCATCGATGTCCGCGTCATCCCCGACGAAGTCCGCGCCCCGCGCCTGCAGTCCTACCAGCGCGAGGATGGCACCTTCGTCTCCAAGCCCCTAGAAGACCTGTTCCCGTTCCTCTCCCGCGAAGAGTTCCTCGAAAACATGATCGTGACGCCGATGCCCGAATAGGCATCAGCTCTTCGGCCGCGCCCAAGTAAACATCTGCTTGAAGCGGTCATGGCTCTCGTACTCATACCCGATCTCCGCAAACAGCGGATCGAGCTTGACATACGTGTACTCGCCATCCACGCGGTGATAGCTCTCGATCGCGAAGTTCACCGGATGCTGCTTCAAAAATTCCTTAGCCCCGCGAATCAACGCCAGCTCGGCGCCTTCAATATCCATCTTCACAAAGTCTGGAACGCACCCCAGCTCCGCGCAGGCGTCTTCCATGCTGATCGTCGGTACCTCCTTCATCTGCTTGCTGTCGGAGTACACCACGAAATCACTGATCCCCGAAGCCATCGTTCCGCCCATATAAAACCGCGCCACGCCGCTCTTGTCGCTCAGCGCCTTGCGCACCGGGATCACGTTCGTCAGCCCATGGTGCGCAATGTTCTTTTCGAGATACGCATAGTTCAAATCGTCCGGCTCAAACGCATACACCTTCCCCGTAGGCCCCACCATCTGCGCCAGCATGCAGGTCGTCGCCCCGCAGTAAGCGCCGGCGTCCCAAAGAATATCGCCCTCCTTCGGCGTGTACCAGTACGTGTACTGCGCCAGCGGATCCTCCTCCGGAATCGACGGGAAGAAGAACCCCTGCCCCGTGCTCTTGTACACATGAAACGCCGGCTGCGAAAAATCCAGCACCTCATCGCCATTCACCGTCTTCGACTCAATCGAGTCGAAGAACAGCTCCATCACCTCCATCATGATGGGCACAAACGTCAGGTCACGCCGCGCCAGGGCGATCCTGCGCTTGTCCTTCTCTATCCAGATTCGCGTTGGATCGCTGAACTCCACCTTAAAGCCTGCTCGCCGCGCATGCAGTTGCAGTGCGGTCTGGGTCAGCTTGTTGTCCGGCCCCAGGCCCACCAGAAAATTCTTCACCTTTTGCTGCAAACCAGCCATGGACCATCCCTCTCGCGTCCATCGTGCAAACGCGTTCCCTCGCTTCAGCATACAAAATGCAGAACATCTTCTCCCTACGACCCAACCGGCGTCCCCCGCCAAGCCTGTAGAATCCATCCCGTGGGGGATCGCCACCGTTGAATGAAAAGCTGAATGAAAAGCTGAACGAAAAGCCGAACCTCGACCTGCTCCGCGCCATCGCCATCCTGCTCGTCGTCTTCGACCACCTCTGCTGGGCTCTGCACATCTTCACCATCAAATCCTGGCAGACCGGATGGATGGGCCTCTTCGGCGTTTATCTCTTCTTCGTCCACACCTGCCTGGTGCTCATGTGGTCGCTCCAGCGCAAGCCCCACACGCTCGACTTCTACATCCGCCGCGCCTTCCGCATCTATCCCCTCGCCATGGCTGCGGTCATCGCCGTCGTCGTTACTCATCTGCCCGTCGCCCAGGGCGAAACCAGCATGTTCAACCCATTCCAGGCCAACTTCGCCGCCGTCTTCTCGAACCTCTTCCTCATCCAGAACATCATGCATGGCGGTGGAGTCGCCGTCGGTCCCATGTGGTCGCTCCCGCTCGAAGTCGACATGTACATCCTGCTCCCGGTTCTCTACTTCTTCGTCCGCAAAAACTTCAGCCTCTGGCCCTTGCTGCTCCTCTGGGGACTCGCCTGCGGTCTCGGCAAGTTCTACCTGTATCAAGGCAACGCCTTCCCCACTGTCATTCCCTGCTTCCTTCCCGGAATCATGGCTTACGTGCAGTTCGCCCGCATCAAACCCCGCTTGCCCGCCTGGACATTTTCTCTCTTCCTCTTTGCCCTGTTCGCTTTCTTCATGCAATGCCATATGGTTGCAGCGTCCTGGCCCGTCTGCCTCGCTCTCGGCCTCTGCCTGCCTTACTTCCGCCAAATCAAGCTGCCTTCGCTCAAGCGAATCGCCCTCGAGATCGCCAGGTACTCCTACAGCGTCTACCTCACCCACGTCTTCGCTCTAGCCATCGCCTTCTACGTCTTCCATGACCTCAGTCCGAAGCTGCAAGTCCCGCTCATGCTCGGCCTCACGGCCATCTTCTCAGTCGCCAGCTATCACCTCATCGAAAAGCCCATGATCAACTACGGTGCGAAACTCGCCGCAAAAGCCGAGCTCCGCTACGAGCAGCACCACGCTGACCCCGCATAAATCTTTACCCGTTCGCCGAGCCCTTCCGATACTCTTTCCCTAAAATGCCCTCAGCTCCTGACCCCACCGTCGCCGGCAATACCCCAGAGACACGGCCCGAAAATCGTGCCTTCTATCCCGCGCTCGACGGCCTGCGCGCCATCGCGTTCCTGCTCGTTTTCTTCCAGCACTATCCGGTGGGCAGGTTCGGCATTCCCTGGGGATGGACCGGAGTCCAGTTCTTCTTCGTCCTCTCCGGCTTCCTCATCACCGGCATCCTCTACGACACGCGCAACCACCCTCACCGTGTCCGCAACTTCTATCTCCGCCGCACGCTTCGCATCTTCCCGCTCTACTACGGCGTGATGCTCTTCATCCTCCTGCTCTATCCCTTCGCCCACTGGCGCATCGACTGGCGCTGGCTCGCCTGGCCCGCCTACCTCGGAAACTACCTCCGCTTCATCAGTCCCTCCGCGATGATCGTCGGCACACCGTGGCAAAGCCTCGCCGACTTCCAGCCCGCCAACCATCACATCGCGCTCTTCCTCGGGCACTTCTGGTCGCTCTGCGTCGAGGAGCAGTTCTACCTCTTCTGGCCTGCAGTCGTCTTCCTCATCCGCGACCGCCGCAAGCTCCTATGGCTCTGCGCTCTCACCGTTCCCCTCGGCCTCGCCGCGCGTCTCACCGGCCAGCATCTCTTCGCCCCCTGGCTCCTCCAGCAGGAGATCCTCTACCGCGCCACCCCCTTCTGCCTCGACTCCCTTCTCCTCGGCGGCCTTCTCGCCCTTCTGCTCCGCGGCCCCATCGCTCCGCATCTGCTCCGCTTCGCTCGCTACCTCACACCCATCGTCTTCCTCGTAGGCGCCTGGTGGATCCACCTTGTCCTGCTCCGCAACTACATCTACCCCACCTGGATGTTTACCTGGGGCCTCACCTTCGTCAATCTCCTCGCCGCTCTCGTCATCCTGATCGCCGTCCAGCGCGAAACCTTTCTCTACCGTGCCCTCTCGCTCAGCCCACTCCGCTGGATCGGCCGCATCAGCTACGGCGCCTACGTCCTCCACGACATCCCCCACCTCATCTACCGCGCCACCGCGCAGACTTTCTACCACTCGCACCCCACCCGCACCACTGCCCTGCTTGCCCTCCCCTGCACACTCCTCCTCGCCTGGCTCAGCTACCGCTTCTTCGAGTCCCCTTTCCTCCGCCTCAAGGACCGCTGGACAATTCCCTAGACCACGCCTCCGCATCTGCCCAGGCACGCGACGAAACCCTCGCCTTCCGATATCCTCGTTGCCACGGCACATCCCTTCGCCAAGGCCCACGCGATGATCCCCAGGCTCCGCTCGCTCCCCGTCGTTGTTCCGCTTCTCATCGCAGCAGCGCTTCTCGGCGGAGTCCACTCCGCCGCTGCGCCTCCTGTCACCCTCACCGCCACCACCCTCAGCCTCACCGCCGCCGGGGCTCCGGTCGCCACCGTCGCTGCCGGAACCGTCGTTACCCTCACCGCCAGCGTCGTCACCCCGCTCAACGCCACCGTCCATCCCGGCCAGGTCCGCTTCTGCGACGCCTCCGCCGCCCACTGCACCGACGCCCATCTGCTCGGCACGGCCCAGCTCACCGCCGCCGGAACCGCCACACTCCGCTTCGTTCCCGGCCCCGGCCTGCATAGCTATGCGGCCTACTTCAACGGCACCACGCTGTACCAAAGCAGCAACTCCGCCGCATCCGCCCTCGCCG
>JAZKBC010000147.1:14645-16023 GCA_040388825.1 Acidobacteriota bacterium | reverse complement strand
AGATGCCCCCCCGGTAGCGGCGGGTCTGGTGGCTGTGACGATGACGGTCAATGGCACATCGCACCGGCTGCATGTGGATGCGCGGACGTCACTGCTGGATTGTCTGCGCGAGAACCTGGACCTCCCCGGAACCAAGAAGGGGTGCGACCATGGGCAGTGCGGGGCGTGCACCGTGCATGTGAACGGGCGGAGGGTGAACTCGTGCCTGTCGTTTGCCGTGATGCACGAGGGCGACAAGATTCTGACGATTGAGGGCGTGGGCGAGCCAGGCAGGCTGCATCCGATGCAGGCGGCGTTCGTAGAGCAGGATGGCTACCAGTGTGGGTACTGCACGCCGGGGCAGATCATGTCCGCGATTGCGGTGTTGAAGGAAGACCACGGGCCGACGGACGACGATGTGAAGACGGCGATGTACGGCAATCTTTGCCGCTGCGGAGCTTACCCGAACATTGTGGCGGCGGTGCAACAGGTGCGGCGGCAGGGCTAGCGGAACGGATTGGAGCAGAGCCGATGGATGCTTTTGAGTACTCGCGGGCACAGAGTGTGGACGCGGCGGTGAGGGCGGGGGCGATGTCTCCCACGGCGCAGCAGGGTGCGGCGGTGCGGTTTGTTGCAGGCGGGACCAACCTGATCGACATGATGAAGCTGAATGTCGAGCGACCGAAGGCGCTGGTGGACATCAATGGCCTGGCGCTGACGGGGATTGCGCGCACGCCGGATGGCGGATTGAGGATTGGTGCGCTGGAGCGGAACTCGGATGTGGCGAAGCACGCGCTGGTGAAGAGCGGCTACGCCGTGCTGAGCGAGGCGCTGTTGTCGGGGGCGTCGCCGCAGCTGCGCAACATGGCGACGACTGGAGGCAATTTGCTGCAGCGGACGCGGTGTATGTACTTCCGCGACACGGCGCATGCGTGCAACAAGCGCGAGCCGGGGACGGAGTGCTCAGCGATTGAGGGCGAGAATCGGACGCTGGCGATCCTGGGTACCAGCGAGCATTGCATTGCGACGAATCCTTCGGATCAGAATGTGGCACTGATGGCGCTGGATGCGGTGGTAGAAGTGCAAGGCGTGAAGGGCAAGCGGACGATTCCGATTGCGGAGTTTTACGTGGTGCCGGGGGACACTCCGGAGCGCGAGACGGTGATGCAGCCGGGGGACGTGATTACCGCAGTGACGCTGCCGAAGATGCATGCGGGGGTTCGGTCGGGTTATTTGAAGCTGCGCGACCGGGCGGCGTATGAGTTCGCGCTGCGGCAGGAAGGGAAAGTGGACTATACGCCGTCGCGGTTGTTCATCTACTATGGGGAGCGGCAGATCGAGGGGACGATCGAGTCGGATGCGGGGGCGGAGATCCGTGATGGCATGAAGGTCGTCGCGC
>JAZKBC010000147.1:11808-14635 GCA_040388825.1 Acidobacteriota bacterium | reverse complement strand
GCGCTGACCTCGACGGCTGTAGTGATGGCGACGGAGGGTGGGCGGATTTCGTACGTGCGCGTTGCGATGGGTGGCGTGGGGACGAAGCCCTGGCGGTCGCATGAAGCGGAAAAAGCTTTGATGGGAGCGGCGGTGAGCGCGGAGAGCTTCAAGCGAGCTGCGGCAGAGGCGCTGAAAGAGGCGCGGACGCAGAGTCAGAACGGGTTCAAGGTGGAACTGGCGCAGCGCTGCATGGTGCGGGCTTTGACGATCGCGACGACCGCTTAGGCGAGATACGAGGAGACGAAGGCAATGATGTTCAGCGAGTATCTTGACTTCATTCAGGCAGGGCAGGATGGAGCGGCGTCGCAGCCGGTGATACCGGCGTTGCCGCCTTCGGCGATCATTGGCGCTCAGTTGCCGCGAGTGGATGGTCCGCTGAAGACCAGCGGACGTGCGCTGTATGCGGCGGACTATAGCTTTCCGCGCATGGCGTATGCGTGGCCGGTTTGCGCGACCATTGGCAAGGGCAAGATTAAGTCGATGGATACAGCGGCCGCGGAGAAGATGCCGGGCGTGCTGCTGATGTTGACCAAGGCCAACGTTCCGGCGATCTATCGTAACGGGTCAGGTGGGCGAGCAAGCGAGGGGCGACCTCCGCTATCGGATGATGTGATTTCGTACTACGGGCAGTATGTGGCCGTGGCTGTGGCGGAGACACTGCCACAGGCGCAGGCGGCGGCCGATGCGGTGCGCGTTACCTATGACGCGGAGAAGCCGGACGTGAGTTCGAAGCTGGACGATTCCCTGCCCCCGATTGGAGCCGATGGCGGACCGAGGGTGGCGAGTCATCGTGGTGATGCGGATGCGGCGTTCAATGCGGCACCGGTGAAGGTGGATGCGACGTACTCGACTCCAGTAGAGACGCACAATCCGATGGAAATGCATGCGACCGTCGCGGTGTGGAACGGGGCGAAGGCGAAGTTGTATGAGAGTTCGCAGGGTGTGATGAATCACCAGAAGGTGATGACGCAGGTGCTGGGCGTCGCGCCGGAGAATCTCGAGGTGATCTCGAAGTTCATCGGGTCGGGGTTTGGGGGCAAGCTGTTTCCGTGGCCGCACTCGGCGTTGTGTGCTGTGGCGGCGAAGAAGCTCGACCGTCCCGTGAAGCTGATGGTGACGCGCAGCATGATGTTCTCCGACGTGGGGCATCGTCCGCGGACGCAGCAGAGGATGCGGCTGGGAGCCGCGGCAGACGGCAAGCTGCTGTCGCTGGCGCAGGATTATCGCAACCACACGTCAATGCTGGATGACATTCGCGAGAACTGCGGCGAGGCGACGCCGTTCCTGTACAGCACGCAGAATTTGCGGGTAAGTTCGGCGCTGGTAAGGCGGAACGTAGGGACGCCGACACCGATGCGCGGGCCGGGAGCAGTACCCGGGCTGTTCGCGGTGGAGTCATCGATGGACGAGTTGGCGATTGCGCTGAAGATGGACCCCGTGGCGTTGCGGATTGGGCTGGATACGCTGACGGATGAATCGAACGGCAAGCCGTTTTCGTCGCGGCACTTGAAGGAGTGCCTGCAGGTTGGCGCAGAAAAGTTTGGATGGGCGAAGCGGACCCCTGAAGTCGGCTCGATGCGCAAGGGAGACCTGGTGCTGGGCTGGGGTGTGGCCTGCGCTTCGTGGGGAGCGGGGCGTGGAGCGAGCCAGGCTTCGGTGAGCCTGCTGCGGGATGGCTCGGTGCGGGTTAGTTCGGGCACGCAGGATATTGGGACCGGAACTTACACTGTCGTCGCGCAGGTGGTGAGCGACAAGACGGGGATTCCCGTGGAGAAGATCGATGTGGTGCTGGGCGACAGTTCCCTGCCGCCGGGGCCGATGTCAGGCGGCTCGACGGCCACGGCGTCGGTGATGCCTTCCGTGGTGGATGCGGTGAACGCGGCGGTGAAGAACCTGCTGGCGGCGGCGGTGGCGGCGAAGGGTTCGCCGTTTGCAGGCAAGGATGCGGACTCGCTGACCATGACCAAAGGCCGCGTGCATGCAAAGGGTGAGGATGCGGCAAAGGGTGTGACGTTTAGCGAAGTTCTGCGCATGGCCCAGTTGGCCAGCGTGAGTGGCGATGGCAAATCCGGCGGCGGTGGATCGGATACGAAGTCGAAGGATTACTCGATGCACTCGTTTGGAGCGCAGTTTGTCGAAGTCACGTGGGACCCGGGCATCGCTCGTCTGCGCGTGAGCCGCGTGGTGAGTGTGATTGACGGAGGGCGGATCATCAATCCGAAGACGGCGACCAACCAGGTTGCCGGTGCGGTGGTGATGGGCGTGGGCATGGCGCTGCTTGAGGAGACGAGGTTCGATCCGCGCAATGGGCATGCAGTGAATGACAACTTTGCGGACTACATGGTGGCGACGCATGCGGATGCGCCGGCGATCGATGTCCACTTTCTCAACATTCCCGATCCGCTGATGGGCGAGTATGGAGCTCGAGGGATTGGCGAGATCGGACTGGCTGGTGTGGCCCCGGCAATTACGGCGGCGGTGTATCACGCGACCGGAGTGCGGGTGAGGGATCTTCCGGTGCGGATTGAGGATCTGCTGCGGTCGACTGTCGTTTAGTTCGGTGGGATGTGAAAGAAAAGACGGGTTAATCCTGCGTTATCAGCAGACACCCCCAGTGGTGTAAGCTTCCTGCACGATCGAACCGATTTGTGCAGAGGAAACGTCGTGGCACCATGCGTGCCGCGGCGCAGCCTCGTGGGTCGACGGTAGCTGCGGCAGGAGATGGGCGCGCGATGACGGCTGAACGTTGGGCAAAGGTTCGAGCTCTGGTAGAGCAGGCGATGGG
>JAZKBC010000147.1:6803-11798 GCA_040388825.1 Acidobacteriota bacterium | reverse complement strand
ATTGCCGGCGGAGGAGCGCGCGGCTTTTCTGCAGGCGCAGAGCGCGGACGCGGACGTGATTGCCGAAGCAGAGAAACTGCTGGAGTACGACCGGCAGGCCAGCGCGATTTTCTCCATTGAGAACTGGCAGGAGCGGGCGCAGCGAACATCCGCAGAGGTAAATCTTGCGGGTATGGTGATTGGGAACTATCGCCTGCTGGAGGAGCTGGGCCGCGGCGGCATGGGCGCCGTGTACCTGGCCGAGCGAGCCGATGGGGTCTATCAACAGAAGGTCGCGCTGAAGGTCTTGCAGGAGAACATTTTTACACCGTCGTTGGCTGAGCGATTCAGACAGGAGCGGCAGATCCTGGCGCGGCTGGAGCATCCGGGGATTGCACGACTGCTCGATGGAGGCGTGCTCGAAGATGGGCGGCCGTATCTGGTGCTGGAGTACGTCGATGGAAAGCCGATCGACCAGTACTGCGAGGAGCATGGGCTGGATGTAGAGGCGCGGCTACGCCTGTTTGTGCGCGTGGCAGAGGTTGTGCAGAGTGCACATCAGCAGCTTGTGCTGCATCTGGATTTGAAGCCTGCGAACATTTTGGTGACGGACGCGGGTGAGCCGCGACTGCTGGACTTTGGCATTGCGCGGATGTTGAGCGAGGGTGAAGGCGGGACTCGGCAGACAGAAGCGACTCTGCGGCTGTTGACGCCGCGCTATGCGAGCCCCGAGCAGGCAGCGGGTGCTCCGCTGGGGGTGGCGAGCGATGTGTTCTCGCTCGGGACGCTGCTCTATAAATTGCTGACGGGGCGGCTGCCGTATCCGATTGACGACGCGTCGCCGCTGGAGGCGGCGCGGATGATTCGCGAAGTGGCTCCGTTGACGCCGAGCCAGGCGGCGACCGCGGAGGCAGCTCCTCTGCTGCGTGGAGATGTGGATACGATTCTGCTGCAGGCGTTGCGCAAGGAGCCGGAGCGGCGGTATCCGACCGTGGCGGCATTCGCGGAGGACGTGGAGCGGCACCTGAAGCACGAGCCGGTGCTGGCCCACGCGGACAGCTTTGGATACCGCGCGAAGAAGTTCGTGCGGCGCAATCGGGGCTCGGTGATTGTTGCTGCAGCGGCGGCAGTGGTATTGCTGCTGAGCGCAGCAGCGGTAGTGCGATCCGCGGTTGTGGCGCGAAGGCAGCGAGCGATTGCGGAGATGCAGCGAGCGACGGCGGAGCGTCGGCTAAAGGATGTGCGCGCGCTGGCGCACTCCTACATCTTCGATCTGGATCCCCAGTTGGCGGAGGTTCCAGGGACGGTGGGCGTGCGGGCGTTCATTCTGAAAAACGGGTTGAAGTACCTGGAGCAAATGAGCAAGGAAGATACCGATGACGATGACCTGATGGGTGAGATCGGCATGGGATACATCGCGGTGAGCCAGGTGCAGTCCGATCCTGCGATGCCGAGCCTGAATGATCGAGCGGGCGCGTGGGACTCGATGACGAAGGGGTTGGCGATCCAGAAGCGTCTGGCGGAGAAGCATCCGCAGGATATGGATCAACGCTACCTGGTGGTGCGGCAACTGCGGGATATGGACTTTCTCGCGGTTGCGGATGGGGACATGGTGCGCTCGAACGATCTGGCGCAGCAGGGATGGAAAGAAGCGCAAGCGATTCTGGCCGCGGGACCGACGACCAAACACTACTTCAACGTGCAGGGGATTGTGTGGGACCTGGCTACAATCCGCTGCGGTAACGGCGACCTGTGGAACCTGGGTGATCCGGCGGGTGCGCTGCCGTGGCTGGACCGAATGCACGAGATCATCGAAGTCGCCCTGACGGCGCATCCGAAGGCTCGAAATTCGGGGACTGTGGTGGCGGCGCTGGAACGCGAGTATATGTCGCGCGCGTGGGCTTATGAGCAACTGGGCCGGTTCGCGGAGGCGCGAGCGGAGTATGAAGCGACGCTGCAGTTGAGCGCGATGGCGCCGAAGACGGTCGTGGAAGCGCAGGCACTAAAGGTGGAGCGGGCATCGTATGCGGACTTCCTGATGCGAATCCACGACGTCAAGAAAGCCAACGAAATGGCTCCGACCCTGCTACCGAAGGAGTACCACGAAAAAGGCAACGACCGTTCACTGCAGGCAGACGTGGCAGAGACGCTGTCCCTGCTGGCGCGCATCGATATGGAGAGCGGACGGGTGGCGGCGGGGCTGGCTAAGATGAAGATCAGCGTGGACAGCTTCGGCTCGCTGTATGCGAGCGATCCCAACGATGCTCCGACGACGGCGATGATGGCGCACGCGCTGTATGACATGGGCGGGATGAAACAGGTGGATCCGGCGACGCGGAAAAAGCTGCTGTTACAGGCGATCGAGATGACTACGCCCTACGCGAAGACGCATCCTCAGGTACTGAGTGCGACGCTGCTATTGGCCAGGTGCGAAGTGGCGCTGGCAGAGCTGGCGCACGCGAGCAAGGATCCAAAGGAGCAGCAAGAGCACGCGGCGGAGGCTACAAAAGACGCCGGCAAGTTGTTGGCAGCCTATCCGGTGCAGCCTGAGGCCAGCGACGTGGTCGCGCGCGTGAAAGCGCTGGACTAAGAAGCTCCGGAATGGAGCTGGCTGGTGAGCCAGAGGCGGCCGGAGACCCAGTCGCGATGCGCGGTGGCGGGGGAGATGGAGTGGAACTCGGCGGTCTCTTCTGTAGTGAGGCCGCCGAAGATGCGAAGCTCTGCGACCTTTGCCTGTCGGGCGTCGAGTTCAGCCATGCGGTCGAGCAGCTCGTCGACTTCACCGAAGAAGAGCTGCGGCGTGGCAGAGGGTTCGGGCGAGTCCGCGAGGCAGAGGATGGTCTGGTCGCCGCCGCGTTTGTCGGTGGATTTCTTTTCGGCGTGAGTTTTGAGGATGCGGCGCATCATCTGCGCGGCGACGCCGAGAAGCTGGGCGCGGTTGGCGAAGTCCACGCTGTGCTGACCGATGAGGCGGAGGTAGGTTTCGTTGACCAGTGCGGTGGGCTGGAGGGTGTGGCTGCCGCGCTCGCGGCGCATGTAGGCGGCGGCGAGGCGATGCAGCTCGTCGTAGACCTGCGGCATAACGGCATCAAGCGAGACCTTCTTCCCGGATTCGACTCGTCGAAGCAGATCAGCAACGGTAGCCTGCATGGTTTCCCCCCAGGGGCACGGGGCGAGAGCCCCTCAGTTTCGGGTCGTCCTTACCGTAGGTTCGAGCTCGACGCAGTGTCACAGGATAGGACAGCCACATCGTAACAGGACGGGCGGGTTTCGACGCAGCGAAGAAATGGAGGTGATGGATACGATGAAAAATCGCCGCAAGCACGGGAGGAGAAACTCCTCGCGCTTGCGGCGGGTGCAAAGGGTTTAGCCGCCGCTCTGAGCGCTAGGGGCCGACGTTGGCGGCCAGCGGAGTAACCACCGGAGCAGCCAGGCCGACGAAGACCGAGACGGAGTTGTCGCCGGTGTTGGCGGTCCAGATGTTGCCGCTGGCGTCGATGGCGAGGCCATTGGGATTGTTTAGCGAGCCGAGGCCGTTGCTGGAGTAGTCGGGTGTGGCACCAGAGAAGGCGGAGATGGAAGTGGCGTTGGCGAACCAGGCAGTTCCGTTGGAGTCGAACGCGACCGCTCTGGGGAGCGTGAGACCGCCTCCGCTGGAGGGGCTGGCCGGACTGACTGCCCCGGCCGTGGTGGCGAGGGTAAACGCTCCGGCGAGGGTGGCGCCGGTCGTGGAGCCGGCGAGAGCGATGCTTCCGGTCTTGCTGATTGCAATGGAGGTTGCGCCGAAGAGCGATCCGTCCGTCGGGCAGCTTTGTAACGCGGCTGCGCTCGAGAAGAGGCACAAGCTGCCATTCCCGCTGTTGGCCACGGCGATGTTACCGGCTGAATCGAGCGCGATGGAGGTGGGTGCCGAGAGCGACGCGGTGATGGGGCTGGCGCCGGAGGGGGTTCCGTTGGCTGCGAACTCGGCGATGGAGTTACCGAGCAGGCTCGCGACCCAGGCGTTGCCGGCGGAGTCATTCGCGATGGCGACTGGAGCGTTGACGACGGCACTGCCGAAGCCGGAGCCGGAGAGAGCGTTGCCTCCCGGTGAGAACTCGACGACGTTGTTGGCGCCGGTGTTGGCGATCCAGATGTTGCCGCCACGGTCGATGGAGATGCCACGGGGAGCGAGGAGGCCCCCACTGGAGAAGCTGCTGGTGGCGAAGGTCGAGGACAGTGCGGGCAGCTTGACGACGGAGGCGCCGGCCTCGTTGGTGACCCAGGCGCTGCCGGTAGCGTCGAGCGCAACGCCGAAGGGACCGGCGAGTTCAGCGCCTGTGTAGCTGACGGCGAGGGTGAAGTCGTTCGGTACAGAACCGAGGACGGGTTGGAACGGAGCACCGGCGTGCGGAGCCAAGAACAGCGCGGTGACTGCGGGGTCGGCGGGGTTTTGTGCGATCGACAGACCAGCGCCGATGGTGTCGGTCGCGGAGGTGGCATTGAAGAGCGCGACGCAGTCAGTGGACGTGGGGCCGGAGGAGTTCACGCAGGTGGCGAGGATGTCGGCCAACGTGTTGATGCGGACGGTAGGCAACGTGAAGCCCGCCGGCGGCGTCGAGACGGCTCCCGCAGCGGTGTTGACGAGGAACTGCGCGGTATTGAACGCGTTGACCAGACCGGAGGGGTTGGAGCCGGTGGCGCCAATGTTCTGATAGTCAGCCATGAAGGGCGAGAGAGCGTAGACAGCGGCGACGGTCGTCAGCTCATTGATGCTGATGAACTGCGGCGTGGAGATCAGGTTGGCACATGGACCGAGGGCAGCCATGAGCGAGAGCGCGGAGTTGGGTCCTGATCCCGCATCTCCGCCCGTGGCGACGATGTAGACCTGCGTGGCGGAGCTGCAGGAGTAGTCGCCGGTGATGCTGAAGTGGCCGGTGGCGTCGGACTTCACCGTGGTTGAAGTGATCAGCGGCGTGGACGTGGAACCGTTTCCGGCGGTGCCGACCGTGTAGAGCTGAATGGTGGCGCCGTTCA
>JAZKBC010000147.1:0-6793 GCA_040388825.1 Acidobacteriota bacterium | reverse complement strand
CGTAGTGCTGCCGCCGCTGGTGGCAGTCGTAGCGACGTTGCCTCCGGTGAAGGCGCAGCCGGAGAGCAGCAGCAGAGCCGAGGTGAGAGCCAGACCGGCCGCGAGTGTCGTGGTCTGCCTGAGTTGCGCCGTGGTTGTCATTCGCATGTTCGATTCCCTTGGAGGCCGATGCTTGTACTGCGACTCGTTGGTGCTTAGTGCGCGGTGAAAGTTTGAGAGACGGAGGTGGCAGCAGCGAAGTCGCTGTTGCCAACCTGCGAGGCTGTGACCTGCACGGTTCCGGTTCCGGTGACGGTGAGCAGATTGCCGTTGAGCGAGGCGGAGCCGCCGGTGACCTGCAAGGTGACGGGCAGGCCGGAGGTGGCCGTGGGAAGGATCAGAATCGTCGCTCCGTTGGCGAGGTTCGGGATCGGCGGGAAGAAGATGCTCTGCGCTGCTCCTCCGGTGACGATGAGCTGGCCGGGGACGAGATTGAAGTTGTAGTTCAAAGCCAGCAGCGAACCCAGCGAAACATTGATGGGATAGTTGCCAGCGTCAGACTTCGGGGTGGCTGTCGTGGTGAGGATCGGCGCGCCGGTCGTTGCAGTGGCTTGTGTGTCGCCGTTCAGGAAGGTGCCGAGTGTGTAGTTGAAGGCGGGGTTCGGCGCGCCAAAGTAACGCGTGGGCGAACCGAAGACTCCGACGTTGAGCACAGACGGATTGACCTGGATACTGCGCTGTACAGGTGTCGCTGCCGTGTAGGTTCCGTTGCCGGCCTGCGAGGCGGTGATGGTGATGGTGCCGATACCCGTGTAGCTGAGCAGGCTGCCGGTGAGCGAGCCTGGGCCGCTGATCGAGTAAGCGACCGGCAGGCTTGAGCTCGCCGTGGCGGTGAGCGACACAGCGGCGTCGCCGTAGGTAACACTTGCCGGTGGCGCGGGGAACGTGATGGTTTGAGACTGTGAACCTGTTCCTGCAACAGTGATGCTGATCGTGGCCGGTGCACTGACAGTGCCGTTCGATGCGGTGAAGGTGAAGCTGTCCGCGCCGGTGTAACCAGCGGTTGGTGTGTAGGTGAGGCTCGGGGCGGTACCACTCAGCGCGCCGTGCGCGGGGTTGGTGACAACTGCGTAGGTGATGGTGCCGCTGCCAGTCGCGGTGAGCGTGATGGGCGTCGCGGCGTTATAGCTCACTGAGACGTTCTGGTTGTCGGCCGTGGGCGCGGGATTGTTAGCCGTCAGCGTAATACTGCCGAAGCTGAGAGCGGCGTAGTTGCCATCGCCGAGGAACTTCGCCGTGTAGCTGTGCGGACCTGCTGTGATGGACGGAACGGTGAAGTGCATCACTCGGCCGCTGATGGTTCCATTAGCGACGACCGTCGATCCCTCGAGCAGCTGAATCGTCCCCGTAGGCGCGTTCTGCTGCGGGTAGACGATCGTTCCGGCGACCAGCGGGCTGACCACGTTCTGCAGCACGGCAGTCACACGAGGCGAGCTGCCGGCGGTGACGGTTGTGGAAGGAGCAGTGAGGTCGCCAGCGAGATAAACGAAGGCGGCCGAGCAGTCGAGCGGGCCATTGGAGTTGGACACGCTGTTGATGACCGTGACGAGGTTGGTCGGCACAGCAGCATCGGCGGTGAAGAAGTTCGCCATGCTCACCGGGCCGGGGCCGAAGGTGAACTGCACGTTGTTGACGTTGTCCGGCGCCTTGAAGTCGTTGGCCGCGTCGCCATCGAAATAGACGGAGTCAAGCGTAATGGTGACCGGGTTGATCGTGCCATTGGTGTTGTACCCAATCCACGTCGACTTGTGCGCCGAGTCATGGATCAGCTTGTGCACGTTCGAGAAGGTGATGTCGTGGAAGTTGGGAATGAGCGACCCGGTCTGCGACGAGTAGTAGGGGTCAATGACGATCGTGTCGCCACCGTGGTTGATGCAGATGTTCTTGTACAGCACGTCGTAGACTTCGCCGCCGCGGCTGGTGTCGGACTTGATACGAAGCGAATCGAAGGACGAGCCACCGAAGCCGTTGTCGATGGCGTCGCCAACTACAAGCATGTTGTTGAGACCGGCATTGGTCTCCGATCCCACCGTGATGCCGTGGCCGGAGTACATGTGGTTGTTGGAGATGGTGACGTTGGCCACGTGGCCGTTGCCGGCCTTCATCGCGATCATGTCGTCGCCATCGGAGATGTACGAATTAGTGATCGTAATGTTCTGCGAACCTGACGGATCGAGGCCATCGGTGTTGGGCGAGTCTGGTGGAGCATAGACCTTGACGCCCCAGATGATGAGGTTGTTGCCGATGCCGGAGAACTCGAACTTGGGCGAGTTCTTCAGCGTGATTTTGTACATCGTGAAGTTGTCGGCGGGCGCAGTGCTTGAATGCGAGTTAAGGAAGACGAGACGCGGACGCACATCGGATCCCGTCGCCCACCAGCTCTTGCCCTTGTCCGTTAGCGGTGTGCCGCCACGGCCATCGATCACGCCGAGGCCCATGATGGCAGAGCCCGGGTTGGGTGCGTTGTTGGCGGCGATGTCGATGAGCGGCGTGCACCAGCTCGAGGAGGTCACGCAGGTATAGTCGGTGGACTTGATGGAGCCGAGGATGGTGACTTCGGGATCGACCAGCATGGTGACGCCGGCGGGAATGGTGATCGGAGCGATGATGAAGGCGTTGGCTGCGCCGTCGGGGGACGCGGAGAACTCGACCGCTTTGCCAACCGGGCAGGCGTTGAGAGCAGCCTGGACGCGGGTTGTGTCGGGCGAGGTCTCTACCGGCGCTGAGACGGATTGCAGCGCGGTGAGCACGGTGCACACAGCCGGGTATGTGGGTTCGACGACCGTGCGCGGATCGCCGGTAACGCCAGCGGTGTTGACGACGAAGGCAGCGGTCACGTTCTTGTTGGTGTTGAGTGTGAGCGTGGTGGGCGAGGTCATGCCACTCAGATCGCCACCCCATCCGTTGAAGAGATACTTCGACGCAGGATCGGCTTCGATCGCGATGGTGGTTCCGCAGGCATAGGAGCCGGAGGACGGCGTGATGACTCCCTGCCCGGTGACGGACGTGGTGAGCGTGCAGGCCGGGCCGGAGGTGAAGTTGGCCACGATGCTCATGTTCTGGCTGAGGATGACCGTGGCGGGATTCGACGTGGTGGCGAGATCGCCGGTGTATCCGCTAAAGGCTGAACCGCCGGCGGCCGTGGCCGTGAGCGTGAGCACCGTACCGCAAGCGTAGTTGCCCGAGGCCGGTGTAACGCTTCCCTGCCCGCTTGTGGTCAGGTTGAGCGTGCACTGCGGGATGGGATCGAACTGAACACTGATAGTGGAGTCAGCGGAGATGGTGAAGTCGGCGGGGTTGGAGGAGCTGGAGAAGTCGCCGCCATAGGAAGTGAACGTGTATCCCGAGCCGGGAGTGGCGACCAGGTGCAGCGTTGTTCCGCAGTTGTAGACGCCCGGCGCCGGTGTGACCGTGCCGCTGCCAATTACGTTGAACGTCAGATTGCAGGTGGCCGCAGTGGTGAAGTTGGCGACGACGTTGCGGTCGCTATCCATGGTGATGGGCAGCGGGTTCGTGGTGGAGGTGTAATCGCCCGTCCATCCGGCAAACGCGTAGCCGGTGGTGGCGGTGGCGGTGAGGAGAACTCCGGTGCTCACAGGCAAAGTGGTCAGGCCCGGGTTGGTTGCAACCGTGCCGCCTACACCACCGGCGACGCTGGTGGTGAGGGTGTGTGTCGCGGGCGCAGTTGAGGTGGCGGGAGCGAAGGCGGCGAGCGAATGCACCAGGCGGCTTGCAGAGCCTGCCCAGCCAAGCGTTGCAACACCGGGATTGGCGATGACCTCGGTGCTGCTGCCGCCGGTTCCGACCGCGGCAGACGCGGTCCACGCGAGGGTCTGGCCGGAGTTGGCCGTGAGTGCGGCGACGTTGTTGTCTTCAACTACATCGAGGACGACGTCGTTGGCCGAGAGCGTGGTGATGGCTGTGCTGATGAGGTCGGCGCCGGAGGTGTCCTTGTGATTGGCGACGGCATCCGGTGGTCCCTGGCTGACGCCAAAGAACGAGACGGCTCCGGCCTGGATGCCAGCAACCGAGCCGGCGAGGTTCACCGTGATGGTGTACGTTCCTGCCGCGGGGAGCTCGGGCTCGAGCAGGTAGAAGAGCTGCGCCTGCACGCTTCCGCTGGTGCCGCCGTAAACGAGCGAATTCGGGATCGGCGTGGCGTAGACGCCGTTGAAGAGCACGCTGGTGACGACCGACGACGCGTCCGGGCTGGCAATCGAGTCGGTCTGGGCGACCGCGATGACGACAGCGCGCGCACCACCGGCGCCGAGCACATGCTGCCAGGAAAGCGAACTCGCCGTCGCCTTGCTGGCGGCCGACGAGACGGCATCCTTCGTAATGTTTTGCGCGACGAAGGTGGCAGTCACATTTTTGGTGGCGTTGACGGTAATGGTCTGCGGACTGGTGGCGCCGGTGAGATCACCGGTGAAGCCGCTGAAGTTGGCGCCGGGAGTGGGCGTGGCGGTCAGCGTTACCTGCGTGTTGGCTGGGTAGCCATTACCAGTGTCCAAAGGATTCGCCGTGACCGTGCCGGGGCCAACGATGGTGGTGTGAATGGGGAAGTTGGTCTGCGCGAAAGCGGCGGATATGGTGCTGTCCGCGTTGATCGTGAAGTTCTGAGGACTGGTGGTTCCGCTGAGGGCTCCGCCAAAGCCGGTAAGCGTGAAGTACTGCGCTGGGGTGGCAGTGAGAGTGAGTTGGGTGCCGCAGCTGAAGACGTCGCCAGTGGGCGAGACGGTGAGGGTGCCGGAGCCCGTGGTGCTGGTGGTGAGATGGCAGGCGGTTCCTGAGACGAAGGTCGCAGTGACCGATGTGCTGGTATTAACGCTGAGGACCTGGCCGTTGGTGGCGCCGGTGAGCGCGCCGGTAAACTCGCCAAAGCTGTTGCCGGAATCGGCAACGCCAGTAACGGTGACTTGCGTTCCACAGACGTAAGCGTTGTTGGCAGCGGTGGGGCTGAGCGTCACGGAGCCGGAGCCGATGACACTTGTGGAAAGCGTGCAAAGCGAGGCAGTGAAGTTGGCCGTAACGCTCTTATTGCCGTTGACGGACAAGGTTTGCGGATTGGTGCTTCCGGTAAGTGCGCCCGTGAAGTTGTTGAACGTGTAGCCGATGGCGGGGACCGCCGTGACCGTGACGTTGGATCCGCTAGCGTAACTGCCGCCGGTGGGATTGAGAGTAACCGTGCCGCCGCCAACCGGTAAGACGCTGGTGGAAACCGTGTAATTGGTGGTGGGTGCCGCAGCAAAGGCGATCGCCGAGTAGGTGGAGCGCGAAGGGCCGGAGCTGCCTGGAGTCCAACTGGCTGCGAAGCTGGTTCCCGAGGGAACGAAGTAGTAGCTGCTGCCGCCGAGAACTCCGGACGTGGAAAGCTGCGTGTTGTAGAGAGCCGTTTGGGGTGTGGTGGGAGAGGCCGATTTGGTCGGGTTGGTGGAAGCGGTGAAGCCGCCAACGAGTGAGTCAACGACCAGGTCGCCGGCGTTTGGAACCGAAAGGGTGACGGAGGGTGCAGTTCCGCTGCCGTTGTAGCTGACGCCGGAGGATTCCGGACCGGACTGCGCCGCGCCGAAGTAAGAAGAGCAACCCGCAACCGCACCGACCGTCAGGCTACCCGGAATGGTGACACTGACCACCTGGCTGCCGGAGAGGCCGCTAAGGGTGCTGTCGTTGGCCCAGAACATCGCGCCCTCGACCTTGGGGCTATTTTGCGCGGAGCCCGGGGCCTGGGCAACTTCCGTCATAGTGACGCCGCCGAAGGTTACGGTCGGCGCGGCCTGGGTGAAGGCTGTCGTGGGGTTCGACATCGCGACGGTGCAGACAACCAGCCGATTGCCGCCGGCGCCGAGGACGTGATTGAACGTGAACGTCGTGGCCGGCGAAGCCGCCGTTGTGGAGCTGGTGGCGTCCAGCGTGATGGAGGCAGAAGCCGGCGCGGCGGCGAACATAGCGGCCAGCGAAAGGACCGTGGCAAGACAAGGGATAGCAGTAAGTCGATTGGACATGGCGCGAAGCATACGAATCCCCTGTTTGACAGCAATGCAAAAAGATGGAATGGAACGTGGGGGAAGCCTACGTATTCGTATTGAACTTGTCAAACAGGTTTCAAGCCGTTTTGTATGTTGCACTTCACACGACATAGCGATGTTTTAGCCCAATTTTGCAATAACAGTGCGGAAGATTTCTATCGAGAAAATTGATGTCGCTGGGCGACGCTCGTAAAAGTAGCCGACGCAACTGGTCTTACAGGAATGTCATTTATGGCAAGGAGGGGTGAAAAGCGCGGATGTTGTAGAGCGGAGAACGAACTTCAGCGTCCGGAAGGCGCTGTTGCTGCCAGCCCAGCCTGGGTGGCGGGTACGGATCCGAGCTCGGTGTCGGCGATCGACGTATAGAAGGCTTCACGTTGCAGACCATCGACGCGTTTGTCGTTGAGGAACATCACTGGCGCGCCGAGAATGCCGCGACGCTGAGCAGCGGCAACGTCCTGCTGCGCGGCTGCGGTCGCGTCGTCGAGTGCATTGATGAAGCTGGTGGGATCAAGCTTGAGCGAGGTAGCCAGTGCGACTACAGATTCGCGGGTAATCGGAGCGGTGCGCGTGGAGAGCGCGTCAAACATGGGCCAGAAAGTTCCCTGCTGCTGCGCGGCGATGAGCGTGGCAGCGGCGAGGGTCGAGTCAGGATGCGCGGCCAGAGGATAGGCCTTGAAGAGCACGCGCAGTTTGCTGCCGTAGTGCTGGCTGAGAGAGTGAAGGAG
>JAZKBC010000146.1:14127-14962 GCA_040388825.1 Acidobacteriota bacterium | reverse complement strand
TGAGCTCGCCCAGACCATCGGCGATATGCAACCCGGCATCAAGATCCTCTTCACCTCCGGCTTCCCCGCGTCGGAGTTCCAACAGCGCGGAGTCTGCATCCACGGCCACGACCTCCTCCGTAAGCCCTACCGCCTCTCTGAACTCCGGGAAGCCGTCCACCGTGTCCTTGTCGGCGAAGACTCGAGATCCTGAGCCCACCGGGAATCAGGCCAGAGTCTCCCTGCAAGAAACCCGGCAATTCTGTCCGAATTCGCTAAAGCTTTCAACAGGTGCGCCGATAGGCCCAATAACCTGCAATGGGTGCCTACTCCATCTCGCACAACGACCTGCTCGTGATCGCCGCTGTTCTGGTGCCTCTGATCGCTGCAGCCGCAACTGCCGCACTGCTCTTCATCCGCTCGCTGCGCCGCCAGCTCGCGCTCAGCCAGGCCCAGCTGCACATGGTGATGGAGAACATGGAGGACCGGCTAATCGTGATCAACCCCGACCAGTCCATCGCCATGATGAACCATAAAACCGCGCAGCTGGTCGCGGACTCCAACGAAGACGTCACCTATCACACCGTTGTTGATCAATATGAGGCGTTTCGTTCCACTGGCGACCCACTCCCCGCCGAAGACTGGCCTACCAACCGCGCCTTCCGCGGCGACTTCGTCAAGAACTTCATTCTCATCTACCGCCACAAGCTTACAGGCAACACTGGCTCCCGCTCCATCACCACTGCGCCAGTTCCACCGGGTGCCGGAAAACCCGGCCAGGTCCTCGTCAGTTACCGCGAGGACAGCGAGCGCCGCCACGTAGACATTGCCCGCTCCCGTCTCGCCGCAATCGTCG
>JAZKBC010000146.1:0-14117 GCA_040388825.1 Acidobacteriota bacterium | reverse complement strand
CGAGTCCTCCCGCGACGCTATCCTCAGCACCGATCTCCGCGGCATCGTCACTACGTGGAACTCCGCCGCTACGTCCATCACCGGTTACAGCCGCGATGAAATGATCGGCCACAGCGTCAGCAGGATGCTGCCTCCCGATAGCGGCGACTACCTCGAGCAGGTGCTGGCCCGCGTCGCTCGCGGCGAAGCTATAGAGATCTTCCAGTCCGATCGCTTCACCAGGAGTGGCCGTCCCATTCGTGTCGACGTCGCGCTGTCGCCCCTCCGCGACGTCAACAACGACGTCATCGGAATCTCCGCCATCCTCCGCGACATCACCGAAACCTGTGAGCTCCAGCGCCAGCTCCAGGAGAGCCAGAAGATGCAGGCTCTCGGCCAGCTCGCCGGCGGGTTCGCGCACGACTTCAACAACCTCCTCGCCATCGTCATGGGCAATCTCGAACTTCTGCAGTCCGAGTCCGCCCTCGCACCTCTCACCGCGCGCCGCATCCAGACCGCCGCTAACGCCGCCGTGCGTGGTGCCGGCCTCATCCGCCATCTGCTCGCGTTCTCCTCCAATGAGCACCTCAAGCCCGTCCCCACCAACATCCACGAAGACCTGCAGCGCATCTTCCAGCGCGCCACTCGCAACCTGCCCGCCAACATCCGCATCGCCACCAGTGTCGATCCCACCCTCCCGGCCGTGTTCGTCGATCCCAACAGCCTCCAGAACGCGCTCACCAACCTCGTCCTCAACGCCCGCGACGCCATGCCGGCCGGCGGCTCTCTTCGCCTCGAAACCACTTCCGTTGAGTTGGGCCGCAGCGCTCCCGAAGTTACCTCCGGCAAGCTCGCCCCCGGCCGCTACGCGCAGCTTCTGGTCGCCGACACCGGACACGGCATGACGCGCGCAACCCTCGCGCGGGCCTTCGAACCTTTCTTCACCACCCGCCAACGCGCGCGCGGAACCGGCCTCGGCCTCGCCGCCGTATACGGCTTCGCCCGCCAGTCCAGCGGCAGTGTCCACATTGACAGCGAACCCGGCGCCGGAACCACCGTCTCACTCTTCCTCCCCTTCACCGCCGAGTCCGCCAACCCCAACCCACTTGCTCTGCGTACCCCACCCGCCCAAGCCGCCACGCGCTCACAGATAGTCCACAGCCTCGCCGCTCACGACGCAAAACCAATCCAAAACCTCCTCCTCGTCGACGACGAAGGCGACCTCCTCCATCTCATTGCCGATTTCCTCACCCGCGTCGGCTACACCATCCGCACCGCGCGCAGCGTCGAAGAAGCTCTTCGCATCGCCGCCGCCACACCCAGCCTCGATCTCCTCATCACCGACGTCGTCTTCGCCAACGGCAGCAACGGCGTCTTCCTCGCCCGCACCATCCAGCAGGCCAGCCCCGCGATCCGCGTTCTCTATACCTCCGGCTTTCAGGCGCAGGCCCTCGCCGACCGCGGCCTCCATGTCGACCCCAATGCCCTGCTGCCCAAGCCCTACCGCCTCGACCAGTTGCACAGCGCCATACGCTCCCTGGCCGAAGCACGCACCCTCGAACACGTAGCCTGACCTACTCTCTCCAGCCCTTGCCCTTCTTCGCCTCGGCCACCACCAGCTCCCACTGGAACGGGCTGTTGTGACGCCTCAGATCCCGCAACGCGTAATGCGTTCCCCGCCACACCACGCCGCCGCGCACCCACACCGCCACCATCGACCGCAGCAGCGCATATAAAAACGCCACCGCTCCCACGGGATACAGCCATGCGTAGCGCGCATCGATCCCGCTCCACATCACCACCGTCCTGTAAGCCGCACCCATTGCGCACAAAATCAGCAGCGACGGCACCAGCGTCCCCCACCACGCCAGCCCTGCAATCGGCAACAGGCAGAACACCACGATCCACGCGCATGCGCCCATCAACAGCAGCGGATTGAAATTGAACGCCGAAAACAGATTCTTGGTCATCACCTTCACCACACCCCGCATTCCCTTCGCCCAGTGCACCAGCACCAGCCCCGGAGCAAACGCCACGCGCTGCCGCATTCCCGCAGCCCGCACCCGCAGGCCCAGCGTAATGTCCTCGAGTACCGCCAGCCTCTGCGGCTCCAGCCCTCCAATCTCCTCCAGCGCCGCCCTCCGCACCAGGTTGAACGCCCCCACCCCAATCGCATCCCGCCGCGACTTCCCATGCTTCACACGCCACGGCCTTGAAGCCCACATCGACAGCATCTGGAGAAACCCCAGCACGATCCCCTCTCCGCGCGACTTCACCAACGGCGTAGGCATCACCACCAGATGATCGGCCTCTTCCAGCTCCACATACGCCAGCGCCCTCCGCAAAATCGAAGGCGAGTGCAGCACGTCCGCATCCGTAAACAACACATAGTCCGAAGTGCTGTTGGCCAGCGCCACCGTCATCGCAAACGTCTTGCCCAGCCACCCCTCCGGCAGCTCCTCAATGTGGATGACCTCCACATGCCCCGGATACCGCTGCGCATACTCTTCGAGAATCTCTCCGGTCGCGTCGGTCGAGCGATCATCCACCGCAACGACTTTCATCCGCGGATAATCCGCGGCCATCAGCGCATCCATCGTGGCTGCAATCGACTCTGCCTCATCCTTCGCCGGAACCACCACTACCAGCGACGCCTCTACCTGCGGCTGCACGTCCCACTCCAGCACGGATAAATCTTCCACCTCCGGCATGTGTTCAATCGCGGCAGCGGTCCTCACACACCACGCCCCGGCGATCACCCACGCTCCCACTTCGATCCACCCGCGCCAGAACTCGCTAACCTCCCAGCTCATGCCGCCGCCGTACCCTCAACCGAGTGATGCAGCACCGGCGCCCAACGCGCTCCCACCGTAAAGATCACCGCCGCAATGAGCATCGTGATCAGCGTGCATCCCAACCCCCACCGCAGGTCCGAGTGGTCGCTGATGATTCCGATAATCTTCGACGACGGCAGATCCCCGAAAACATGCAGCGCAAACAACTGCCCCGCCATCGCCGTCGCGCGCAGATTCGCAGGCACCGCATTCAGCGTCGCCGCATTCACCGGCCCCGTTCCCAGAAAGATCAAAAACACAGCCGCACCCAGAGCGGGGAGCGTCATCGACTTCGGCCCGAAGAAACACAGCAGCGCAAACGGGGCCGCGGTCACCGCGCCGACCGCCGGCATCAGATACAGCGCACCCTTGGTCTTTCTCGACCACAACTGCGTCAGCCAGCCCCCAATGACCGTTCCACCGAGCCCACACACCACCGTGATGGTGCCCATGATCGTTCCAGCCGCGCCAATCTCACGCCCATCCATGCGATGCAGGAACGCCGGCATCCAGAACGAAATCCCACCCAGCGAAAACGTCACAGCCGCATAACCCAGGATCGCCGCCAGATATGCCTTGTTGGTCAGCAGCGAAAGCACGGTGCCTTTGTCGACCTGTGCCTTATCCATCCCGCCGGTCCGCGCTGGCTCGCGCATCATCATCCAGATCAGCACAGCGATCACCGCTCCGGGTATCGCCGAAGCCACAAACGCCATCCGCCATCCATGGCTCTGCGCAATGTTTCCTCCGGCAAGAAATCCCAGCGCCGATCCCACAGGAATCGCCACATTGAAGATCGTCAGCACGCGGTTCCGTTGATCCTCGGCATAAAAATCCGCGAGCAGCGCCGGTGCAAAGATTCCGAAACTCGCCTCGCCAACCCCCAGCGCCATATGCCGCAGGTTCAGCGACCAGTAGCTATGCACGCTGGCTGTCCAGAAGTTCATCGCCGCAATCGACAGCGCGGCAATCACGATCATCGGCTTCCGCGGAAACCGGTCGCCCAGCCAACCAGTCAGCGGCGACGACAACACATACGCCGCAAAAAACCACATCGTCAGCGACCCAATCTGATCGTCCGACAGCCGGAATTCGCCCTTCACCTGCTCCTGCACCGCCGGCAGAATGTACCGGTCCAGGTAGTTCACGAAGTTCATCGCCGTCAGCAGCACCAGCGCCACGGTTGCTCCGGCAATATGCCCACTCCCCGGCTTGGACAACGTCTTCGTCACAGGCATCCCTCGCACTGCCGAGGATATCAGCCCGACCCGCCTCTCGACTTCAATCTCGCGCCGTCATACAGTGGATCGCATGAATTCGATCACTCGCCGCGACTTCGCCAAACTCTCCGCGCTCACCCTCGCCGCCACCCGGCTCCCGGCGCAAACGCCCGAGGCAGCCCCTATCGGCTTCGCCGCCGTCGGCCTCGGCACCATCTCCGGAATCTTCTCTTCCGCGCTCCCCCAATCGCAGAAGGCGAAGCTCACCGCCGTCGTCACCGGCCACCCCGACACCAAAGGCAAGGCCTACACCTCGCAGTACAACCTCACCGCAAACTCCATCTACACCTACGAAACCTACAACAGCATCCGCGACAACAAGGCCATCGACGCCGTCTACATCGGCCTGCCCAACTCCATGCACGCCGAGTACACCATCCGCGCCGCCGAGGCCGGCAAGCACGTCCTCTGCGAGAAGCCCATGGCCATCTCCTCCGCCGAGTGCCGCCGCATGATCGACGCCTGCCGCGCCGCCAACGTCCACCTCATGATCGCCTACCGCATCTGGTACGACCCCACGTTCGCCCAGGTTCTGCAACTTCTCCGCGACGGCGCTATCGGCCAGGTCCAGTCCTTCCACGGCCAGTTCATCGCCAACTTCCCCGCCGGAGCCTGGCGCCTCAACAAGGCCCTCGCCGGCGGCGGCTGCCTCTTCGATCTCGGTATCTACCCCATCAACACCATGCGCTACCTCGCGGGCGAAGACCCCACCGCCTACACCGCCGTCACCTCCACCCGTGAAACCGGCCCCCGCTTCTCCACCATGGAGCAGTCCATCGAGTTCACCCTGAAGTTCCCCTCCGGCATCATCGCCTCGGGCAGCTCTTCCTACGGCGCCAACGGCCCCAACACCGCTGAAGTCCGCGGCGACAAGGGCTGGCTCCGCGTCGAACCCGCCTACGGCTACGACGGCGTCAAGGTCACCGGCAGGACCATCAACGGTCCCGTCGACATTACCGCGACCGGCAAGAAACCCTTCCAGTTCCTCCTCGAGGCCGACCACTTCGCCGACTGCATTCGCGCCAACACCACCCCAAAAACTCCCGGCGAGCTCGGGCTCAAAGACCTCGTCACAATCGAGACCCTCTACCGTGCCGCGGGTGCGCCGTTGGTCTAGTTCACGACCTCGCCCACCGGCTCCGGAGCCAAGACCTGCTGGCTCAACCGGTACATCAGCACCGCCATCCGCTTCGCCTGCTTCGGCAGCGAGTCCAGATAAACCGTCTCGCCCTCCGCATGCGCTCCTGACCCCATCGCCCCCACGCCCACCAGCCCGGGAACATAGGGCGCCGCAAATGCGATGTCCCCCGCGCCTCCAAACGTCGGGTCGGTCACCAGCTCCGTCCCATACCCCAGGGTCTCGTTCACCTTCTGCAGCTCCGCCAGCAGCGCCTCGCTGGCCGGTGTCACTCCCATCGCTGGATAGCCTTCCTCAAACCGAATCTCCGCTCCGGTCTTCGGCAGATGGTCGGCGACGATAGCCTGCATCTTCTGCTTCACGTGCTCGGTCTGCTCATCGTTCAGGGTGCGCAGGTCGCCGGTCGCCACGGCCACCGGAGGAACAACGTTTGTCTTCCCTAAAGCCTCCCCGCGAGCGTTGACCGAGTCGTGGTTCACGGCCGTCCCACCCAGCAGCAACCCCACATTGAACGTCACTCCCGGCTCCGGCAACTGCACGCGAAACTCATCCAGGATCCGCGCCATCTCGTACACCGCACCATACCCCATACCCTCGCCAAACACGGTCGACGAGTGCCCTGTCCTCCCCGTCGTCTTCACCGTCCAGCCCACAATCCCCCGCCGCCCCAGCCGCACCGCGTCGGTTC
Organism: Acidobacteriota bacterium; assembly: GCA_040388825.1. GTDB lineage: Bacteria > Acidobacteriota > Terriglobia > Terriglobales > Acidobacteriaceae > Granulicella. The sequence continues at coordinate 8,198 of JAZKBC010000146.1, read as the reverse complement.
CATCCAGCCCGCCGTCGCGTCCGGCGTTCTCAAACTCCAGGGCCACATCGCTGCGCTTGGCCGCATCCACCAGGTCCCGCCGGCTGATGCTCGAAGGCGTCCCATGCCGCTCCTCATCGCCGCTCAGCACAATCGTGATCTCCGCCTTGTCCAGCACGCCCGCGGCCTGCATCGCACGCAGCGCGCTCAACATCACCACCAACCCGCCCTTCATGTCGGCGACACCCGGCCCCGTAGCCTCGCGCCCATTGGTTCCGGGCACCATCGCAAACGTCTGAAACGGCGAGCTCAACTCGAACACCGTATCCATATGCCCGATCAGCAGCATCCGCTTGCCGCACTTACCCGTTCCCATCGGGCAGGGATGCTCCGCCACCAGGTCCCCCGCGCGGCCAACGAGCTGATCCATCGGCACCCACCGTGTCTTGAATCCCAGCGCCGCCAACTGCGGCTCGAGCACGTCCTTCACCTTCACCACGCCGGGCAGGTTCATCGTCCCGCTGTTGATATCGACCAGCTTCTCCAGCAACGCCACATCCCCTGCGCTGCCATCGTCGACGCTCTTCACCATCGCCGCTTCCGCAGCATCCGGCGCCTGACCACAAAGCAAAGCAGGAAACAAAGCCACAGCCAACGACACGCAGCATCCAACCAGAACTTTCTTCATATGGAGTGAGGATACCAAGCCGCGAAATCAAAGGCCGCTCACCATGAGCGGCCCTCAACCATCCAGCACATTCTCGCCCGCGACAACTAAGGTTTCGTGAACTCCTCGGTCCGCGGCCAACGCGCAGTCACAATCGTCGCAATCCCGCCCCGAGGCCGAAAATCTCCCACGACCTCGGCCCACACCGGCTCGGTCGCCTTCACCACATCCTCCAGCACCTGGTTCACGATGTTCTCCTGAAAGATTCCCAGGTTGCGATAAACAAACAGGTACTCCTTCAGCGACTTCAGCTCCATGCACTTCTCGCGCGGCATGTACCGAATCTTCAGCACGCCAAAGTCCGGCAGCCCCGTCTTCGGACAAACGCTCGTAAACTCCGGATCGTCCACCAGGATCTCGTAAGCCGGAAACTGGTTCTGCCACGTTTCAATCGCGGGAAACGTCACATCCAGCCCTGCCTTCGCATGATCGTCCGTATAGCCCGTCGTATAGCTCTTTTCACTCATCTCTCTATTCTCTCAACAAATCCCTTCCCACAAAAGCCAAGGGCACAGCCACCTTCGGCCATGCCCTCAACGCTTGCGGATTTCCTACTCCCTACTCCCTGTTCCCTACTCCCTGCTTTAGTCTCTCCGCCCCAGCGTCGGCCGGTCATCGCCCGAGCTCGTCGTGCTCGGCGCGTTGGGATCATTATTCGTTCCGGCGGTCCGCCGCAGCGTCGGCTTGTTGCCATCCTTCTTGCTGCCAAGTCCGCGCTTGTTCTGGATCCGTGCCAGCCGCGCCTTCACCTGGTCGAACTCGCTCGTCGTCACCAGGTAAGCCGGTTTCGCCGGCAGGATCGTCGCAATCTCGTTCTCTACCGCCACAATCCGGTCCGGGGTCGCAGGATGGTCGCTGAACGCCTTCGACAGCGCACCGGGCTTATGCTTCTCCAACGCGTCGAGCTTTTCAAAGATCGACACCATGCCCTGCGGATCGTAGCCAGCCTTGTACATCCACTGCACGCCCAGGTAGTCGGCCTCGGCCTCGAAGTTGCGCGAGAACTGCAGGAACGTCAGCGGAATCGCCAGCTGCGACGCCTCATAAATCCCATACCCGGTCCACGTTCCCTCGGTAAAGATCATCAGCGGAATCGAACCGATCTGCATGTAGTTCATCCGCGTCATCTCGCGGGCTGCATGGTGCGCAATCACGTGGGATATCTCATGCGCCATCACGCCAGCCAGCTCATCTTCCGAGTCGCACGCCAGAATCAGTCCCGAGTTCACATAGAAGAACCCGCCCGGCAGCGCCATCGCGTTGATCTCGTCGGTATCCAGCACCTTGATCGTGAACGGCACCTTCGCGTCCGAGTTCTTCACCAGGTTCTGCCCAACGCGGTTCACATACTCTTCCACCACCGGATCGGTCACCAGGTGCGACGACTTCTCCACTTCCATGGAGTACTGCTTGCCCGACCCAATCTCCCAGTTCGTCGAGTACCAGTTGCCCATCCCGCGGCCGCCGATCGTCCGCGTCCCGATGGCGTCCACATCGTCCTCGCTGCCCTTCTTGATGTGCGGGTCCAGGTGATCGCCCGGATCAGGAATCGAGTCATCCTTCGCCACTTCGGCGCCCTTCTTGTCCTTGGCGTCCTTCGCCGACTTACTGTCCTTCGCCGCATCCGGCTTGGCCGAGGCATCGCTCTGCGGGGCGGCCGTTCCGTCCTGCGCAGCAGCGTTCACCGTCGCCGGTGTCTGGTCGCTGGTCGACGCGGGCGCGCTCTGTTGCGCCACAACGGCGCCTGCCGAAAATGTAAGGATCGTTGCGAGTGTAAGTATGCGCATGGCGGGAAACCCCGGAGGAAGCGTATGCGCCCTGCCGTATGGGCGCGGCTCTGCCTAATATCTTAGACGCATTCCAAACAAATATGTTTCGCCCCGCCTTGGACCACCGGCCAGCCCTTTATCCACCACTCCAGGCCATCGCCCCCAACCCCTAAACCCTTACCTCACCACGTGTTATAGGTCGTGCCCTCGCTTGAAACCCCCTGCGCCCCCGAGTGCACGTTGTCGATCCCGCCCGCCGTCTCGTTGATGTCCGTCAGCGTATCCGACTGGTCCGTCATCCACGTGTCGGTCGAACTCGTCATCGGGTCCTTCGGAATCTCTCGCAAATAACCCGCCTGCACCAGATCATCCAGCGACTGCGGAGCCTTCTCTTTATCCACCGTATAGCTGTCGATCGCTCCCCGCATGGTGTGCAGGTCTTCCTTCAAGACGGCTTCCTTGGCCTTGTTCACCGCCTGCAGAAACCGCGGAATCGCAATCGACGACAGGATCGCGATGATCGCCATCACGATAATCAGCTCAATGAGCGTAAACCCCCGCTCACCCCGCTTCCTGCTCCGAATTTGCGTCCCCATCTGCATTCCGCTACTCCTCAGCCCTGCTACCACGTGTTGTACTTCGACCCGTCCAGCGCCGTTCCCTCGCTCTTCGAGTACACGTCATATACATCCTGCCCGCCAAAGCTCGTCGAATCCGCGTCATCCTGGTTCGACCGCAGACCCCACTCCGTATTGTTGGTCATCGGGTCCACCGGAATCCTCCGCAGGAACCGAACCTTCTTCGTCTGTACCTCGACTCCATCCACCAGCGTCTGCAAATCCGGAGGATAGTTGTTCGAGTCGGCTTTGGTTTGAAACGCCCCCTTATCGGCCGCGTCCTTGTAAGCGTCGATCGCCGCCCGCATCTCCCAGAGGTCCCGCCGCAGCTCCCGTTCCTTGGACCGCTTCACCTGGAACTTCGCAATCGGGAGCGCTGCCGTGGCCAGAATTCCGAGGATCGCGACAACAATAATCAGCTCGACCAGCGTCACACCCGCTTCCCCGCGACGCCGCCCTCCGATCTTCGCCGAAACCCAATCCCCTCTCATCACCTTCTCTACTCCCTATTCCCTGTTCCCTACTCCCTGCACTTACTTGACGTGGATTTCCGACTGCGTTCCGACCGTCGGCAGATTGTTCTGCTTCGAGTCCCTCGTCCCCATCCGCACCAACGCCAGAGGCGAATCACCCGCGCCGATCGCCTTGAACGTCAGCGTCACCAGCGTTCCCGTGCCATCCACGCCCTTCGCATTGGGCGGCCGCGTCTCGTTGATCGTCACCGACCCGTCACCGGCATCGCGATGCACCAGTGCCGCCGCCTGCCCGTCCTTGCTCATAAAGTCGCCCTGGTCCACGTTCACCAGTTGCAGCACCTTGGAGTTGAACTGCAGGTTCAGCGATCCGCTGTAAAGGTCACGCGCATTGCTCGCCAGCACTGCCACCTGGAACGTCGACCCAACCGTCTGGCTCATCGTCCCTGGAACCACGCGCAGCGTGACCGGCAGCGTCTCCGCCTGCGTTCCCGCGCCAGCCACATCCGCAGCCGGGCGTCCGGCAATCGGTCCCACGATGGTCCCCGGATTCATCCCCGGAGGCGCAATCGGCTGTCCATCCCGTGCAATCTGTCCCACCATCGCGGAAGCCGCATTCGCCGCCGTCGTGTTCGACGCCGGCTTCGCCACCATAGCCACCGGCGCAATCCCGGCATCCGCCTCAGCCGTCGCAATCTGGTTCGGAGATCTCCGCATCAGCTCAACCGTCTGGGTGGTACCCGTATAGATCGCGCGCGTATTTTCATCCGTCAGCACACTCTCGCGCACAATATGCGGAATGATCAGGAACACAATCTCATCCTGCTGCTGCGTCTTGTCCTGGCTCGAAAAAAAATACTTGAAGAACGGAAGCTGCGCCAGCCCCGGCGTTCCACTCGTCGCATTCGAATCCTGCTGCTGTAGCAACCCCGCCAGGATCGACGGCTCACCATCCTTCAGTTGGATCACCTGCTGCGCCACGCGTTGCGAGATGATCGGTTCCGTCACGCCAGAAATCGTCACGCTTCCGTTCTGCGACGAAATTTCAATCTTCAACTTCAGCGAAATCTCGCGGTCATAATGCACTGTCGGCGTAATGTCGATGTTCACACCCACATCGAGATACGTGAACTGCGTCTGCACACCCAGCGACGCCGTCGTAATCGCCGCACCCGCCGAGTACGATCCCGTCGCCACCGGAATCTTCGATCCAATCTTCAGCGACGCTTCCTGCCCATCCGTCGCGCGAATCCGCGGGTTCTGCAGAATTCTCGTATCCGTATCGCTCAGCAGCGCATTCACTGTTCCGCCGCTCACGCTCACCGCAAAGTTCGTCGCGTTCAAATTCCCCAGCGTATTCAGCGTCAAACTGCTCGTCGACGACGAAGAAGAAGAGCTGGACTGCGCGTTGCTCGTTTGCGGAGTCAGCCCAAAGCTCGTCGGCAGCGTGATGCCGAGGTTGCGCTCCTTCTGTCGGCTCACCTCCAGCACGGCTACATCGATGACCACCTCAGCCCGTGTGCGATCCAGATCGTTGATCAGCTTCTCAGCCAGAATCAGCTCGTCCGGAGTCGCCCGCAGAATGATCGCGTCCTGGCTCTGTACCAGGTAAATCTTCACGCTCGGATCAAGCAGGTTGCGCAGCGCCACCAGGATTTCGTTCGCATCGTTCTGCTGCGAGACATTCGTCAGATAAAACGTCTGCACCGCCATGTCTTCCAGGTCGCTGCGCTTGGTCCTGTTGTTCTGCGCAACGAAGATCGTATTCCCCGTGACCGGCTTCCAGAACGTCCCGCTGAGCGCGCCCACAATCCGCATCGCGTCGTACAGATTCACACTGGTCAGCTTCACCGGAATCCGCTTCGACGTGTAGTCCGGATCGAAGATCACGTTAATTCCAGCCGCCTTGCCGATCGCCTGGTAGATCACCTTCGTGTCTTCCACCATGTCCAGCGTGATCGGATCGGTCGAAACCGGCTGCAGCGACACCGGCGCAGCCAGCGACAAGATATCTCTCTGCACCTGCTGCTGATACGGCGTCTGCTCAATCGTTCCCGGGATCAGCACCTTCCCCGGATGCGGCGTACCCGGCGGAGGAGCTCCACCTGCCGTCGCATCCCCACCCGAAGCAGCCGCCCGCCCACCCGCGTGCGGCTTCTCGGAAAGCTGCAGCTCCTGCGCTGCCGCTTCGTTGCCCGGATCAATCTGCAGCGCGCGCGAAAACTCGTTGATCGCGCCATCGATATCGCCCGACTGCCGCAACACCCGTCCGCGGTCCACATGCTGGTTCGCTGCCTGGAACCGCATCCGCTCGTAGCTGGTGCGGTAGCGCAGCTCCTTGGGCTTCTTCAAATGGGCCTGGCGATAGTCCTCGAACGAAGTGTCGAAGTCCTCGCGCGCCTCGGCCTGCTGCCCGCGCTTGTACCATCCGCCCGCCGACTGTGCCTTCGCCGGAGGCGTTAACAGCCCCGTCACTCCGCACGCCATCAGCGACGGCAGACCATAACGAACCAGATTGCTGCTCACACCAAATCCCTTGACGGTCCGACCGTTCCTGCGTTGTTGCATGCGCGCGTCCTGCTCCAATACGCCTCGGACGTTCAGCCCCAGGCCTCGCCAACGACCACCTTCCAAGCGGCCGGAAAACCGCTCCGTACCTGCATCTACAGCGCTCTCAAGCGGTTGGTCGGACAGCTCTGATAATACCATTCGCGTCACTGGCCTTTCTCTCCAAAAGTCCTTGCCTGTCACTGCCCGAAGGCCTCCACGGACGGCTCACTCGCCATCTCGCAGGGTCCTTCCAGCCTCACTGCCGCCTCTTGAATCCGTCCGCCATCTGCTAGCATCTGGACTCTGAGGCCCCGTCTGGCTACTTTCGCCGGCCGTCTATGCCTCGTTATTCCCTTTGGACGTCTCAATGCCTCGTTCGCTATCCAACCCGACTGTTCCTGCTGCACAAAAATCTTCCGCGCCCAAAGCCAAAGACCGCGATCCCATCGCCGCAGGCCAGCGCGACGCCTCGTTCAACCGCTCCGCCGCCCACAACTACTTCCTCACCGACCGCTTCGAAGCCGGTGTCGCTCTGCGTGGAACCGAAGTCAAGTCCATCCGCGAAGGCAGTGCCAATCTCAAGGACGCCTACGGCCTGCTCAAAGACGGCGAGTGCTTCCTGCTCAACGCACACATCGGCCCCTTCTCGCACGGCAACGCCATGAACCACGAGTCGCTCCGCACTCGCAAGCTTCTGCTGCACAAGCGAGAGATCGAAAAACTCGTCGGTTTGACGAAGCAAAAAGGCTACACGCTCATCCCCACCCGTCTTTATTTCCGTAACGGCCGTGTCAAATGTGAGATCGCCTTAGCCAAGGGCAAGCAGGACTGGGACAAGCGAGCCACCGAGCGAGCCCGCGAAGGCGACAAGGAAGCCAAAGCCGCCATCGCCCGCAGCCAGCGCCGCTAACTCTCGTCTAACCTGAACCAGCGATGTCCGCGCCCTCCAACTATCCCGCGATCAAGCTCCTGCAACTCGCCCGCGAATCCCTCGTCGCCGGAGACCTCGCCGCCGCCGAAGCCCGCTTCAACTCCGTGCTCTCCCACGAGCCCGGCAACGGCTTCGCGCTCCATCACCTCGGCCTGCTTGCCTGGAACCAGGGCCGCCGCGCCGAAGCCCGCACCCTCATCGAAAAAGCTCTGCAGTCCGAGCCCGATCACGTCCCTCTGCTGCTCTCCGCCGGAGAGATGCTCCACGACCTCGGCGAGCCACGCCCTGCGCTCGACATCTTCCTCCGCATCCTCGCCATCGACAACTCGCTCCCCGAAATCTGGAACGCCGCCGGCGTCTGCTTCCAGGAAACCCGCCAGCCCACATCCGCCATCGAGTTCTTCCTCCGCGCCCTCGGCCTCAAGCCGGCCTTCCCCGAAGCCCTCAACAACCTCGGCGTCGTCCTCACCGAAGAGCACGACCCCGCCTCCGCCATCGACAACTTCGAGCAGGCTCTCCAGCTCCAGCCCGACTACGCCGCCTGCCATAACAACCTCGGCGTCGCCCTCCGCCAGCGCCTCGAATACGACCGCGCCGTCGCCGCCTTCGAACACGCCTTCCGCCTCGATCCCGCCAACGCCGACTTCGCCGGCTCCTACGGCGAAATCCTCTCCCTCCTCTACGACCCTCGCGCCGAAGCTCTGCTCCGCGAAGCTCTCCGCCTCCGCCCCACCGACCCCGAAAAGCACTGGAACCTCGGCATCGAGTTCCTCAAGCACGGCCACTACATCGAAGGCTGGCAAAAGTACGAGTGGCGCTGGCAGCGCACCAAAAATCAGAACCCCCTCCGCCCCTTCCAGCAACCCTTCTGGCACGGCGAGCCAGAGACGGACCTCCACAACCAAACCCTCCTGCTCCACGCCGAACAAGGCTTCGGCGACACCTTCCAGTTCCTCCGCTACCTTCCCCTCATCCTCGAGCGCGGCCCCGATGTAATCCTCGAAGTCCAGCCACCCATCTACCGCCTGACAAAGGAGTTCGCCGCCCGACTCTCCCCCCGCATCACCGTCGTCAGCCACGGCGATCCGCTCCCCAACTTCGACTTCCACATCCCCCTCATGAGCCTCCCCACCGCCATCGCAACCACGCTCG
>JAZKBC010000145.1:36078-46323 GCA_040388825.1 Acidobacteriota bacterium | reverse complement strand
GATGCGGACCAGGGGATTGCGCAGGACTATGTGGGGTATCGCAAGGAGCATCGTGCGCTGCTGGCGCAGTACATTGCGAAGTACGATTTGCACTCGATGTAGCTATTCGATGGCGTAGATGATCTGCACGGTGGCGGTGCGGTCGATCTGCTGGGCTTCGATGGTGAGCGGGGCGGTGTTGCTGTCGGTGCTCATCTTGGCCATGGCGTTCATCATGTAGACGGGGCGGATGGGGGAGCCTTCTACGTTGTTGGTGGCGTAGAGGGGTTTGCCGAGCGTGACGTTCATGGATGAGGCGAGGGAGGCGGCCATGGCGTGGGCGCGGTCGGTGGCGCGGTGGATGGCTTCGGCGTCGAGGGCGATGGAGTTTTTGAGGCGCCAGTTGATGTTGCCGCTCTGGTCGGCTCCGGCCTGGATGGCGGCGTCGAGGATGAGCGCGGCGTCCTTGGGGGAGACCGAGACGGTCCAGCTCTGCTGCACGGAGAAGCGCTGGCCCTTCTGCTGCTTCATCTCGTAGTCGGAGAGGCGGTTGACGGACTGGTTCTGGCTCTGGATGTCGGAGTGGGTGGCGCCGGCGGCGAGGAGAGCCTTGATGATGGCGGCGGAGGTCTCGGAGCCGGTTTTGTAGGCGGCCTGGAGGGTGGGACCGTAGGAGGTGAAGCCGATGTGGATGTCGGCGACGTCGGGGGCGGCTTCGGCGTGGTCGCTGGCGGAGACGGAGATGGTGCGGTTGGTGCTGCCGATCTGCAGCACGGGGCCGGGGGCGGATTGTGCGGTGGCGGCGAGAGGGAGAGTGGCGAGGGTGGCTAGTGCGGCGAAGCGGAGGAGAGTCATCGGTTTGTGTCCTTGAGGCTTAGACGCTGTTCGCCTCGATGCTGGGTGGCTACTCGTCGGTTTTGGTGAGCAGGTCGGCGAGGGTTTCTTTGTGTTTGGGTTTGGCGGCGGCCTTCGATTTGGGGTCGGGGAGGGCATGCGAAGGGGGCGGGGTGCCGACGCGGTCACGGGCGTTGGCCTTGACGGCTTTGACGATGGAGAAGGTCCTTTTCTTCGACTTGGCCATGTGGCGTTGGACTCCTGGAGCGCTTGTAAGGTGCTGGCTTTCAGCGTACTCCGGTCAGAGGGCACTGCGGGAGGGTGGCGGGTGTGGCATACTGCGGTTTGCCGTTTCATGTTGGGTGCACGGGGCATCCAAGGAGAAGCGACAGAATCGCGGAGGTTTGAGATGGAAGAGCGCGACTTCTTCGAAGAACGTACAGAGCAGAAGAATCACAAGCTGGTTTGTCCCCATTGCAACCAGGAGGGGGAGTACCAGTTGAGCTGGCTGGTGCGGCGGAAGCGGGCGCAACTGCCGCGGGGAGCGGATGAGCGGGATCGAGCGAAGTTTGCCAAGGCTTCGAGCTACATGGTGCGGCGGGAAGATATGGTGGGGTGCAAGAATGTGCGCTGCCGGAAACGGTTCGAGGTGACGAGCTTGCAGTCGGTGGCGGCGCTGCAGGAAGGGCCTGTGGACAAGAGTGTGGATCGGGCGGCCAGGATCAAGGCGGCGTTTTCGCGGAGGAGCTCGGGCGAGCCGGGGTAAGGGCGGCGGTTTGTGGTCTAATATTCGTAGCTGGCTGCGCTGGAGCGCGGCGGCGCAAGTTTTGTACGAGGAGCTAGAAGCATGGCGAATATGCTGATTCCGGTGGAAGAGCGTCATCTGACGCCGGCACAGGTTGACGAGCTGGACCGGCGGCGCCGGCGTGGGCATCTGCTGGTGGTGATGGGCTTTCAATTCACCATCATTGCGACGCTGGTTACGCTGTGGGCCGGGCAGGACTGGACGTACTCGCCGGGCTGGGCGCACCCGATGGTTTACTGGGATGGCGTGCTCTGGGTCGCGGCGATCTGCAGCTTCGCCAAGGGCATCGCTCTGCGGCGCGGGTTGAATGAGTTTTTCAGCTACTAAGAGCTGGATGGGATTTGCGCGACGGCGGGCTTCGGCTCGCCGTTTTGCTTTTGGGCGGAAGATGGTGCGGCTCTGGTATGGTGACTCTCGCTGAGAGCTGGAGGTGCGGGTGAGTTTCTTCGAGGTTCTGGAGCCGGTGGGACTTACGGTTGTGGGGACGTTGTTGCTGGCGGCGCTGATCGCCACGTCGCTGGGGATGTTTGCGTGGCGGCTGTGGCCGATTGCGAAGAATATTTTGCGGGCGAAGAAGGATGTGGGGTTCTCGCTGCGGCCGCTGGGGCGGAGGGTGTGGGTGTTTGTGTGGGAGGTGCTTTGCCAGGCGAAGGTGATTCGGCAGAGGCCGTTGCCGGGGATTGCTCATGCGTTCGTGTTCTGGGGGTTTCTCGCTTTTGCACTGGTGAGCTTGAACCATGTGGCGACGGGGTTTGGGTTGGGATTTTTGCAGCACATGGGAGGGGTGGGAACGTTCTATTTTGTGTTCGCGGCTGTGTGGGCCGTGCTGGTGGCAGTGTCGATTGCTGGGCTGTTTGTGCGGCGGTTTCTGGTGAGGCCCCGTTGGTTAGGCGAGAAGGTTTCTGTCGAGTCGGGAGTGATTGCCGGACTCATTTTCGTGCTGATGGTCAGCTATCTAGGCTCGTTCTTTGTGGCTGACATGGGCATTGCCGTGATCGAGTTGTGGACGGTGCATACGCTGGCTCTGCTGGTGTTCCTTCCGCTGATTCCTCACAGCAAGCATCTGCACCTGGTGCTGAGTCCGTTGACGGTGTTTTTGAAGCGGGCGGAGTTTTCGGATATTCCGAAGCTGGATGAGGCGGAGGGCGTTGAAGACTTTGGGATGGTGGCGGGGAAGGACCTGACGCAGATTGCAACGCTGCAGGCTTATAGCTGCGTGGAGTGTGGACGGTGCACGGAGCATTGTCCGGCGGCGAATACAGGCAAGGTGCTGAATCCGAAAGAGGTGGTGCTGGGGTTGCGGAGCTATGCGAATGCGCTGGGTGTGGCGAGTGAGGTTCCGCTGTTGACGGAGCTGCGGGGCGGGCCGGGAGTGCTGAATGCGGCGGCGGAGAAGTTCCTGTCGATGGAAGCGGTGTTTGAGTGCACGACTTGTGGGGCTTGTGAGTTTCAGTGTCCGGTGGGCGTGCAGCATCTGCCGATGATTGTGGGGCTGCGGCGTGGGGCGGTGAATACAGGGGCGTGGGAGGACTCGTATGGGACGAAGCTGTTTCTGGCGCTGGAGAAGCAGGGCAATGCGCTGGGGATGAGCGCGATGGAGCGCGAGAAGTTTGTGGCGAAGCAGGAGCTGCCGATCTTCGACGGGTCGCAGGAGTACTGCCTGTGGCTGGGATGCATGGGTGGGTACGATCCGAAGGGGCGCGAGATTGTGGCGGACTTTGCGCGGGTGATGCGGTACCTGGGGACCAGCTTTGGCGTGATGAAGAAGGAGAAGTGCACGGGGGATCCCGCGCGGCGGTTGGGGAATGATCTGGTGTTTGGGTCGCTGGCCGAGGCCGGGTTGAAGGCTTTCGAGCAGGCGAAGGTGAAGAAGATCGTGGCGATCTGTCCGCATTGTGTGCGGACGATTGCGACCGATTGGAAGGAGTACGGGATCGCGCCGGAGATTGAGCATCACTCGGAGTTCATGGCGCGGTTTGCGGATAAGCTGCCGAAGCAGAGTGTGGGGACGGTGGCGTATCACGATCCCTGCTACCTGGGGCGGTATCAGGATGTGTATGAAGAGCCGCGGGCGGTGGTGAGTGCGGCGGGAGAGCTAGTGGAGGCGGAGCGGCATCGGGAGCGGTCGTTCTGTTGCGGGGCTGGAGGAGGGCTGGCGTTTCTGGGTGAAGAAACCGGCGAGCGCGTGAGCCATGTGCGAGCGCAGGAGCTGGTGGCGACGGGAGCGACGGCGATTGCTACGGCTTGTCCGTTTTGCAACTCGATGTTTCGCGATGCGCTGGGGGCGGTGGGTGGCGAGCGGCCTCCGGAGCTGCTGGACATTGCGCAGTTGACGGCACGGGGATTGGGCGATTCGTTGTAGGGTCGAGATTGTGATGCATGTGACGGCGTTTGATGTGAAGTTTCTAGCGGTGGTGTTTGTAGCGACGTTGATACGGTCGACGTTTGGGTTTGGGGAGGCGCTGATTGCGGTGCCGCTGCTGGCGCTGATGCTTCCGATCAAGATCGCGGCACCGGTGGTGGTGCTGCTGTCGGTGACGATTGCGGTGGTGGTGATCGTGCAGGACTGGCGGCATGTGCATGTGCGCAGCACGGGATGGCTGCTGGCTCCGGGGGCGATTGGAGTTCCGCTGGGCGTGCTGCTGCTGACTCATGCGCATGAGGCGGTGGTGAAATGTGTGCTGGGAGTGTTGCTGATCCTTTTTGCGGGATACTTCTTGCTGGGGCGGAATCCTGCGCAGTTGAAGAGCGACAGCAAGCCGTGGCTGCTGGGGTGTGGGCTGGTGTCGGGCGTGCTGGGCGGCGCGTACGGAATGAACGGGCCGGCGCTGGTGGTCTATGGAGCGATGCGGCGGTGGTCGCCGCAGCATTTTCGGGCGACGCTGCAGGGAGTGTTCTTTCCAGCAAGCCTGCTGGTGATGGCGGGGTACTGGGCTTCCGGGCTTTGGGTTCCGGCGGTGACGCACTATTATCTGCTGTCGCTTCCGGCGGCGTTGCCGGCGATCGTTCTGGGCGGAGCGCTTAACCGGCGGCTACGGGGCGATACGTTTCTACGCTACGTGTATGCCGGGCTGGTGTGCATGGGAATTGCATTGCTGGTGCAAGCAGTGCGGGGGAAATAGAGCAACTTTTTGGTTGCATAACTGATGTCGATAAAGATAATATGCAACTGCGAGGTTGCTTATGGAAAATGTGATTGAGAAGACGATTGAGGTCAAGGCGCCGGTGAGTCGGGTGTGGAAGGCGGTTACGGATTACCGCGAGTTTGGGGCTTGGTTTCGGGTGGCGTTGGAAGGGCCGTTCGTGGAGGGCGAGGTTTCGACGGGATTTATTACATGGCCGGGGTATGAGCATTTGCGGTGGACGGCTACGGTGAAGGCGATTGAGCCGGAGACGCGGTTTGCGTTTACGTGGCTGCCGTATGCGATCGATCCGAAGGTGGATTACTCAGGCGAGACGCCTACGCTGGTGGAGTTTTTGCTGGAGCCGAGTGGTGATGGGACGCGGCTGACGGTGCGGGAGTCGGGGTTTGAAAACGTGCCGGAGTGGCGGCGGGCGGAGGCTTTCCGGATGAACAGCAACGGGTGGGGACAGCAGGTGGAGAATGTGAAGAAGCATGTCGAAGCGTGAGTTGCGGGAGAGGGCGGAGCTGTTTGCGGCGCTGGGGGATGCCACGCGGCTGCAGATGGTGGCGCGGCTGGAGCGGGGCGAGCGGTGCTCGATTGCGGAGCTGACGGCGGAGACGAAGCTGACGCGGCAGGCGGTGCGCAAGCATCTGCGGGTGCTGGAGCGAGTGCGGGTGGTGCATGCGCGGGCGGAGGGGCGGGAGCGGATGTATGAGCTGGACGTGCGGCCGATGGAAGAGATGCGGGTTTACCTGGAGCGGGTGGCGGGGCACTGGGATCGGGCGCTGGGGCGGCTGCAGGCGATGGTGGAGGAGTAGAGGTTCGGTGGCCGAAAAGGGGCGAGTGGGCTTGCCGGGCGAACTGTCGTGCAGGTCCTTCGGCTGCGGCTCGCATGAGGCCGCGAGCCTCCGCTCAGGATGACAGATTTTGTTTGTCCAAAAGGCAAAGGCGGAGCCAGGAGGGGGTGGCGGAGAAATTTTCGCGGAGGTTGTTAACGCTTTGGGGGGCTGGATCGTTGTATGGGCAGACAAGCATTCAACGATGCGAATTTCTGGAGGCGTGATGACGAGCAACGGGCGGAAGATGTGGAAGGTTGGACGGGGCGCGGTGGTTTGCGCGGTGATGATGGCGAGCTGCGGACGAATGCCGGCGCAGGCGGTGCAGGTGGCGGAGCCCGGAACCGGGCCGGTGACGGTGAAGAGCGAGAGCGATGCGGCGGCACTGCAGGAGCAGCTGATCACCCTGGTGAAGCTGAGCCCGACGCTGGAGCGGGTGGTGCAGCGCGATCCGTCGCTGCTGAGCGATGCGGCGTATGTGGAGAAGAATAATCCGGAGCTGGAGCAGTTTTTGGTGGCGCACCCGGATGTGACGCGGAACCCGGATTTTTATCTGTTCTCTTCATTCCGTGATGCGAAGGGAGAGAACCACGATGGGCTGGAGCGGAAGGGTCCCGGGCAGGATGCGGGGCGGCCGCATGATTCGGGAATGGAGTTTGTGGAGCGGGCGGTGATTCCGTTTGTGATCTTCCTGTGCGTGTCGGGAGCGATTTTGTGGATGGTGCAGTTGTTTGTGATGAACCGGCGGTGGAACCGGACGTCGAAGCTGCAGATGGAAGCACATGGGAAGTTGATGGATCGCTTTGGCAATAACCAGGAGTTGCTGACGTATATGGGCAGCGAGGCGGGACGACGGTTTCTGGAGGCGGCACCGCTGGCGCTGGATGCGGAGTCGGGACAGAAGATGCCGAATGCGGTGTCGCGGGTGCTGCTTTCGGTTCAGATCGGAGCCGTTCTTACCCTTCTCGGCTCCGGTCTGCTTTTACTTAGCCGGATGATCCTCGAACAGCAGCAGCCGTTGATGGTGACGGGTGTGGTGTTCCTGATGCCGGGGCTTGGGTTTTTGATCTCCGCAGTGATTACGTGGCTGCTGGCGAACCGGCTGGGGCTGCTGCCGGTGGCCGGCGACAAGGGAACGGGACATAATGGAGAGCAGCGGTGATCGCGGATGACGCGGCCACGGCGAAGGACCGAGAGACGAACGATGACCTGGCAGGATGCAGTTGCGGGCTTGAGATCAGCGGATGCGGTGGCTGTGACTGAGCCTGCAACGGGGCTAATGGATCACGCTTCGTTCGCGGACTTCTATGAGCGGTCCGCAAAGGGTCTTTGGGCGTATCTGGCGCGAGTGTCGGGCGATGCCGCGCTGGCTGACGACCTGATGCAGGAGAGCTTCGTACGATTTCTGTGCGGAGCTCATCCTGCGGAGGGCGAGGTCGCCTGCCGAAAGTATCTGTTCCGGATTGCAACGAATCTGATGCGTGACCACTGGCGGCAGGCGAAGACTTCGTCGATCGACGAGCTGCCTGAAGAGATGCTGACGGCGCGGAATGTTGAAGGTGAAGCGGAGAATCGCGCGACGCTGGAGCGGGCGATGGTGGGGTTGCGGCCGAGAGATAGGCAGATTCTGTGGCTGGCGCATGCGGAGGGGTACACGCACCAGGAGATTGCGGAGATTACCGGGCTGGGCGCGGCGAGTTTGCGGCTGTTGCTGTTTCGTGCGCGGCGCAAGCTGGCAGACCGGCTGCGGGCCGATGGAGGTGCGCGATGACCTTGCGAGCGTGCTCGAGAGAGAAAGACGTTGCGGAGATGTTGCGGGCGGGGCATTGGCCGGCGGCTTGCGCGGAGGAGTTGCGCGAGCATGTGCGCGGGTGCCGCAAGTGTGGGGACATGGTGCTGGTGGGCGAGGCGATGCAGTCGGCGAAGGTGCGCTCGGCCGGGCCGAGGATGGATGCGGCGGGCGTGATCTGGTGGAGAGCGCAGTTGCGGCGCAAGACGGCGGCGATGGAAGCGATCTCGCGGCCGATGCTGGGAGCACAGGTGTTCGCGATGCTGTTGGCGGTGGTGGCGGTGGCGGGGTTGCTGGTGATCGCGCTGCGGCAGGGTGCGGTGTCGCGGGTGGCAACGGCGATTGACCAGGCGAGCACGGGGTGGGTGCAGTCGCTGGGAATGGGGTCTTTGCTGGGCGGCGGGATGATGGCGGTGCTGGTGGGTGCGATGGTGGTGCTGGCTGGCTGCTTTGCGGTGTATGTGGCGCTGGACCGGCGGTAGGCGCGCGGCGATAAACGGACGCGGTGAGGGGGTTCGTTCGGGTGGAAACGGTGGAACGGCATCCTATAGGGCGGCGATAGAGACGGCGGTGGGTGCGATGCGATAGCCTGCGGCTGGTGCAGTTTGCGCCGGTGATTTGTTGTGTGGAGTGTCGGATGAAGATTGTGGTGGCGGTGAAGCAGGTTCCGGAGCGGGATGCCGCGGTGAAGGTGGCGGCGGATGGACGCGGCGTCGATGAGAGCGATGTGAGCTGGACGATGAACGAGCCCGACGCTTATGCGTTGGAAGAGGCGCTGCAGTTGAAGGAGCGCGCGGGTGAGGGTGAGGTCGTTGTGCTGTGCGCGGGGCCGGAGCGGGTGACCAGTACGCTGCGCGAGGCGCTGGCCAAGGGTGCGGATCGAGCGATCCATGTGGTGACGGCGGAGGACGGTGAGGGCTCGCTGGCGGCAAGAGACACGCTGGGTGTGGCGCGGCTGTTGGCCGATGCGGTGAAGGCGGAGAGCGCGGACCTGGTGTTGACGGGGTTGCAGTCCGATGACCTGGGAGCGGGGCAGACGGGTGTGGTGATGGCGGAGCTGCTGGGGGTTCCGCACGCGACGCTGGTGCTGGCGGTGGAGACGGCCGGTGACGGGATCAAGGTTAAACGCGAGCTGGAGGATGGTTGGTTTCAGCATGTGGAGATGAAGCTTCCGGCGCTGCTGACGATTCAGTCGGGTGGCAACAAGCTGCGCTATGCGACGCTGATGGGGATCAAGCGGGCGAAGAGTAAGGAGACGCGCGAGGTGGAGGCTGGGGCTGCGGGCGCTCGCGTGGATGAGGTGGTGAAGGTGTCTCCGCCGGAGAGAGTGAAGCAGATTGAGATGCTGACGGGATCGGCGGATGAGATTGCGGCGAAGATTGTGGAGCGGTTGAAGCTGTAGCGAGTAGCGAGTGATTTTGATTGGAGATGGTGATGAGTGCTGATGTTTTGGTGGTGATGGAGCGGGGCGGGGTGGGGTTTCATCGGATGAGCTGGGAGGCGCTGGCTGCAGGGCAAAAGCTGGCGGCGGAGATGGGTGGAGCTTGTTCGGCGGTGGTTGTTGGGAAGGATGCTGGCTCGCTCGCTGCGGAGGTTGCGGGGAAGAAGCTGGGTGGGGTTTGGTCGGTGCAGCATGAGCTCTTGGGCGAGTACACCGCGGATGGATGGACGGCGGCGCTGGCTGGGTTGATCGCTGAGGCGAAGCCGGGGTTTGTGGTGCTGCCGCATACGTACCAGGTGCGGGACTTTGCGCCGAAGCTGGCTACGCGGATGGGTGAAGTGTTGATCAGCGATGTAACGGGGTTTGTTGTTGCCGATGGCAAGCCGGTGTTTACGCGGCAGTGGATGCAGGGGAAGTTGAACGCTTCGTATGCGCACAAGGGTGAGGGAGTTTGCTTTGTGTCGGTGCAGGCGGGGAGCTTTCGCGGGGATGCAGTGGAAGCGGGCGATGCGGCTTGCGAGGTGAAGACGTTTGCGCCAGCGATGGAGGCTGGGGCGATTCGGACCAAGCCGAGTGCGGCGTTCCGTGAGGCTGCGCAGACGGTGGATCTTTCGGCGGCTCCGATGATTGTGAGTGTGGGGCGCGGGATTGGGGAGCAGGAGAATCTGGGGATCGTGGAGGAGCTCGCGGCTGCGCTGGGAGCGGAGATGGCGGCGTCGCGGCCGATTTGCGACGCGGGATGGATGGCGATGGAGCGGCAGGTGGGGAGTTCCGGGCAGACCGTTGCGCCGAAGGTTTACCTGGCGGTCGGCATTTCGGGGGCCATTCAGCACCTGGTGGGGATGAAGGGAGCGAAGATGGTAGTGGCGATCAACAAGGATGCGGAGGCGCCGATCTTTGAGGTGGCCGATGTGGGGGTGGTGGGGGATTTGTTTGAGGTGGTTCCTGCGCTGACGAAGGCGGTGTTGGCGGCCAAGGGATAGTTTCCAGGTTCTAAATCGCGGGTTCTGGGTGGGGTTGGGCCTGAAAAAGGAACTTTTGGGGGGTGGCGTGCGTCATACTTGGACAGGCGCTGCTTTTTGCGGCGCGATCTTCCTGAAGGCCTTTGACGAAACGACTCCAACGCGGAGCGGTTGAGCGGTCGCATTCCTTGTGGATGCGGACGCTGGCGATGGCTTGCGTGCTGGTGATTGGGCTGGCAAGCTCGGCGCAGGCGGTGCATGTTCACGGCGAATTTTTGCCGCAGAACGCGGCCAAGGCACGAACGCCGGTCGATGCGTCGCAGATTCCGGGTGGGGAGATCAACTGCCCGCTGTGCGTGGCAATGCATTCGGCGTTGCCGTCGGCGCTGGGCAGTGCATCGCTGCATGCGGTGATGGTGGAGAGCAGGGAAGCGACGAGCACGGACCGCGTGGCGGCCGAGCCGTGGCACTTTG
>JAZKBC010000145.1:32386-36059 GCA_040388825.1 Acidobacteriota bacterium | reverse complement strand
TTCAGCAGGCCTCCGCCTGCTGTGGGAACCCGGTAAGCGAGAAGGAAGGGAAAGCGGGCTGTGCGCGATGGATGCGCGGCCGTGAATCGCCGCATTCGAGCGGCGGCTTCCCTGAGAGCGAAGGCTGAGTACGCGAGTGATTCGCACAGCTGGAGCGACGGACGGCTCAGAGTGGCGTCCGGGGTCTGCGTTTTCACAACAGACAGGAGTTTCTTATGCAGTTACGTTCTTTCTATCGACTTTTGACCGCGCTCGGAGCGGGTCTGCTGCTGGCGTTTGCGGCGGGAGTGGCGTTTGGGCAGAGCACCTCGGGCAGTGTGAACGGTACGGTGAGCGACCCCAACGGCGCTGTGATTCCGGGGGCCACGGTGAAGCTATTCAACCCGGTGAGTGGATACAGCCGGACGTTGGTGACGGATGCGAGCGGTCAGTATCGCTTTTACAATCTTCCTTTCGATCATTACGCGATCTCAGTCAACGCGCCGAGCTTCGATCCGTTGTTGAAGCAGGTGCAGGTTTCATCGACGGTGCCGGTAACGATGCCGCTGCGGATGGCGGTTGGCAGCGTGTCGACGAGCGTGACGGTGGCTGCTTCGGCAGACACGGTTGAGCAGGACCCGACATTCCACGCGGATGTGGACCGGTCGGAGATCGATCACCTGCCGGTGGAGAGCCCGTCAAGCGCGTTGAGCTCGATCGTTACGGAGACATCGCCCGGAGTGGCTGCGGACTCGAACGGGCTGATGCACGGCCTGGGAGACCATGCGGAGAACTCGTTCAGCCTGGACGGGCAGCCGATCACGGACCAGCAGAGCAAAGTGTTTTCGAACTCGGTTCCGGCCGCGGCGGTGCAGTCGCTGGAGGTGATCGATGGAGCGCCGCCGGCGGAGTTCGGCGACAAGACTTCGCTGGTGGTGAAGCTGACAACGCGTTCAGGACAGGGGGTGACGACGCCGACCGGCAGCGTGCGGCTTTCCTATGGCTCGTTCGGCACGAGCAACCTG
Source organism: Acidobacteriota bacterium (assembly GCA_040388825.1). Classification (GTDB taxonomy): domain Bacteria; phylum Acidobacteriota; class Terriglobia; order Terriglobales; family Acidobacteriaceae; genus Granulicella. Next base: position 35,055 of record JAZKBC010000145.1, on the reverse strand, counting down.
GGCTTCGATGTCGCATATGGCGGCGACAAGTGGGGCAACTTCATCGCCATCGATGGTCTGCAGAGCGGGCGGTTTCTCGATGGTCCGGAGTTTGCAGTGTTCCACGACAAGGGCAACGAGGAGAACTTCTTCGATCGCGTCGACTTTCAACTGACGCCGCGCGATTCGCTGCATTTGAATGCACAGTACACGCGTTCGTGGTTCCAGACGCCAAACGACTTCGCGAATATCGGGGTGCTGGACCCGAAGGGCAACCCCGTGGGCGATACCGACCAGCGTTCAAAGATCGGAACCGTCAACATCTCGCCGGCGCTGACGCATATCATCAATGACAACACCGTGGCGAACGTCGGCTTGTACGTGCGACGCGATTCATACAACTACTATCCGAGCGCGAATCCGTTTGCGGACTATGCACCGGGCCAGCAGCAGGAGTCGATCAGCCAGTTCCGCACGCTCACGAACGCGGGCCTGCACGCCGACGTTTCGTATGTGCGCGGGATTCACAACCTGAAGATTGGCGGGATGTATGAGCAGACCTTCCTGCGCGAGAACGATACGCTGGGAGTTGTAGACCCTTCGGTGGACCCGCCGTGCGTCGACTCCACCGGTTCGCCGATCGCGTGCAGCGATCCTTCAGCGAGCGCGAATCCGGGGTACGATCCGACTCTGACTCCGTACGACCTGACGCAGGGCGGCCGGGAGTACACGTGGCATGGCCGTACGGACGTAAAGCAGCTTGCGTTTTATGCCCAGGACCAGATCACGGCGGGCAACTGGCTGTTCAACATTGGCGCACGCGGGGACTTCTACAACGGGCTGACTATCCAGCGCGAGGCCGAGCCGAGGCTGGGTGCTTCTTACAACATCAAGAAGACCGGCACGGTGCTGCGGGCGAGCTATGCGCGCACGCAGGAGACGCCTTTCAACGAGAACCTCGTGCTCTCCTCGTCCGCGTGCGTGGATCCGGTGCTGAGCAGCCTTTTCGCGCTGACCGGTGAAGGCTGCGACACGCCGACGACGACACCGTTCAATCCGGGCTTCCGCAACGAGTTCCATGCCGGCATCAGCCAGGCTTTCGGGCGGCACCTAGTGGTCAACGGCGAGTACATCTGGAAGTACACGCACAATGCTTATGATTTCAGCGTGCTGGGCACGACGCCCATCACGTTCCCGATCGAATGGCACAACTCGAAGATCCCGGGCTTCGCGCTGAGCGCCACGCTGACGGACGTGAAGGGGCTTTCGGTCCGGTTCAACGCGTCGTCAGTCGCGGCACGTTTCTTCAACCCGCAACTGGGCGGTGTGGGTGCAACGCCAGGGGTAGTGGGCAGCAACCTGCCGTTCCGCATCGATCATGACGAGAAGTTCAACCAGTCGACACACCTGGAGTATGCGATGCCGTTCAGGAAGAGCCTGTACTACGGCTTTACCTGGAGGTACGACTCGGGTCTGGTGGCCGGTGCGGCACCGTGCTACAACATGACGGACGACAACAGCCTGTGCAACCCAGCTAACGGCGGGCCTTCGATCACCATCGGTGGGCAGCCGGGGGTGGACCTGAGCTACCTGACGCCTGACCAGCAGTTCCAGGCCGGTCTGGCATGCAATGGCGTGAAGGCGACTCCGACGAATGGGCTGACAGAGTGCCTGGCATCGCAGGTGACCTCGAAGCTGATTACCATTCCGGCAGCCGGTACCGAGGATGACGACCACAATCCTCCGCGGATCGCTCCTCGCAATGTTTTCGACATGGCGCTGGGCGATGATGACATCGTTCATTTCGGAGCGGGTGAACGATACAAGGTCGCAGCGCGTGTGACGGCCATCAATGTGGTCGACAAGTATGCTCTGTACAACTTCCTCTCGACGTTTTCCGGGACTCACTATCTGACGCCGCGAACGGTGACGGCAGAGGTGTCGTTCCATTTTTAGGCGCGGTGTGTAGAGGTAGCGTTCAGAGCGTAGAAAAACAAGGACGCCCGCCCCTGAAATTGGGGCGGGCGTTGTTGCCTTTTGTCTTGTAGCGCGATCGGCACTGTGCCGATAGCATGGTCAGCAATGCTTTCACGACTTCCGAAGTCCACGCTGGTGCCACTGGCATTTGCGAGCGTGTATTTAATCTGGGGCTCGACCTACACGGCGATTCACGTGGCGGGAGAGACGCTGCCGCCGCCCGTGGTGACGACGGCGCGAGCGACGCTTTCAACCTTGCTGGTGGTAGTGATCTGCCTGTTGCGCGGCAAGAGCCTGCGTGTGCCTCGCGATGAGATGTGGAAGTTGGCGCTGGTGGGCGTGCTGTTCATGACGGTGAACAACACGTTGCTGACATGGGGCGAGACCATGGTTCCGTCGGGCTACGCGTCGCTGGTGGTGGCGACGACGCCGATCATGGTGGCGCTGATTGAGCGTGCGCTGCCGGGTGGGGATGCGATGAATGCTCGCGGATGGGCAGGGACGCTGCTGGGGACCCTGGGGATTGCGGTGCTGGTTTGGCCGTCGCTGCATGAGACGCGAACGGTGACGGCGCATTATCGGCCGGGGCTGGCGATCGTCGTTCTGCTGGTGGCCGCGCTGGCATTTGCGGTGGGGCAGGTGCTGGGGCGGCGGTTTCATCTGAAAGCGGATACGTTTGTGGCGAGCTCTTGATGAAATCAAGCATCTTTTTT
>JAZKBC010000145.1:22003-32376 GCA_040388825.1 Acidobacteriota bacterium | reverse complement strand
AGCTGGGCGCTTCGGCTGTGGGGAATACGGTGATCATGCTGGTGAGCGGCGATGCGCGGCACGGCGTTTGGACATGGCGAGGAGCGGGCGCGATTGCGTATCTCGCGACGATCGGATCGCTGGTGGGGCTGGTCGCATTTACGTACCTGCTGAAGAATGTCGCTGTGTCGAAGGTGGCGACGTATGCGTTCGTGAATCCAGTGGTGGCCGTGATGCTGGGAATGGTGCTGCTGCATGAGCGGCTGAACGCGATGGAGCTGGCGGGGACGGCGGTGGTGGTGTGCGCGGTGGCGATGGTGATCTATAGCCGCATGGATCGGGGGAAGCGGGAGATCGTGGGCGAGACGGGGCATGCGCTGGAGTAGCGGCTTTGGTAGGCTGCGGGGATGAGAGTGCGTGCGGCGGTGGTGTTGCTGGTGACGTTGGCGGCTGGAGCGCAGTCGCCACGCGTGGGATCAGATGCGCGGGCGAAGGAGTTGATCCGCGAGCTGAAGCTGACGGTGCTGGCGAAAGAGTCCGGCTACCTGGGGATTGTGGGCGTGACGCCGATGACGGTGGATGTGCGGGGGCGCGCGCTGAGCGTGCAGAGTCAGAACTACTACATGCTGACGCGGGAGCGGCCGATCAACTTTCTGCATCGGCTGGAGCCGGCGGATACGCATGTGCTGATTGAAGGCGGGCCGGTGGACTACTACATCTTTCATCCCGATGGGCGTGTGGAGATGCAGACGCTGGGGATGGATGTGGCGCGCGGCGAACGGCCGATTGTGGCTGTTCCGCCGGGATGCTGGAAGGCGCTGGTGCTGCGCAAGGGTGCGAGTTATGCGCTGATGGCGAATGCTTTGAGCCCGGAGTTTACGCCGGATCGCGTGAAGATCGGTGAGGGTGCGGGGTGGGTGCAGCGGTTTGCGGGCAAGGCACAATGGGCTACGCCGGAGTTTCTGCGGGAGCTGATTGGGCCGAACTGGGCGAAGTAGCGCGCTACTTGCGCTTCCAGCGAACGCCGTCTTTGCTGTCTTCGATCAGGATGCCTTTGGCGAGGAGGTCGTTGCGGATGGCGTCGGCGCGGGCGAAGTTGCGCTGCTGCTTGGCCTTGGTGCGCTCGGCTACGAGGGCGTCGATGTCGGCGTCGGTGAGGGAGTTGACGCCAAACTTTTCTAGGACTTCTGGAGAGACGTCGTCCATGCGGCCTTCGGCTTCGGCCCACGCGAGCGCGGTCTTGGTGAGCTCGGCGTCGCGGTCTTCGAGGACGGCGAAGATGCTATCGAACTTTGCGAGGAGCGCGAGTGTGGCTGCGGCGTTGGCTTTGCTGAGTTGATTGCGGTCCGCGGCTGCGTTGACGGCGCGGATGACGTCGAAGACAGCGGCGCGGGCTTCGGCGGTGTTGAGGTCGTTGGAGAGTGCGGCAACGAAGGCGGTATCGCCTTTGGCGATGAGCTCTGCGAGAGCGGCGGATTCGTCGGAGGCTTCGAGCCACTGGCCTTCGCGGATGCGCTTGTGGAAGGTGCGCAGGCGGTCGACGGCGCTGGTTTCAGCGGCGAGGCCTTCAAAGGTGAAATTGAGCTGCTGGCGGTAGGGAACGCTCAGCAGAAGGAAGCGGATCGCGGACGCGCGGTGGCCCTGCAACAGAAGATCGCGAAGCGTGTAGAAGTTACCCAGTGATTTCGACATCTTCTTGCCTTCGACAAGCAGGAAGCGGACGTGGAACCAGTGGCGCGCGAAGGGCTGGTGGGTGGCGCATTCGCTTTGGGCGATCTCGTTTTCGTGGTGCGGGAACATGAGGTCTTCGCCGCCGGCGTGAAGATCGAAGTTGGGGCCGAGGAACTTCAAGGCCATGGCGGAGCACTCGATGTGCCAGCCGGGGCGGCCTTCGCCGAGTGGCGTCTGCCAGCTCGTTTCGCCGGGCTTGGTGGCTTTCCAGAGAGCGAAGTCGCGGGCGGAGTCCTTGTCGTACTCGTCGGAGTCGATGCGGGCGCCGTCCTGGATGCCTTCGAGGTCTTTGCCGGAGAGCTCGCCGTACTTGGGGAAGCGCGCGATGCGGAAGTACCAGCTGCCGTCCTCGACCTTGTAGGCGATGTCCTGTGCGGCGAGCTGCTCGATGAGTGTGACCATCTCGGGGATGTTCTCGGTGGCGGAGGCGATCTGCTCGGGGCGCTCGATGTTGAGGGCGTCGGAGTCTTCGAAGAAGGCGCGCGTGTACTTGGCGGTGTAGTCGCCGATGGGCAGGTGGGCAGCGGAGGCGTTGCGGATGATTTTGTCGTCGACGTCGGTGACGTTCATGACGTGGTTGACGGCGAGGCCGTTGAGCTTGATGGTGCGGCGGAGCACGTCGACGTGGAGGAAGGTGCGGAAGTTGCCGATGTGGCCGTAGTCATAGACGGTGGGGCCACAGCAGTAAAAGCGGACGGCAGTGCCGTCGGAGGCGAAGATGGGCTCGATGTTTCCGGTGAGGGTGTTGAAGAGTTCGAGGGGCACGCGGGTGGTTGTCTGCCTTCTTTTAGCTGTATTGATTCTAGCCGAGGCGTAGCTGCGGTGTGGGTTCGAGGATGTCTGGGGCGAAGTGGCGGGCGAGGAGCTTGGGGAAGGCGGCGGCGGCGATCATGGCGGCGTTGTCGGTGGACAGCGCGATGGTGGGGAAAGCGATCGGGATGGCGCGGCGGCTGGCTTCGGCGGTGAGGCGGCGGCGGAGCTCGCTGTTGGCGGCGACGCCTCCGGAGACAACGACGGCCTGCGCGCCGAAGTGTTCGGCTGCGTTGAAGGTCGTTCGCGTGAGATAGTGCGCAACCGAGGCCTGGAAGCTGGCGATCAGGTTGAGGGTTTCGGCGTCGAAGTGCGTGAGAGCGGCGGCTAGGGTGGCGGGGTCGCTGGGCTTGCCCGTGGCGAGGCCGGTGGAGCGGAGAGCGGCTTCGCGGGTGGCGATGCGCTCGCGCATGTTGTGGAGTTCCACGTAACGGCGGACGGCTGTTTTGATGCCGCTGAAGCTGAGGTCGAAGCGGGTTGAATCTTCGTGGAGGAGATTTTCTCGGGAGAGCTTGGGAGCGGTGTTACCGGTGGCCTTTTGCTTGATCTGCGCGAAGGTGAATGGGACGGCTTTGGGGTCGCCGTGGGCGGCGAGGGCGTCCATCCAGGGGCCGCCGGGGTCGGGCAGGCCGAGGAGCTTGGCGACCTTGTCGTAGGCTTCGCCGGCGGCGTCGTCGAGGGTCTTGCCGACGTTGCGATACTGCCAGATGCGCTCGGGGGTTTGGGTGGCGAGATAGAGGTGGGTGTGGCCTCCGCTGACGACAAGGGCGAGCAGCGGAGAGGCTTCGTGGAAGGCCTGCTCGGCGTCCATGAGCACGGCGTGGATGTGGCCTTCGAGATGGTTGACGGCGATGAGCGGGCGATCGGAGGCGAAGGCGAGCGACTTGGCAAAGGTGATGCCGACGAGCAGCGCGCCGGCGAGTCCGGGGCCTTCGGTAACGGCGATGGCTTCGAGGTCGGCGTAATTCGCACCTGCACGGTGGAGAGCTTCGCGGACGACGGGAACGATGGCGCGAAGGTGCTCGCGGCTGGCGAGCTCCGGGACGACACCGCCGTAGGAGGCGTGGATGAGCTGCGAGGCGACTACGTTCGAGAGCACCTCGGTGCCGTTGCGGACGATGGCGGCGGAGGTTTCGTCGCAACTGGATTCGATGCCGAGTATGAGGCGGCTGTCGCTGGTGTGGCTCACCTTTCTATACTAGCCATGATTGCTCTGCGCTGATTCGGCGCTGGAGACATCCAAGGGAAACAGTGGCCAGACTTGACAATCCGAAGTATGAAGCAGCGTTTGCGATTGCGCGGCGGCTGCGGGCGCTGGGGTATGCGTCGTTCTTTGCAGGGGGATGCGTGCGTGACCTGCTGCTGGAAGTTGAGCCGAAGGACTTTGACGTGGCGACGGCGGCGACTCCGGATGTGGTGATGAACGTGTTTGAGCGCACGGAGAGCGTGGGGGCGCACTTCGGCGTGGTGCTGGAGGTGCGCGAGGTGGGGGGCGAGCGCGTGACGACCGAGGTCGCGACGTTTCGGCACGATGGAGCTTACAGCGATGGGCGGCGGCCGGATGCGGTGAAGTTTTCCGATGACCCGCGAGAAGATGTGCTGCGCAGGGACTTCACGATCAACGGCATGCTGCTCGATCCGCTGGAGTTTGAGCAGGGCGATCGCGTCGAGGACTGCGTGCTCGACTATGTGGGCGGGCGCGGAGACCTGGAGCAGCGGCTGGTGCGCGCGATTGGCGAGCCAAGCGTGCGGTTTGAGGAAGACAAGCTGCGCATGCTGCGGGCGGTGCGGTTTGCCGCGCGGCTGGGGTTTGCAATTGAGGCGCGGACGTTGAATGCGATTCGCGCGCACGCCGCGGTGATTGCACAGGTGTCGGCGGAGAGAGTGCGCGATGAGCTGACTCGAATTTTGACGGAGGGTGCGGCGCGGCGAGGGTTCGAGCTGCTGGATGAGAGCGGGCTGTTGGAGCAGGTGCTGCCGGAGATTACGCGGATGAAGGGTGTGGAGCAGCCGCCGCAGTATCACCCGGAAGGCGACGTCTGGGTGCATACGCTGATGCTGTTGGAGCAGTTGCCGGCGAGTGCGAGTGCGACGCTGGCTTGGGGAATGCTGCTGCACGATGTTGGCAAGCCGGCTACGTTCACGCCTCCGGATCCGGCGAAGCCTGGCGACCGTATTCGCTTCAACGGGCACGTTGAGGTGGGTGTTGCGGTGGCACGGGCGATCCTGAATCGTCTGCGGTTTTCGAACGACGAGTGTGTGCAGATTCTTGCGTTGGTGCAGCATCACATGCAGTTCGGCGACGTGATGAAGATGAAGCAGTCCACGCTGAAGCGGTTTCTGCGGCTGCCGAAGTTCGACGAGCATCTCGCGCTGCACCGTGCGGATGTGATGAGCTCGAACCGCGATCTGGGGTTGTATGAGTTTGCGAAGCGCAACCTCGAGGAGTTGGGAGAAGAGCAGATCAAGCCGAAGCTGTTGGTGACCGGCGCGGACCTGATCGCCGAGGGCTACAGGCCGGGACCAGCGTTCAAGGAGATGCTGACGGCGGCCGAAGATGCGCAGTTGGAAGGTGAGGCCGTGACCAAGGACGAGGCGCTGGCGTTGGTTCGCGAGCGGTTTGGAGCGGCGCCGGTCCGCCAGTCGGACTGAGTTGTTACTTACGCGAGAATCGCGGCGACGAAAGCTGTCTGACCGGCGTAGGATGCGGTTGTGCGCGCCTTGAACGTTTCTTCTCGCTGGATTTGTGGTCTTCTTGTGGTCTCCGCTGGGCTTGGTTTGCAGGCTTCGGTGATCGGGCATAACACTCCGGCGATGTCGCTCACGAAAGAGCGCGTGATGCAGCTTCCGGCGGCGCAGCGTGCGGCCTGGCTGGAGTACCTGAAGCGGTCACAGACGCAGATGGCCGCGGACAAAGCCGCGCTGGCCGCGGAGCGAGCGGGGCTGGTGGCGGTTCCGGAGTTGCCGAAGCAGTCGTTTTCGGCGCGGACGATTCCGCTGCATCGCGCGGCGGATTTTTATGCGAGCGATGAGGCGAAACACATTGGCGATGTGGTGTTGTCGTTTCAGACGCCGGCGGGTGGGTGGTCGAAGAACCTGGATATGAGTGGAGCGGCGCGGCTGCCGGGGCAGTCGTTTACGACGGGGAATCTTGCGCCGGTTGAGGGGCAGGAGGGGGACTTCGACAAGCCGGTCGATGCTGCATGGCACTACGTCGGAACGCTGGACAACGATTCGACCAACACGGAGCTGCACTTTCTGGCGGAGCTTGCGGCGGCGTTGCCGGGGCACGATGGCGACAAGTATCGCGCGGCCGCGTTGCGGGGGTTTGAGTATCTGCTGAGGGCGCAGTATCCGAATGGCGGATGGCCGCAGGTGTGGCCGCTCGAGGGCGGATATCACGATGCGATTACGTTCAACGACGATGCGGTGACGGAGTCCGCCGAGACACTGACTGCGGTGGCGGGTGGAGCGCGCGTGACGAGCGAGCCGGAGGTGATGGATCCGGAGATGGTCGCGATGATGGAGCGCATGGGACGCAAGGTTCCCGAGCAGCATGCGGTGACGGAGGATTACAGCTTTGTTCCGGCGGCGATGCGTTCGCGTGCAAAGGCTGCTGTGGCGAAGGCGCTCGAATGCATCCTGGCGACGCAGATTCGCGTGGAAGCGCCTGCGGGAAAAGGCAAGGTGCTGGCGATCTGGGGACAGCAGTACGATCCGCTGACGGAGGATCCGTCGTCGGCGCGGAATTATGAGATGCCGTCGCTGGCGTCGGGTGAGTCGGCGAGCGTGCTGGAGTACCTGATGGCGCTGCCGCATCCTTCACCGGCTGTGGTGCGTGCGGTGAACGCGGCGGCGGCGTGGTTTGAGGCGCACAAGATTGTGGGTTATGCGTGGAGCGGAGGGCGTGGGACACCGGGTGGACGAATGCTGCGGCCTGCCAAGGATGCGGAACCGCTGTGGCCGCGGTACTCTTCGCTGACGACGGGCAAGCCCATCTTCGGCGACCGCGACAAAACGATTCACGATGATGTGATGGAGTTGTCGCTGGAGCGGCGCAATGGCTATGCCTGGTATGGCGGCGGGCCAAGCCGCGCGCTGAAGGAGTACGCGGAGTGGAAGAAGACGCATTGAGTGGAGACGGATTGGGTGGGAGTGCATCCAAAACTGCTATGCGCGTGAATGAAAACGAAACCGATGTGCTGGTTGTGGGCGCGGGCATGGCCGGGCTGACGGCGGCGCGTGCGCTGGCTGAGCGCGGCGTGCGCGTGCTGGTGGTAGAGGCCCGAGACCGCGTGGGCGGGCGGGTGATGTCGCGGGCAGTGGAGAGCGGAGACGTTGTTGAACTGGGTGCGGAGTTTGTGCATGGGCGGGCTCCGGAGCTTTGGGCGCTGATTGAGGAGTGCGGTTGTAGGGCGGTGGAGCGCGAGGGGTTGATGCTGCGCGAAGAGTGGGACGGCGGCCTGGCAGAAGACGATGGTGCGGAGACGATGTTTGAGCCCTTGGAAGAGCTCGAGAGTTATGAGGGCAAGGATGTCGCGTTCGCGGAGTGGCTGAAGGCGAGCGATGTGCCAGAAGAAGGTCGCGCTGCGCTGCTGGGGTACGTGGAGGGGTTCAATGCAGCCGATGCGGCGAAGATCAGCGTGCAGTCGCTGGGTGCGCAGCAGAAGGCTGAGGATGCGATTGAGGGCGATCGCGGGTGGCATGTGCGCGGCGGATATGTGCGTCTTGTGGAGTATCTTGCGGAGCGGGTGAAGGCGCTGGGTGGTGAGGTGCGGTTGGGTTGCGAGGTGACGACGGTGCAGTGGGGCCAGGGTGAGGTCGAGGTTTCGACTTCCCAGGGTTTGTTGCGGGCGAAGCGGTGTGTCGTGACGCTTCCGCTGGGGGTGTTGCAGCGAGTGAATCGTGAGGGCGGGTTGCGTATGGAGCCGGAGCCGGTGGCAATCGCTGCTGCTCGGCGGCTGGCGATGGGGCATGCTGTGCGCTTCACGATGGTGTTTCGCGAGCGGTGGTGGGAGAGGTCTGCAGCCATCGCGCGGGAGAAGCTGGAGGCGATGAGTTTTCTGTTTACTCCGCAGCGAATTCCGATGGTGTGGTGGACAGCCCGCAAGGAGCCGGAGGCGCTGCCGACGTTGACGGGATGGGTGGGTGGACCGCGTTCGATGGAGCTCGAAGGCAAGAGCGCGGGCGAGCTGGGAGGAGAAGCTTCTACGGTGTTGGCCGAGATATTTGGGGTCAGCGAGGATGAGGTTCGGGCTGCGCTGATCGCGACGTACACGCACGACTGGAGTGGTGATCCGTGGGCGCTCGGGGCGTATAGTTATGTTCCTGCGGGGGCGATCAATGCTCCTGGAGCGATGACTGAGCCCGAGCTGGCAACGATGTTTTTCGCGGGCGAGCATACGGATACAACCGGGCATTGGGGAACGGTGCATGCGGCGATGCGCAGTGGTTTGCGCGCGGCGCGGCAGGTGTTGGGCGAGGATTTGCGCTGAGGTTGGGCGACTGCGAATGGGTCTCGCAACCGTGAAGGGAGACGGAGGCATCCTAGCGAACGTATGGATCACTCAGACCAGTTGAAGATCGCGGTGGCCAAGCCGCTGCTCAATACTTACGTCGAATTGATTGCCGACATCTCGATTGGGATCAATGGCAGCGATGTGCCGGCGCAGGCAGGCGAGCTGTTGATTGACGCGATCAACCGCGCAACGGGCATCGATGGTGCGGACAGTGTGCCGCAGGTCTGCTACGTGAAGGCGATGGGGCCGATCGGCTCTTGCGACACATGCATGGTGGAGCTGAACGGCAAGCTGGTGCGCGCTTGTGAGACGCCGGTGGCGCCGGGTATGCGCGTGCTGACGAAGAGTTCGCGTGCGAATGTAGCGCAGCGGGAGGCGTTCGACCGGCTGCTTGAGAACCATGATCTTTACTGCACGGTGTGCGACAACAACAACCAGAACTGCACGGTGCACAACACGACTGCGGAGTTGAAGGTCGAGCACCAGGCGCGGCCGTTTCGGCGCAAGCCCTATCCGCAGGACCATACGAATCCCTTCTATCGCTACGATCCGGATCAGTGCATTCTCTGCGGTCGATGCGTCGAGGCTTGCCAGAATGTGCAGGTGAACGAGACGCTGACGATTGCGTGGGACCGCGATATTCCGCGAGTGCTGTGGGATGGCGGAGAGAAAATTGAGGGATCGAGCTGCGTGAGCTGCGGGCACTGCGTCACGGTTTGCCCGTGCAATGCGCTGATGGAGAAAGGCATGCTGGGGCATGCGGGGTATCTGACGGCGCTGCCGGCGAAGGTGCTCGACGACATGATTGAGGTGGTGAAGGCCGTTGAGCCTTCGACGGGCTATGGGCCGATCCTTGCTGTTTCTCAAGTGGAGAGCAAGATGCGCGAGGAGCGCGTGAAGAAGACCAAGACTGTTTGCACATACTGCGGCGTGGGATGCAGCTTCGACATTTGGACGAAGGACCGGCACATCCTGAAGGTGGAGCCGGCACACGGACCGGCGAATGGAATCTCGACGTGTGTGAAGGGCAAGTTCGCGTGGGACTTCGTGAACTCGCCGGACAGGCTGCACAAGCCGTTGAAACGGGCTGGCGATACGTTTGTCGAGATCGAGTGGGACGAGGCAATCGCGGTGGTCGCGGATAAATTTGCGGCTATCAAGAAGGAGCATGGGCCGGATGCGCTGGGGTTCATTGCGTCGTCGAAGTGCTCGAACGAAGAGAGCTACCTGATGCAGAAGCTGGCGCGGGCGGTGATTGGAACCAACAACGTGGACAACTGCAGCCGCTACTGCCAGACTCCGGCTAGCAAGGGGCTTTCGCGCACGGTGGGTTATGGCGCGGACTCGGGATCGATTGCGGATATCGAGATTGCGGATCTGGTGATTATTGTTGGCTCGAATACGTCGGAGAGCCATCCTGTGCTGGCGACGCGGGTGAAGCGCTCGCATAAGCATCGCGGACAGCGGTTGATTGTGAGCGATCTGCGCAAACATGAGATGGCGGAGCGAGCGGATATATTTCTAAGACCGAATCCTTCGACCGATGAAGTGTGGATTCAGGCGGTGACGAAGCATCTGATCGATACGGGCAGGCATGATCAGGCGTTCATCGATCGCTGGGTGGAGAAGTGGCCGGAGTTTTTGCAGTCGCTCGAGTCGTACACGCTGGAGCATGCGGAGCAGGTGACGGGGATTTCGGTTGCGCAGCTCGAAGCTGTTTGCGATGAGATCGCAAAGGCGAAGAGCGTTTGCGTGCTGTGGGCTATGGGCGTCACGCAGCACTGCGGCGGGTCGGATACGTCGACGTCGATTGCGAATTTCCTGCTGGCGACGGGGAACTTCAAGCGGCCTGGCACGGGGGCGTATCCGCTGCGTGGGCACAACAACGTGCAGGGAGCGAGCGATTTCGGATCGATGCCGGATGTGTTCTCCGGCTATCAGAAGGTCGATAACGGAGCGATTCGCGGCAAGTTCGAAGCGGCATGGGGTGTGACGTTGCCGATTACGACGGGGCTCGATAACCGGCAGATGATTGCGGCGATTCATGAAGGCAAGCTGAAGTCGATGTACATCAAGGGTGAAGACACGATCACGTCCGACGCCAATGCGAACGATGTGGCGGAGGCGCTGGCGAAGCTGGACTTCCTGGTGGTGCAGGATATTTTCTTTTCGGAGACTTGCAAGTACGCGGACCTGGTGTTGCCGGCCTCGCCTTCCCTGGAGAAAGAGGGGACGTTCGTTAGCACGGAGCGGCGGATTCAGCGGTTTTATCAGGTGTTTGAGCCGCTGGGTGAGTCGAAGCCGGACTGGAAAATTATTCAGTTGATTGCGCAA
>JAZKBC010000145.1:8013-21993 GCA_040388825.1 Acidobacteriota bacterium | reverse complement strand
GGGCCGGGGGGTGGGAGTATGAGTCTCCTTCGGATGTGATGGATGAAGTGGCGAAGCTGACTCCTACGCTGGCCGGTGTGAGCTACGAACGTTTGGAGGGTTACAAGACACTGCAGTGGCCGGTGGCGAAGGATGGAACGGATACTCCGCTGTGCTATGTGGAGGAGTTTCCGCTGCCCGGCGGCAAGGCGCGCTTCCATCCGCTGGAGTATGTTGCGCCGAGTGAGGAGCAGACGTCGACGTACGATCTGCACCTGAACAACGGGCGGTTGCTGGAGCACTTTGAGCAAGGCAACATGAGCTATCGCATTCCGGGCATCAAAGAGATTGCGCCGGATACGTTTGTTGAGGTCTCGCCGGAGCTGGCGGAGGAGCGCGGGCTGAAGACGGGACGCTATGTGCGGCTGGAGAGTCCGTATGGAGCGGTGCGGGTGCAGGTGCTGGTGACGTCGCGCGTGAGCGGCAAGCAGATGTACATGCCGATGAACTCGACGCTGCAGCCGGTGAACCTGATGACGAGCTCGCATGTGGACCGCGCGACGCATACGCCGGCGTTCAAGGAGCTTTCGGTGAAGATGACGGCGCTGCCGGAGAGCGGCGAGTCGCCGCTGCCGCGGAAGAACTTCCGGTTTGGGGAGCGGACTCCGACAGATGGAGTTGAGGTGGAACGCAAGCGGGCGCGGGCTGACTATCATGTGCCGGGAACCGAGCGCTCGGACAAGCTGGTGCAGATTGAGAGCGTGCGGCCGGTTTAGGCTGCCGCTTCGCAGAGGAGAATTTTTATGGCGCAACCGATAACGTTTAAGCCGCGGCCGGTGGATGAGAAGCTTGAGTTGCAGCGGCGCGTGGCAGAGGCTCCGGAGGAGCATGCGGAGGCGCTGCTGGGCGCTTGGGACCTGCTGCAGGCGGCGCATGAGCAGGGCGTGCTGGACCTCGCGCAAGGGCTGATCGGCGGGCGCGATGCGATTGCGGGAAAGCTGGCTGAGGCGGCGAAAGAGCCGGAGTCGATTGTCGCGCTGCGAAACCTGATTGCGCTGGGGCGGCTGCTGGGTTCCGTTGACCCAGAGATGCTGCAACGGGTTGCGCGGGAGGCGAAGTTGGCTGCGGTAGAGGAGCCGCCGAGCCTTTGGCAGATATTCAGGCGAGTGGCATCGAAGGACGGCCGGCGTGGATTGGCGATGGCGGCCAACCTGCTGACGGGGTTCGGGCGGGCGAGCCGAGGGTCGAAGCACGACTGAGGATTTTCACACGAGTTGGCGCGGGCGCGGTACACTGCCGTCATCCATTTACTGCGGTTGTGAAGGAGCTTGTGTCATGAACGATTCGGTTTTTGTGCGTACAGGTCCGGGGTTGTCTCAGGGGGAGCGGGTTGTCGATACGTTCCTGGCGCCTTCGAAGACGTTTACGGATATTTTGCGCAGCTCGAGCTGGTGGCTGCCGTTGGTGATCATGGCTGTGTTCACGATGGCTTCAGGGTTTGCGATCGGCAAGAAGGTCGGTTGGGATGCGGTTGCTGAACAGCAGATGACGAAGAGCCCTACAGCGGCTGACCGTTTTGAACAGATGCCTCCGGATCAGCGGACGCTGGCGGTGAACCGTGTGGCGAAGACGATGCCGTTCTTTACGTATGGCGCGTTTGTCATCATCCTGATCTTTGTTGCGCTGCATGCACTGCTGCTGTGGGCGAGCTTCAACTTTGGGCTTGGAGCGAAGACCAGCTTTGGGCAGGTGTTCGCGGTAATCATGTATGCGGGGCTTCCAAAGCTATTCATTTCGCTGCTGACGATCATTCTTCTCTTTGCGGGGGTCGGCACGGATGGATTCGTGCTGGACAATCCTGTGGGAACGAACCTGGGATATTTTCTGCCGTCGACGATGCCGGCGCTGAAGGCGGCTGGAAGCTTTATCGATGTGTTCGGTTTGTGGTCGCTGGCGCTGCTGGTGATTGGGATGGCGATCATCTCGAAAAAGAAAATTGGCTCCTCCGCCATGGTTGTTGTTGGCTGGTGGGTGGTTGGGATGCTGCTGGCTGTTGGCGCGGCAGCGGTATTTGGTTGAGTTTTGCGGTAAACAGT
This sequence comes from Acidobacteriota bacterium, assembly GCA_040388825.1. GTDB lineage: Bacteria > Acidobacteriota > Terriglobia > Terriglobales > Acidobacteriaceae > Granulicella. Next base: position 19,918 of record JAZKBC010000145.1, on the reverse strand, counting down.
GAGGCCCGGCTTTTGGCCGGGCCTCACTGTTTGTGCTGATGTTGCGTTATTTGAGGAAGGCGAGAAGCGTCTTGTTGACCTCGGTGGCGTGGGTCCAGTTGAGGCCGTGGGGGCCGCCTTCGATGACGTGGAACTCGGAGCCGGGGAGGAAGCCCTGCATGCGGACTCCGGTGTTGTCGATGGGGAGGATCTGGTCGGCTTCACCGTGGATGACCAGCGTCGGGACCTTGATTTGGGCGAGGTCGGGGCGGAAGTCTTCGAGCCAGGCGTCGACGCAGGCGAGCATGGCGGGGTAGTAAGAGCCGGCGGCTACGTTGAAGCTGGCGTGGATGGCGGCGTCGGAGATGTCGGTGCCGCCGACGAGCTTCTTGTTGTAGAAGTTGGCGAGGAAGGTTTCGAGGAAGGCGTAGCGGTCTTTTTCGATGCCTTGCTTGATGCCTTCGAAGACGCTGGGGTCGATGCCTTCGGGGTTGTCGCCCTGCTTGCGGAGGAAGGGGGTGATGGCGGCCATGAAGCAGACCTTGGTGACGCGGCCGTTGTTGTATTTGCCCATGTAGCGGGCGACCTCGCCGCCGCCCATGCTGAAGCCTACGAGGGTGACGTCCTGGAGGTTGAGGGCTTCGAGGAGCTTGTAGGTGTCGGAGGCGAGGGTGTCGTAGTTGTAGCCCTCGGAGGGCTGGGAGGACTTGCCGAAGCCGCGGCGGTCGTAGGTGATGACGCGGTGGCCGGCGGCGAGCAGGGAGGCCACCTGGCGCTCCCAGGAGGCTCCTGAGAGGGGCCAGCCGTGGATGAGGACTACAGGGCGGCCGGAGCCGCGGTCTTCGTAGTAGATCGAGACGTCTGAGGCGTTTTCTTCGCCGACTTTGAGGTATGGCATCTTGCTTGTCTCCTTGGGGGTTGGTTGTGGCTGGGGGCCCCCTCCCCCCTACTTTTGATGCAAAGTCTTCGAAGGTCAGGGGTTAGGTCTGGACTTGTGGAAGTGCAGGTCCTGACCCTGAGATGCGAAAAGCCCGGCGCGGGGCCCGGGCTTGTTGGTTTGCTTCTGATTTAATTATAGCGTGGCTGTCAAGGGGGTCAGGGTATAAGTGACTGCACAGGAACAGTTTGCGGGTGAAAGCGCAGGGCGCAGATTCAAACCGATTTGCGGTTGGAATTGTCGGGAGGCAAGCAAGGCCAAGACAATGAAGGCGGGCCGGCTCGCCGAGGAGAGCCTGCCCGCCGGTGGATGCTTGAGAAGTTAGAGGGCCAGGCGCTTGCGGCGCACGACCGAGAACATGGCTGGGATGGCCGAAAGCATCAGGATCCAGGAAGAAGGCTCCGGGGTTGCGCTGATTGGAGCGCTGGTCTGAATGTTGTTGATGGCCGTCCAGTAGGAGTTTCCGGAGTAGGTGAATGGCGGTGGGGGCGCATGGTTGCCGAAGATGCCGGTGTCAGTCATGGTGATCTGGGTGTCCGACGGAAGCGAGCCGCCCCAATTGGCGAAGTAAGAGTTGTTCAAGCCAGGCTGGATGAGATAGTACTGATGGCCGGCGAGCAGCGACCAGTTGACGGTGGCGGTGTAGGACGGCGTACTGGCGGGGACGGCGATGGAGTCGAGGACGTCGCCCGTACTGTCGTAGAGGATGACGCTGTCAGCGTGGCCCTGGTTGACGAAGGTGAAGCCGGTGAGGGTGGAGTCGATGTTGGCGGTAAATCCAACACCAGTGTAGGTCCACCCGCTGTCGGGGCTTGTGAGGGAAGGGCCTGTGATGGTGTCGGCACGGGCTGAGGAGAGGGCAAGGAGGCTGAAAGCCGAAACGGCAACAATCGCCAGCGTTTTTGTTTTGAAGAGGACAGTGTGGGCTGAGGTGCTCAACGATTTCCCGACGTTCATGGTTTTAAGGGTCTCCCTGGATTTGTTTCCGCAGTAAAAACGAATCGCTATACGACGTTGATATCAATCGACTAGCGATATATCAATACAACGATGGAGTCATCTGGACGCGCAGGCAGCAACCCGCGCATTTGCCCGAGCACGTGTAAGTGTGTCGCTGAGGGTGGTGCGTGATGCGCCGGATCCGGCAGTGGGTGTACTTTCATCCATAGCCACGATGAAAGCCCTATTTGGAATCCTCACCCTGACCCTGGCTCTTGGTGCAGGTGCGCAAACTGACCTGGATCAGAAGATCGCCACGCATAAACCGCGGCCGTCCTTTGCGCCCAATCAGCCGCTGGCGGAACACGTTGCGTATGGGCCGAAGCATCTGTTTGGGCGGGTGTACAAGCCGGCGGGCGATGGGCCCTTTGGGGTGGTGCTGTGGAACCACGGCAGCGAAAAGGATCCCGGGCCGCAGCCTGAACTGGCGGCGTTCTATAACGCGCATGGCTATGTGCTTTTTGCTCCGGTGCGGAGTGGGCATGGCAACAATCCGGGGCCTTACATTGTGGACGAACAGAAGGACGCGGACCCGGCCGGGAAGGTCGCGCTGCATGACAAGGCGAATGAAGATGTAGCTGCCGCGCTGGAGTGGATTCGGGCGCAGCCGTATGTGGATCGGGAACGGATTTTTATTTCCGGCGTGTCATACGGGGGGATTCAGACGGTGATTTCGGCGGAGAGACTGAGCGGCGTGCGGGGGTTTATTGCGTTTGCGCCGGGGGCGATGTCGTGGGGAAGTTTGCCGGTGCAGAAGCGGTTGCTGGAGGCTGTGGACCATGCGCGTGCGCCGGTGTTTGTGCTGCAGGCGGCGAATGACTACAACACGGGGCCCGTGGAGGTGCTGGGGGCGGAGCTTCGCAGGCGGGGCGGGTTGAACCGGGCGAAGCTGTATCCGCGCTTTGGGGCGGTGGAGGACCACCAGAAGGGGCATGCGGCGTTTGCTACGTGGGATCTGGGGACGGAGATCTGGGGGGCGGATGTGCTGGGGTTTATGGGGGACTGCTTGAAGGGGCGGTGAGGCGGGTGAAGCGGGTTCCTCGCTTCGCTCGGAATGGAAAGGCGAGGAAAAAAGGCAAAGGCAAAAGCAAGAGCAACAGCAGGTCCTCTCCGAGGATGACAGAAAGAAAGGCAAGAGCAACAGCAGAGACGTCAAAGATCAAAAAGCGCCGCTGGTCGCGGCGCTTTTTGATTTTGATTGCTTGGGATGGAAGCGTTACTCGGCTCCCCAGCGTTTGAAGACCAGCGAGCCGTTGGTGCCGCCGAAGCCGAAGGAGTTCGAAAGAGCGTAGTCGATCTTTGCCGGCTGTGGCTTGTTGGCAACGTAGTTCAAGCGGCAGGCTGGGTCTACGTTTTCGAGGTTCATGGTCGGTGGAGCGATCTGGTTGAGCATCGCCATGATGGTGATGCCGGCTTCGAGGCCTCCCGCGCCGCCGAGGAGGTGGCCGGTCATGGACTTGGTGGAGCTGACCAGGAGGGTGTGATTTTTGGCACGCTCGCCGAAGACGTTCTCGATGGCTTTGGACTCGAGGGCGTCGCCGAGGGGCGTGGAGGTGGCGTGGGCGTTGACGTAGTCGATTCTGTCGGGCGAGATGCCGGCAACGCGCAGGGCCGAAGCCATGGCGCGGTAGCAGCCTTCCCCTTCAGGCGCCATTCCGGTCATGTGGAAGGCGTCTCCGCTCATGCCGTAGCCGACGACTTCGGCGAGGATGTTGGCACCGCGGGCCTGGGCGAAGGAGAGCTCCTCGAGGACGAGGATGCCGGCGCCTTCGCCAACGACGAAGCCATCACGATCCTTGTCGAAGGGACGGCAGGCGTGGGTGGGATCGTCGTTGCGGGTGGAGAGAGCCTTCATGGCGGCGAAACCGCCGACCGAGAGAGGGGTGATGGCCGCTTCGGCACCTCCGGCGATCATGGCGTCGGCATCGCCGCGCTGGATGATGCGGAAGGCGTCGCCGATGGAGTGAGCCGACGAGGTGCAGGCGGTTGCCGTTGCCTCGTTGGGGCCCTTGGCTCCATAGCGAATGCTGACGTGGCCGGCGGCGAGATTGATGATGGATGCCGGGATGAAGAAGGGCGAGATTTTGCGTGGACCGCCGTTGAGCAGGTTGATGTGCTCGCGCTCGATCACGTCGAAACCGCCGATGCCGGAACCGATGTGAACGCCGACCATCTCCGCATTGGAGTCGTCGACCTTGAGGCCAGAGTGGGTCATGGCCTCGGTGGCCGCGGCCATGGCGAAGTGGATGAAGCGGCCCATCTTGCGGGCTTCTTTTTTATCGACAAAGACGTGAGGGTCAAAGTTCTTGACCTCAGCGGCAAAGCGGACGGAGTGGCCGGTGAGATCGTAAGCAGTGATCTCAGCCATGCCACTCTTGCCAGCAAGGATGCTCTGCCAGACCTCGGCAGAGTTATTGCCGACTCCACACAGAAGCCCCATGCCGGTAACGACGACGCGACGGTCTTGCGGCATTCTTTTACTTGCCCTTCTGGTTCTTCTCGATGTAATCGATAGCGTCTTTCACGGTTTTGATCTTCTCGGCGTCTTCGTCGGGGATCTGGATGTCGAAGGCCTCTTCAAACTGCATGACGAGCTCTACGACGTCGAGCGAATCTGCGCCGAGGTCTTCCTGAAAGCTAGCGCCCGGGGTAACTTCGGCTTCATCCACCTGAAGCTGCTCGACAATAATCTGTTTGACCTTCTCGTCTACTGCTGCCATCTTGCGATCTCCTGTAGGTTCCGTTGACTGGGATGCGGTTTTCTCCGCGCTTCCCGATTGGATGCCTCAAGGAGAAAGCATACCGACGCCCTTGGACGGTGTAAAGAAGCCAGTCGGAAAGGAGAGCTGGGGAAAGGAGGAAATATGGGATAGCATAAGATTCGCATCGGTTTGTGATGCGGTCCAGAGGAGCAGTAACGCAGTGAGAAAGAAGGTTTGCCTTTATTGCAACGCTTCGGCGTTTCGCCGCGTGAACCGTAGCAATTTTTTGCAACGGGTGGTGCTGCCGTGGTTCGGTTTTTATCCGTGGGAGTGCGCGATGTGTCGCCGGAAGAGCTTCTTTCGGGACAACGGGCACTCGAAATTGCACCGGAAAAAGACCTGGCGGTAAACGGCTGGAGACGCTCGCGGGGGTGCGGGTGGGATTAGTCGTCGTCCGATGGTTGGGTGGGGTCGTCGGAGGGTGGGGTTTGGTGGTCCGCAGGGTGAAGCAGGGGAGAAGGCCGTCGCAGGCGGCACATAGCTGTGGGCGAATAGGTGGCGTAGATTAACAACTATGCAAATGTCTGTTTTGGTACTAGTCGTCGCAGCTTGCGCAGTTGGAGCGGGACTCGGCTGGCTCTTAGGCAAACGTAGCGGGGGAGAATCGACAGCGATTGCGGCTGCGGAGTTGAAGACGAAAGAAGCACTGCTGGCGCAGAATCTTGCGCAACTGGGTGTAACGCAGACTCGACTTGAGACAGAAACGCGTGAACACGCCGACACGCGAGCTGAGCTTGCTGCGATTACCGCGACGTCGGTGGCCGAGCGAAAAGCGGCGGAAGAGAAGCTGGCCGCGCTACAGCAGGTTGAGGTGAATCTGAAGGAAGCGTTCCAGTCGCTGGCGGCGAGCGCATTGACGGCGAACTCCAAGCAGCTTTTGCAGATGAGCCAAGCCGAGTTGAATCGGCAGCGCGGCGAGGTGACGAACGAACTGGCTGCGAAAGAATCTTCAATCACATCGCTGTTGAAGCCCATGCAGGATTCGCTGGACCAACTGGCCGCCCACAGCCAGGGACTTGAGGTGAAACGCGAGGGGGCATATCAAGCGATTCTTACTGAAGTGCAGAACATTCAGCGTTCTCACATGGACTTGAGACGTGAAACCACGCAACTGGTTCAAGCTCTTCGCGCACCCAAAGTGCGCGGGAACTGGGGTGAAATGCAGCTGCGGCGGTGTGTTGAACATGCGGGGATGATCGAGCACGCATCGTTTGACGTGGAGAAGTTTGTGCGTGGTGACGACGTCTCGATTCGTCCTGACCTGGTTGTGAGGCTGCCCAATCACCGCTGTATTGTGGTGGACGCGAAAACTCCGCTGGAAGCGTTCTTGTCTGCGGCCGCGTGTGAGGATGAGGCTACGCGGAAAACCTGGATCGTCGCGCATGCAGCGGCCGTCCGGAAGCATTTGGATGATCTTTCAGCGAAGGCCTATTGGAACCGATTTGTGGATTCGCCGGATTTTGTCGTTTGCTTTTTGCCGAGCGAGGTTTTGTTCAGTGCGGCGTTGGAACAGGACCCTTCGCTGTTGGAGTACAGCGCCCGGACAAACGTGATTCTGGCAACGCCGACGACGCTGATCGCCCTCCTGAAGGCGGTGGCTTATGGATGGCAACAGTCGCAGATTGCGAAGGACGCCGAGCAGATTCGAGATGTGGCGATCAATCTGCACAAGAAGTTTGTGGGTATGCACTCCTCCTTTTTGGCAATTGGAGGCGCCCTGCGCAAGGCGGGCGATGCCTATGATGACGTGCTGAATAAGGCCGAAGGTCATGGCGGTTTATTTTCGATCGCACGCAAAATGCGCGATTTGAAGATTGGGGAGAAAGACATTGCGGACAGCGCCCCCGTATTGTTTCGGCCCAGGTTGATGCAGCACGAGGATTGGGGCGGATTGGCACTTGCCGCCCAAGGCGAAGAAGAATCGGGTCCTGAGGCAGAGGCATAACTGGGAATTGGTTTTGCGAATTGTGTTGTTGGTGATTCAATAGAAATAGAGCAAACCTTTGCTCGCGAAGGAACTGAGCTTGCGTCTACGCAGAATGAATCGTTTGTATGCTGTTGGATTGATGGTGGCGCTCGGTTGCGGTGGGAGCGCTTTGGCCCAGACGGCTGTGGGTGGCAATGTGTCGAACTTCAAGGACACGTTGATGCTGAAGCCGCCGGCCGGCGACAAGATCGCGCTGATCGAGTGGGAAGACCTGGAGTGCCCGGCGTGCGCGCACGCGTTTCCTTTTGTGCATGAGGCGCTGGATCACTACAAGATCCCGTACGTGCGCTACGACTTCCTGATTCCTGGGCACCTTTGGAGCCGGACCGCAGCGACCTATGCGCGGTGGATGCAGGATACGATTTCGCCAGCGTTTGCCGAGGACTACCGGCGGCAGGTGTTCGCGGCGCAGTTCCGGATTGCGACCGAGGATGATCTGAAGCAGTTCTCGCAGCAGTATCTGTCGCAGCATGGCAAGCAGCTGCCGTTCGTCGTGGATCCTCAGCAGAAGTACATTCACGAGGTGGAGGCCGAGGTGGCGCTGGGCAATAAGCTCGGCCTCACTGAGACTCCCACGATTATTGTGGTGACACGGCATGGATGGATCCAGGTGAAGGCTACCGACCAGCTGTACAAGGCGATCGACGAGGCAGAGGCGGCGGTGGCGCATGAGGGCGCGGCTCCAGCAGCTCACACAGCGGCGGCGCATCCTGCGGCGAAGAAGACGAAGGCCGCTCATAAGTAGCTCTCATTGTTTGAGTTGAACGCCCTGGCCTTTGGCTGGGGCGTTTTCTTTTGGGGTGGGGCCTCGGGGTTTTGGGGTGGTTCGAAATACTGAGGTCCTTCGCTTGAGGCTCAGGATGAGGCGAGGGGCAGAGGTGGGACGGCAAATTTTCTGTTCGGATACTTGACGGCACACACTGTTTGCCATACAGTATGTTTCATACAGTATGGATACGACTTCCAGTTCGAGTTTGTTTGAGGCGCTGCGGTTGGAGTTGCGGCGGGGGTGCCTGGTGCTGGCTGTGCTGGCGCAGCTGCGGGTGGAGCACTACGGGTACACGCTGCGCAAGGCGCTGGCGGATGAGGGGCTGGCGATCGAGGAAAGCACGCTGTATCCGCTGCTGCGGCGGCTGGAGACGCAGGGGCTGCTGGTGAGCGAGTGGCGCGAGGAAGACAAACGGAACAAGCGGTTCTATCGGCTGAGCGCGGATGGGGCCGTGGTGCTGGAGCTGCTGCTGGCGGAGTGGCGGGGGATCAATGAGTCGGTCGAGAAAATTTTGAAAATGAACGATGCGGAAAGCGTGAGGTGATGGTGATGGAGCTACTGGAGCGGTACTTGCAGGCGATTGGAGAGTTTCTTCCGGCGGAGATGAAGACGGACACGCTGGCGGAGTTGCGGGCGAATTTGCTGGCGGAGATGGATGAGCGGGCGGAGTCGCTGGACCGCGAGATGAATGAAGGCGACGTTGCGGCGATTCTGAAGGCGCATGGAAAGCCGCAGGTGGTGGCGTTGCGGTATCTGCCGCAGCGTTCGCTGATTGGGCCGACGGTGTTCCCGTTCTACCTGCTGACGCTGAAGCGGGTGATGCCGCTGGTGGTGTTTGTGAGCTTCCTGGCGCGGGGGATTGAGTTTGCGACGTCGCAGAGGGAGTCGGTGGCGCAGGCGCTGGTTGGGTTTGGGCTGGGGCTGGTGTCGTCGCTGCTGATTACGTTGGCGCTGCTGACGGCGGTGTTTGCGGGGATCGAGTGGTGGACGAGCCAGGAGAAGGTGCGGGTGAAGTGGAATGAGTGGGACCCGTTCAAGCTGCCAGCGTTGAAGACGACTGCGGAGCCCGCGTGGATGCCGAAGGACGATGTGAAGCGGGTGATCGACCTGGTGGTGCATTGCCTCTGGATGGCGTACGTGCTTTGGGTGCCGTGGCATCCGTTCTGGATCATTGGGCCGGGAGTGTTTTTCCTGGACAAGCTGGGGGTGGGACTGGCGCCGATCTGGCATTCGTTCTACGTTGTGCTAGTTGTTGTGCTGGTGTTGCAACTGGTGGTGAAGCTGGCGGCGTTTGTTCCGGCCATGCAGGCGAAGCTGAAGGTGATGAAGGCGGTGACGGATACGCTTGCCCTGTTTGCGTTGGGGATGCTGGCGTGGCATTCGGTGTATTTTGTGGCGGCCAGCGCGAGCGCTGACCTGGCGCAGATTGCCGAAGTGAACCACGCAGTGGGCCTGGCGCTGCGAGTAGCGCTGGTGGTCGCAGTGGCTGGATACCTGAAGGAAGCGTGGAAGTATGCGAAGCGGTCGGGCCCGATGCGGCAGTTGGCGTTTTAGCGGCTGGCTGCGAGGGGTTTACTCGATGGGGATGCGGAGGGAATCCCAGAGGCCTCGCTTGCCGCGGAGCGTGACGCGGAGGGCTCGGGTGTCGCGCATGGGGGCGAGCCACTCGAGTTCGCGGAGGCGGCGGTAGAGCGCGCAGCCGAGAGGACCGGCGAGGTGGTGTTTGCGTTCGGTCCAGTCGAGACAGCGGCGGGCAGAGGCTTCGCGGGCGCGCGGTGTCGAAGGCAGATCGATGCCGAGCGCTTCGAACCAGGCTTGCCCAGCGGGCGTGATTTTGAAGGTTCTCGCGGCGGTTGGTTTGAGCAGCGATTGTTGCTGCAGCGAGGCGACGATTTGCACGCCGATCCAGCCGGCGGTGTGGGCGTAGCAGGTGCGGGCGTAGGCGAGGGTGCCGGGCTTCGCGACGGTGGGTTGCGGCGCGCTGCGCGGCTGAGGACGATGGGTGAGGACGAGGAGCGACTCGAGGGCGTCGGCTACGCGCGGGCTGGCGAGGCGATAGTAACGATGGCGGCCTTGAAGCTCGACGGAGAGCAGGCGGCCTTCGAGCAGCTTCGCGAGGTGGCCGCTGGCGGTCTGGGGAGCGATGTTGGCGATGTGGGCGAGTTCGCCGGCGGGGAGCGCGACTCCGCCCATTAGGCTGAGGAGCATGGCGGCGCGGGCGGGATCTCCGAGGAGCGCGGCGGTGTTGGCAAAGGCTTCCACTGAGGATATTGTCGCGCAGAAATGTTGAGGATGCTTCGGTATGCGCCGAAGTGTTTTGGCCGACTGCGCGGTTAGTCTGTGCGTGAGGAGATGGCCATGATCACTCTGTATTTGCGATACACCCTTGATCCGAACAAGCTGGAGGCCTTTGCAAAGTATGCGGCGGAGGAACAGATTCCGATAGCGGAGAGTGGAGGAAAGATTGTCGGGTACTTTTTGCCGACGGATTTTGCGGGATCGACGAGCGAAGCTGTTGGGTTGATCGAGTTCGAATCGCTGGCGGAGTATGAGCGCTATCGCGCGCGGCTGGGAGAGCATCCACTGCATCACAGGAATGTGGCCGCGCTGATGAACTCGGGAGCGTTGCTGTCGACGGTGCGGTCGGTGATTCAGCGCGTGGAAGCGGCGAAGGAGGGACGATGAGTGCGATTGCTGGGTATACGTTTGGAGCGGAGGGGACGGCGACGTCTCCGGTGAGCGAAGAAGAGTTGCGGCAACTGGAAGCGACGATGCGATGGAGTGCGGCGGATGCCGAAGCGCTGGCGCGGCATGCGGCGATATTTGAGCGACGTGGAGAGGAGATGGTGGATGCGTGGCGGGCGGTGATTGGAGCGCAGCCGCATTTGGCGCAGTGGTTCTTTGCGCCGGATGGAAAGCCCGATGAGGCTTACAAGGCTCGCGTGAAGGCGCGGTTTGTGCAGTGGGTGGTGGACGTGGCGACGCGACCGCATGATCGCGCGTGGCTGGATTACCAGGAGGAGATTGGCTTGCGGCATACCCCGGCGAAGAAGAACAAGGCGGATGGAGCGCATACGCCGGCGGTGGTGCCGCTGCGGTATCTGCTGGGGTTTCTGCCGGTGGTGACGGATATCCGCGAGTTGTTGCGGAGCGAGATTGGGGATGAAGACGAGTTGCGGCGCGTGGAGATCGCGTGGGGGAAGGCGGTGCATCTGCACGTGGCGCTTTGGACGCGGGCGTATGTGCGTGAGGGGCTTTGGTGAGGAGCGCAGTTCCTAGGGCTTCGCCGCTGGCTGTGAGGGTAGGGGTTTGCCTTCGGCGTAGTCGCTGATCCAGGTGGGGGCTTCGTCTTCATGGAGGCCTAACTTGCCGAGGTTTTTGTCGCGAGCCCAGCGGTAGCCCCACATGGGGCCGAATTTGGTGAAGTAGGTGTTGGGGATGGAGTAGGCGGGGTCGTGCTGCGCCTCCGAAAGGTTGACGAAGCTGTAGCCCCTTTTGCGGAAGAGCGCGAGGACGTCGTCGATGGTGTCGGCGTTGAGCAGGCTATCGTGGAGGACGAGGACCTGTGGGGGTTCGTAACCTAGGACGCGGTGGTTGAGGGAGGCGTAGAAGTCGATCTCGGCGGCGCTGTAGGTGAGGTAGGCGGTGCGGATCTTTTGTGCCGTGTCGGCGTCGTTGGCGCCGAGGGCGCGGGCGTAGGCGGAGGCGAACTCGTAGTCGGAGGTGTCTATGGTGCAGGTGGCGACTGCGTAGCCGTGGGCGGTGAGGAAGGCGGCGAGGGCGTCGTGCTTGGGTTGGGTTTCACCGGTGCTGTTGTAGGGGAAGCGGAAGAACTCGGGCTGCCTGTGGTGAGGGGCGAGGAGCGGACGGAGGACGGCGTCGGCGCGGAGGATTTCGGCTTCTTCCTGCTCGATGGTGAGGTCGGCGAAGCTGGGATGGGTGTCGGTGTGGTTGCCAAGGTCGAAGCCGGCGTTGAGCCAGAGCTGGAGGGCCGCGGTGCCGGTGTTGCCGGCTTGGGTCGCGATGTGCGTGACGACGAAGCCGGTGACAGGGATGTGGGCTCGCTGGAGGCTGGCTACGAGGCGGCGGTTGGTGTCGAGCATAAGGCTGGGCTGCGAGGCGCCGCCGGGGGTGCGGGGAGAGCAGTTGGCGCAGGGGAGGTCGTCGACGGTGATGGCGACGGTGCGGGTTTGGGCGCTGGCGGAGAGGGTGAGGGCGAGGAGGAGGAGGGCAGCGCGCATGAGTTGGATTTTAGATGGGCGAAGAGAAGCGGGCAGCATGGTTGAATGGTTGAGATTCAGTTTGCGGAGGAGGTCGGGGAGATGATGCTGCGACGTTTGGCTGGGTGTCTGGCTGTGATGGTGGCGTTGGGCGTTGGTGGAGCGGCGGCTTCGGCGCAGACGGTGCTGGGCGAAGGGCCGAGGAATCCGAAGACGCCGGTGAAGGATGCGTCGATGCTGAAGCCGCCGGTG
>JAZKBC010000145.1:0-8003 GCA_040388825.1 Acidobacteriota bacterium | reverse complement strand
TGGACGGATATGCAGTGTCCGTTCTGCGCGTATGCGTTTCCGATTGTGCGTGCGGCTGCCGCAAAGGCGAAGGTGCCGATTGTGCACTATGACTTCATGATCCCAGGGCATCAGTGGAGTCCGACGGCGGAAGTGTTTGCGCGGTACCTGCGGGACAAGGTGTCGGCGGAGTTGGAGTTGGAGTATCGGCGCGAGGTGTTTGTGAAACAGATGACGATCGCCGGCCCAGACGACCTGGATCGATTCACGCGGGCGTTTATTGCGGCGCACCACAAGACGATGCCGATGGTGGTGGATCCGACTGGGCGGTTCAAGAAGGAAGTGCAGGCGGATCACGACCTGGGGTTGAAGATGGGGCTGATGAAGACGCCGGAGATTTTTGTGGTAACGCGGACGCGGTGGATCGATGTGGCGAATATCAATGAGTTGGAGGCGGCGATTACGACGGCGCAGGCGGAGGCGGCGAAGGCGAGTGGGCCGGTGCAGCGGAAGGTCGCGGGGCGGAAGTAGTTGTCGAGCCTACTGGACCGTGCCTTCGTAGTCGAGCGGGTCGATGATACGGGCAGAGGTAGAGAGTTCGCGAATGAGTATTCTTATCTCGGGCCAGTCGGTTTTGCAGGTTGTCAGCAAAAGATCATGAGCACGGAGGACTCTCTTGCGTTGCTCCCTGATGAGGGCAGGAACGTCGAGGTTGCAGTCCGGCCTTTGCCAGCCATTTCTGGCGATGTCGTCTACTCGCTTCTGCATCGCGTTCAGAAAGCCATAGATGAATCGCTCTGCAGCGATCTTGAAATTGTCGGCGCTGATCGTGAATTTGCCAGCGGGAGTGAGCCAAATCTCTTTCGTATTGTCGCCAGGCGTTTCCCAATCCACATGCACCGCATCGGCGATTCTGCAGAAATTGAAGTGAGGGCCGGACGCAAGATGTCCGGAATCGATCGAGCGTTCTCGACGCCATTCGAACGCCTCACCGATGTCGTAGGTGTAGTTGCTGTTCCCAGGTTCTGACGATTTATGGAGCGCGATCGCCGCACGCCATTCTGAATTCGCCGTCAGCGCGGCGATGTCGCTGGGAACAGGCTCAAGCACTGCGGACAACACGTTCTGCAAGTCCTCGAAGAATCTCGCTACGTGGTAGTCCGCGTACGGAGAGGTCAGATTCCGCTGCACGCGCCCAACTTCGGTATGTTGCAATGCTGTGCCGACTGAAGTCTCCACCCAGTAGCGTCCGGAGGTCAGGCCGAACCAGCTCTGGCTCGGGCCTGCCTTGGAGGTCCACGGCTCGATTTCATCCACTGGATCGAGCTCGAAGCAAAACTTGAGTTCTGTTCCGATGGTGCGGCTCCGGATTTGATTGGGGATGCGGGTTAGTTACTGAATCTGCACGAGTGAGGATTCGCCGTGGCCGGCGCCGCCGGGGGTGATGGTGGTGTGCTGCGGGGCGCGCCAGTGGTCGATGTAGCTGACCTGGTGGACGCAGCTGATGGTGCAGTTGGGGGCGCAGGATTTTTCGGTGAGGAACTCTTTTTCGACGATGGCTTTGGTGTACTCGGCTACAGGGATGCCGGGGTAGCCGCGCTGCTGCGAGCAGTAGCTGACGATGCCGTTCTCGTCGACGTAGAGGTAGCGGGAGCCGGCGCGGCAACGCCAGTCGTTGGGCTGGCCGTTGGCGATGGCTTCCTGAAAGTGGTTGAAGCGGGAATAGCTGCGGCGGGTGAGCTTGCGGACTTCGTCCCAGACGCTGCGTTCGCGGTCGCCGAGGGGCTTGAGCTGGCCGCTGCCATCGTGGATGATGCCGATGGTGGAGCTGAAGCCGAGCGCGAGGGCGCGTTTGCTGATGGTGAGCGCGTCTTCGGGGTTGGCGATGCCGCCGCCGACGACGGAGTTGATGTTGACGTGGAAGTCGGCGTGCTCGGCGAGCATGCGGAGTTTGGCGTCGAGCACCTTGAGGGACTTCTTCGAGACGTCGTCGGGCATGACGTTGTCGATGGAGATCTGCATGTGGTCGAGGCCGGCAGCGTTGAGGCTGGCGATGCGCTCGGGCATGAGGAGGTAGCCGTTGGTGATCATGCCGGCGATGGCGCCGGTTTTGCGGATCTGGGCGATGACCTGCTCGAGCTCGGGGTGGAGGAGGGGCTCGCCGCCGGAGATGGTGATAACGGAGGTGCCGAGGCGGCCGAGGTGGTCGACGCGGCGCTTCATCTCTTCGATGTCGACGGGCTTGGAGACGTCGTCGTACTCGTTGCAGTAGGTGCAGGCGAGGTTGCAGCGGCGCATGGGGACGATGTGCGCCATGTACGGGTGCGACGTGGAGGCCACGGCCGAGGCGATGGAGCCTAGCTCGCGGAGCTTGCGGCTGGCGGCGATGAGGCGGCGGCGGGCAGGCATGCTGCGTTTTGCGGGAGCGGTGCCGGGTTCGAATTTTGCGGCAGGAGCGGGCTGGGTCTCGGTAGGCATTGCTGAGCTTTATTTTATCGCGTTTGGTGCGTGCGGACGGGCGCTGGGCTATTGTGTGGGGATGCGCGTGACTTTGGATGAGGCGATGAAACGGCTTCCGCTGCCGGCGACGGAGCGGTGGCCGGAGGGCGTTTGGGATGTGGAGGCGATGGCGCGGGGGACGATGTCGGTCATTCTGTTTGCGCCGCGAGGAAAGGACTACCAGACGTCGCATGGGCAGGATGAGCTGTACATCGTGATGAGCGGGAGCGGTGTGCTGCAGGTGGAGGATGAGCGGATTGCGTTTGGGGTGGGGGATGTTTTGTTTGTGGCGGCGGGGAAGTTTCACCGGTTTGTGGAGTTTACGGAGGACCTGGTGACGTGGGCGGTGTTCTGGGGGCCGGAGGGTGGTGAGGAGGCGTGATGGCGATTGAGGTGCGGGACGTTTGCGCGTTGATGAGCGTTTGGGATATGCCGACTACGGTGCGGTTTTATCGCGAGCTGCTGGGGTTTGAGATGGTGCAGCGGTCGCCGACGTATGCGACGGTGCGTGGTGAGGAGTTATTCCACTGGTGCATGCTGCGGGCGAATGAGGCGACGATCATGCTGAATACGGAGTATGACGAGGGGGAGAGGCCTACCGAGCGTCCGGCGCAAGGGGAGGAGCGGTTTGGGACCTGGTTTTATTACGGATGTCCGGATGTGGATGGGGCTTACGAGAGGCTGAAGGAGGCGGGTGTGGAGTGTGAGCCGCCGAAGGTTACGAAGTACGGTGGAGGGCCTGGGTTTCGGACGCTGACGTTGCGCGATCCGGATGGGCGGGGGATTACGTTGCAGTGGCCGGTGGAGGCGACTGAGTAGACTGGAGGGGAGGAGACACGACAATGCCGCGTGAGATTGATTGGAACGATGTTGAGGAGATCGGGATCCAGTTGCAGGAGATGTTTCCGGATACGGATCCGTACTCGGTGCGGTTTACGGACCTGCATAAGTGGGTGGTGCAGTTGCCGGGGTTTGTGGGGGACCCGTTGAAGTCGAATGAAGGGCTGCTGGAGGCGATCCAGACTGCCTGGCATGAGGAGTATGAGGACGCGAAGGAGGTTTAGGGCTTCATTGGTACGTTCACGCGTTCGAGGAGTACATATCCGTCTCGATCCGCCTTTAGAGGCAAGGATAGAGGAACACACTCAAATCCGGGGACAAGATTGAATGTTCTCTCCTTCGGAAATGGATCGAAGGCGTCTGACTCCGCCGTTTCAATCCAAAGTGAATGATCTCCATTCTTATGAATGATTGCCTTATGTGGATAGGGCTGCCATGTGCCATGTTCCGCGGAAGCGATGATTGGAACAATGAGCTTGGTTTCGGCTGTGGGCTTTGACGAAACCCTCGCGATGATTTTGACTGACTCAGGCGAAATCAAATACGTGAAGCGGTAGCTGATCGCGTCGCTATGAGCGGGTTTGCCGGAAGTGTCGCAAAGGTGCCCGGTGGCGGTGAAGAGGGCGCTGTTGGCGGACTCCGTGTGCGTGAGGCTCGCTTTGGGGTCGCAGGCACTGGTGTAGGTTTTGCCGTCGACGACGGCTTCGATGCGCGGGGTTAGGCACATGTGGGGCTTGTCGAGGAACTGTTGCTGGTTGGCGGGCTCGATGAGCTGGTAGCGGTTCATGCTGGCGGTGAGGATGGGGCCTAGCTGCTGGTGGTAGAGCTGGCACAGGGTGCCGCCCATGGCATGGCCGCCGGCGGAGTCGCCGCCGCCGGACTGGACGTGTTCGATGTATTCGAAATCGTTGGCGGTGATGGTGGCGCGCCAGTCGCCGATGGAGACGAGGTGGGTGCCGCACTCGGGGAAGCTGCGGACGCCGTAGGGTTCGTCGCGGGGGAGCTTGGGTCGAGACGGGGCTTCGGTGGGGAACGTCGCGCGATCCAGGACGGTGGCCAGGGCCTTGGCGTGGGTGAAGGCGTGGTGGATGCAGGGGGCGTCGCCGTGGTGGAAGTAGTCGGGGCCGCCGTAGAGGAGGTTGTTGTGGGTGCAGGCGGCCATGAGTTCGAGGTTGCGGCGGGCGGCTTCGCGGAAGGCGGGATCGTGTTGGCCCATGAGCACGTAGGCGGGGTGGCAGCCGTCGGAGGTGCGTGAGCCCCAGTACGTCCACTTGTAGTTGCGGCTGCCCCAGGAGTTGTCCCATGCGCCGTCGGGGAGCATGAACTGGAGGTGGGCTTTGAGGGCGGGGACTAAGGCTTCAAGGACTTCGGTGTCCTGGGTGAGGGTTGCGTAGAGGACTAGCGCGGGGAGGGACTCTTCGACGTTGTAGCCGAGGTCGATGGGGCGGCAGCCGGTGGCGGTGACGGCGTCGAGGGGATGGCCTTCGCCGGCGAGGAGGTGGTTGGGGGTGAAGTGCTGGAGGCTGGCGTGGGCTAGATTACGGGCGCGGTCGAGGTAGTGGGGCTCGTTGAGGACTTTGGCACAGATGGCGAAGGCGTAGCTGGCGGTTACGGGGTAGTTGATGTTGCCGGTTTCGATGGTGATGAAGCCGTCGAGGAACTTGGCTGCGCGGGCGAGGCGGGCTGTCCACTGCTGGCGTGTTGCGGTGGGGAGGATTGCGCCGTGATGGTGGAGGGCTTCGGCGAGGGCGATGGAGTGGAAGACGGTGATGCCTTGCCAGTTGCTGAGGGTGACGTCGTTGACCCAGGAGCCGTCGGCGCGGGAGACGTTGCCCTCGGACCAGTTGTGGATGTCGACCGCGGCGGCGAGGTACTTGTGCTGGCCGGTGGTGTGCGCGACGCGGAGGAGCGGGTAGACGGCATCTCCGATGCGGCCGTGGATGAGGCCGTCGGCGGGGCACAGGAGAGCGCCGTGGAGCGCGGGGTCGGGGAAGGAGAGCTGGTGGGCGAGGAGGCCGTCGCACCAGGATTGGAGGGTGCGCTCGTAGAGGCCTTTCTCGGTGTGTGGCGTGGCTGCTGCTGGCTCGGCGAGGGAGAGCTTGCTGGTGGCTAGCAGGGCGGCGCTGTTGAGGAGGAGGTCGCGGCGAGTTAGTTCGGGCTTGGTACGAATGGTCGGCACGAGGGAAGGGTAGCAGAGTGTAGAGCGTAGAGGGTAGAGCGTAGAGAACGGCGCTATGCGGAGCGGCGGCGGAGGATTTGGTTGGGGAGTTTGGATTTCGCGACGTAGAGGACGGCGAAGGCGACGATGGCCCAGGCTGTGGAGCCTGCGGAGATGATGAGGAGATCGCCGCGCCAGGTCTTGACGGCTGGCAGATGGCTGACGAGTGCGTAGGCGGCGGCCCAGGCGAGGAGGGCGGCGACGAGGGCGCGGGCGAGCTCGGCGAACTCGAGGTGGGCCAGTGAGACGAGGCGCTTCTTGTGGAGGAGAAGAGCAAGCGTGATGGTCTGGACGAGGATGCCGATGTCGGAGGCGATGGCGAGGCCGGTGAGGTCGAGCGAGTGGAACAGAGCCCAGTAGATGGGGATGGAGGCGATGGTGATTATGGTGCCGGTGATGGCTGGAGTCCTGGTGTCGGAGGCGGCGTAGAACGCTCGGGCGTAGATGCCCTGCACGGCCCAGATGGAGAGGGTGAAGGAGAGGATGATGAACAGGTGGGTGACTGCGACTGCGTCGGCGTGCTTGAACTTGCCGTTGCGGAGCAGGTCCATAAGCCAGGGAGCGAGGGCGATCATCCAGCCGGAGACGAGCATGCCGACAGCGAAGAGTCGGGAGACGGAGCGGCCGACGGAGGCGGAGAAGTCGTAGGCGCGCCTCTGCTGGAAGAGGGAGGCGAAGAACGGGAGCGAGGCTGCTCCGGCAGCGGGGCCGATGATATTGAAGGGAGCGTTGAAGAGGTCCTTGGCGTTGCCGAGGAGGGTGATGCCGCCTTCGCGGATGGAGGCGAAGTAGTTGAGGAACTGGCGGTCGAACATGACCAGCGAGACGCCGATCATGAGGGGGAGCGAGAGCTTGAGCCACTCGAGGAACGCGGGGTCTTTGAAGTTGACGATAGGGCGATAGCGCAGGCCGGTGCGGAAGGCTCCGAGGGAGTTGAGGACGGCGTAGCCGACGAACATGCCGAGGAAAACGCCGACAGCTACAGAGTAGATGCCGATCTGGCGGTGGAGCAGGAAAGCTCCGGCGATGATGCCGGCCGGATAGAGCGGCTGCGCGATGGCCTGATAGATGAAGATCTTGCGGACCTGCAGGCGCGCTCCCATGACGCTGCCGATGAAGAAGCAGATTTGCCCGGGGAGGATGATGCGAGTCATGACGGTGCAGAGATGGAAACGGAGCTCGTCGTGGCGGAAACCCTTGTTGGCGAGCCAGACGTATTGCGGAGCGAAGATTTCTCCGAGGAGAACTCCAGCACCGAGGACGACGAGCATGGTGGTGAGGATGACGGAGAGAGCGTGGTCGGCACCGGCATCATCGGGTTGGTTGTCGGGGCCGGTTTCACGGTAACGGTTGAGGATGGTGATGAGCGAGATGGACGCTGCACCGCCGATGAGGAAGTAGGCGAGCAGATCGGGGAGAGCGAAGGCGGCGCGATAGGCGTCCTGCGCGGGGCCTACTCCGAAGAGGCGGTTGACGTACCAGATGCGGACCATGCCGAGCACGCCGGAGAGCAGAGCGCTTGCCATGAGCAGCATGGCAGCCGAGCCGGCGGTGTGGCCTTTGCGGCGGGTAAGCTCGGGTTGTGGGATGGTTGGTACGGTCATTGGTCGGCTTCAGGAAATGCAAGTGCGTTGGCTGCGCCTTGGAAGTTCAGGGCAGCGCTGGTTGCAAGGATATAGGTTGAGATCAGGTGTCGCAGCGCTGATGGCTACTCGAGGCTGAAGAGATCGCCCTGGTTGCGGCGAGGGTCGGGTTTGGGCTCGAGGACCAGGCGGGGGCGCATGGTTTTGACTTTGCTTTCGGCGGGCTTGGTGGAGACTGGGTTGCCGAGGAGCGTGAGCAGCGAGCGCATTTCGTCGCGGAGAGTCTGGAGCTGGGCATCGCGGCGGAGGGTGGAGATGGGGGCCACGTTGGTGGCAGCGACTGGCGTGGGTACGGGTGCCGGAGCGGCGATCGCTATGGGCTCGGGCGTGGGCTCGGGGGCGGCGAAGGGGCCGGATTCTTTGGCCTTTGCTACGGCCTGGAGTTCGGACTTGAAGACCTGGCGGGCGCCGGGGATGGTGTAGCCCTGGTCGTAGAGGAGGCTCTTGATGCGGAGAGCCATCTCGACGTCCTTGCGGCGGTAGAGTCGCTGGCCGGTGCCACCCTTGTTGGGCTTGAGCTGGGGGAACTCGGTTTCCCAGAAGCGGAGGACGTAGGCGGGGACCTCGCAGAGACGGGCCACGTCGCCGATGCGGAAGTAGAGCTTGTCGGGGATTTCCGGGGAGGGTGCGTGAACCGTTTTGCGGATTGGATGGTGCGTGGCCATACTTAACTCAGAGTATAGGACTGGGTTGTGGAGGACGGGGAGTGGTCGCGGCGATTACCCCCTCCCCCCACCCCCTCATCTGTTGCCCGGGGGTAAGTGGCTTGGTTTGTGGGGGTTGCAGGCGGGGATCTGGGCTACGCCTTTCATTCTAAAGGGGTT
>JAZKBC010000144.1:12137-24361 GCA_040388825.1 Acidobacteriota bacterium | reverse complement strand
CTCCGCCTGTAAACCCAACAAACAAAGCCACTTAGCCCCGGGCAACAGAGGAGGGGGAGGGGGGAGGGGGTCTCCCCAACACTCTTGCTACCCGCAACCCCCTCTGGATGTTCTAATGGGACAATGCGAGCTTTCATGCTCGCCAAGTGTTCCTCATTTGCAGGGAGTTCCTCTTCGATGGTTGTTCGCAAGTCAGCAGTGTGTTCTCTAGCGTTGGCAGTCGCCGGCCTCTTCTCCGCCGCCCTCCCCACCGCCCAGGCTCAGCAGCCTGTCCATCACGAAACCAACGCCAGCCGTCAGGCTCGCATCGCCCGAACAATCAACGAGACCTACGCGCACCGCTGGGAAATCTTCGGCGGCGGCGGTCTCCTCCGCTTCCGTCCCGGCTCGCTGCTCCAGGACTCCAACCAGGTCACCTGGGCCGCTTCGGTCAACTACTTCCTCAGCCCCAGGCTCTACGTCAAAGGCGACGCGCGCGGCGAGTTCGGCCACGCCAAGGTCAACAGCAACCCCTACAACGTCTACGATCCGCAGATCAACGAGTACAACTTCCTCGGCGGCGCTGGCTATCGCTTCTACCGCACCGACAAGCTCGCCATCAGCGTCGAAGGCCTCGGCGGAACCGCCTGGGGCATCTTCTCCGGCGGTGCCAAGGCCCACCCCGGAACCGACCTCGGCATCTGGAAGGACGGCATGAAGCCCGCCTTCTCCGCCGGCGTCAACTTCGACTACAACTTTTACCCCGACCTCGCCTTCCGGGTCACACCCACCTACGTCGGAACGATGTTCACCTCGGCCCCCGGAACCCCCTCGGTCACGCTGCAGAACAACTTCGGCTTCAACGCCGGAATTCTCTACCGCTTCGGCCGCCAATAACCAACGCTGATTCCGCTCCAACAACGGCCGCCCCTTCCACGGGCGGCCGTTCAGCGTAAGATAGACCTATGTCCAAAGGCTGGGAGTCCAAAAGCGTAGAACAGCAGCAGGCCGAAGCTGCAGCTCCAAAGTCCACGAGCACCGCGGAGCTCACTGCCGAAGCCCGACGCGTCGATGCCGAACGCAAGCGCAAGATACAGGCTCTAGAGATGCAGCGCGAACGCATCCTCTCCGAGCGCACCAGCAGTCCACACCGCCGCAGCGCACTCGAGCTCGCCCTCGCCACCATCGAGACCGAGCTCCAACAGCTTGGCTGGTCCATCAGCAGCTGGAGCGCGTAGGCCTTCTGGATCAGCTCTGGTTGGCGCCTAGCTCTTCCGCGTCAACACAAACGGATTCGCCTGCGCCACGCAAGTCATCACCACGGTCTGAATCCCAACATGCGCCGGCCGCGTAGCCGCCCACGCAATCGCATCGGCAATATCTTCCGGCTGCAGCGGATCGACGTTTTCATACGTCTTCGCCGCTCGCGCCGTATCGCCGCGAAACCGCACCAGGCTGAAGTCCGTCTCCACCATCCCCGGATCGATGGAGGTCACACGCACCGGCGTCCCATTCAGGTCAATCCGCAAACCATCGCTGATGAACCGCTCCGCAGCCTTCGTAGCGCAGTACACCGCGCCGTTCGGATAAGCAATGTGCCCCGCAATCGACCCCAGGTTGATCACATGCCCGCTGCCGCGCTTCACCATCCCCGGCACCACGGCCTTGGTCACATACAGTAACCCTTTGACGTTCGTGTCGATCATCTCTTCCCAGTTCTGCACGTCGTCGTCCCACAACTTGGTCAACCCGCGGCTCAACCCCGCATTGTTCACCAGCACTTCAATCTCGCGCCACACTTCAGGAAGCGACCCCAGCGTACCCTGCACCTCGTCGCGGTCCTGCACATCCAGCTCGAAGCTGAAAACCTCAGCAGCTCCAGCTTCCATCAACGCCGGCTCCAGCTCCTTCAGCTTCTCCAACCGCCGTGCACAGATCAGCACCTTCGCGCCCAGCTTCGCAAACTCCATCGCGGTCGCCGCGCCAATACCCGCACTGGCTCCGGTCACAAAGACCACTTTGTTCTTCAGCGAAATTCCCACAGAATCCTCTCTTTCACCGCCTCTTCAATAATGCACGAAGACCGCGATCGAAATCGCGGTCTCCATGCAGCGACGAAAATGGTACGAGGTTACTGTGCGCCGGAAGTCGTCTGCACACCAATCTCCGCTCCTGAAACCACCAGGTTCACGCGACGGTTTTGCTGACGTCCCGAAGGGCTGGTATTGTCCGCCACAAAGTTCGTAGCGCCAAAGCCCTGCGCAGTAACGTTCTCTGAAGGAACACCGTTGGTGATCAGGAAGTTCTTCACCGAGTCCGCACGGTTTTCGCTCAGCGTCTGGTTATACGCCGGCGTGCCTGTCGAATCCGTATAGCCCTCAACCTGAACCTTCAGGCTCGGATAAAGGTGCAGAATCGTTGCCACCTTTGCCAGGTCAACCTGCGTGTTCGGCTTCAGCGTGTACTTGTTCGTATCGAACAGAACATCGCTCATGTTGACGACCAGACCGCGAGCACTCTCCGTGGTTTGGAGGATCGCGTTCAGTTGCATCTTCAGCTTCTCACGCAGTTGCGCTGCACTCTCTTCACTGGCGGCGGCGCTGTGCTGAGCCTCAGCCGCCTGCGCACGAGCATTGGCTGCTTCAGCTTCCGCACGAGCTCTCGCCGCATCCGCCTTGGCCTTTTCAGCCGCAGCCTGGTCTGCACGAGCCTGCGCGTTAGCCGCTTCAATCTGCGAATTCGCTGCGGCCTGTTGCGAAGCCGCGGCATCTCGCTGCGCCTTCTCCTTCGCCTGCCGCTCCGCGAGCTGACGCTCTTCATCCTGCTTGCGCAGCGAGGAGATGCGAGCATCTTCCGCCCGCTGCGTAGCCTGGCGAGCATCGGTAAAGATCATGTGCACGTCGCGGTGATTGCTCGCCTGTCCGGCATCCGCATTGTGCAGGTCCGTTTCCACTTCACGCATGATGTCTGCTGCGTATTTGTCCGCCCCGGAAGCACGAGCAATGCGCGCCGCGTTATGCGCCTCGTAGAGCGCCAGCGGGTAGTGTTCGCGGTCAGTGACTGGATTCTCCACCGAATGCGCGCCGTCCGTATTCGCATACAGCCCGCGCGGCAGCAGCGTGTAGTGCACGTTCACTTGCTGCAGCACACCACGAGTTTTCTCGCTGAACACGTTCTTCGCCACAATCACGTCGCTCGGCATCGACACCGAAAAGTACGGCTCCGCGGTCACAATCATGCCGAAGGACTGGAACGGGCAAGACACGTCAATATTGGCCTTGTGGCCCGCAAGCTCCAACTCGCCCAGATTTTGCGGCCGGCCGTCAGCCGAGATGGCCCACAACACATAGGTCAGATACTCAGGCCCGAATCCATTCGCCGGAGTCAATCCGTCGAGCTTCATGGAGATTTTCGTTTTCCCCGTCACCGATTCGACCTTAGCCTCACCGGTAACCGCAGGCATCAACTCAGTGCCCGCAAAGTTCACCTCGGTCGCTCCGTTGCGGTTCACATAGTTCACCGCGTCCAGCGACCGCTGCACGACCTTCACGTGGTAAACGTATGTGTCACCGTTCGGTCCTTCAGCAACAACATTTCCATGCCGTGCTCCCGGCGCTATCGCCGTCGGGTTGGGTTCCTGGGCCGATGCAACCACACACAAACCTGCTAACAGTGCAGCGGCCGGAACTACAGCCATCCACTGCCTCTTTGTTGTAAACATTTTCGAATCTCCCATTGCTGGTGTCGGCGCTGCAGGATGCAGCGCGTCACGGCGTCAGCGCACGACGCTACAGCAGCTTCGGATGCTCAATGTCAGCAAAGGGTGTCCTTCAAATAAAAGTAGTTGCGGGGCAACCAAAGCGCCGCACGCTACAATTCACAAATCGCTGGCAACCCGCGCCATTATTGCCCCAAAATCGCCACGCCGCCCACTTCCATGCTGTGCGCAATCTTCTCTTTCCACTCCTCGGGTCCAGTCGTGTGTACGCTGTTGCCCCTCGTGTCGACAGCAACAGTCACCGGCATGTCCACGACATCGAACTCGTAGATCGCCTCCATGCCCAGGTCCTCAAACGCCAGCAGCCGCGAGTGCTTGATCGCCTTCGACACCAGGTACGCAGCGCCGCCGATCGCGATCAGGTACACAGCTTCGTTGTCGCGAATCGCATCGATCGCCGCAACGCCGCGCTCGGCCTTGCCCACCATGCCCAGCAATCCTGTCTGCTCCAGCATCTGCCGCGTGAACTTGTCCATGCGCGTCGCCGTCGTTGGTCCCGCCGGCCCAACCACTTCGTCATGCACTGGATCGACGGGCCCAACGTAGTAGATCAGCTTGTTCGTAAAGTCCACCGGAAGCTTCTCTCCGTGGCTCAGCATATCGGTCATCCGTTTGTGCGCTGCATCGCGTCCGGTCAGCAGCTTTCCGTTCAGCAGCAACCGCTCGCCCGGCTTCCACGTCTTGATCTCTTCATGCGTCAGCGTATCCAGATTCACACGCCTGCTTCCCTGCGGGTCATAAGTCAGCTTCGGCCAATGCTCCAGCGACGGCGGATCAAGATACACCGGCCCCGAACCATCCAGGACAAAATGCGCATGCCGCGTAGCCGCGCAGTTCGGAATCATCGCCACCGGCAGGTTCGCTGCATGCGTTGGCCAGTCCAATATCTTCACATCCAGCACGGTCGTGAGCCCGCCCA
The DNA here is from genome assembly GCA_040388825.1 of Acidobacteriota bacterium. GTDB lineage: Bacteria > Acidobacteriota > Terriglobia > Terriglobales > Acidobacteriaceae > Granulicella. The sequence continues at coordinate 19,685 of JAZKBC010000144.1, read as the reverse complement.
GTCCCTGCGCTCCAATGCCCAGCGCATTCACCTTGTCGTAAATTTCCACGCGCATCTTCTCAATGTTCGTCTTCGCTCCCCGAGCCTTGAGCTCCTGCATATCGATGTCTTCCATCAGCGCCTGCTTGGCCATCAGCATGGCCTTCTCGGCCGTTCCGCCAATGCCAATCCCCAACATTCCCGGCGGACACCATCCCGCACCCATCGTCGGCACCGTCTTCACCACCCAATCAACGACCGAGTCCGAAGGATTCAGCATCACGAACTTCGACTTCGCCTCGCTTCCACCGCCCTTGGCTGCAACCGTCACATCTACCTTGTCGCCCTTCACCAGCGATACCTCAACCACGCAAGGTGTGTTGTCCTTCGTATTCTTCCGGCTGAACGCCGCATCGGCAAGAATCGATCCCCGCAGCTTGTTATCCGGATCGAGCCATGCTTCGCGCACTCCTTGATCGCACATCTCCTGCAGCGTCATGCTCGCAGGCCCGTCACCCTTCACCAGGTGGCACTCCAGCCCCAGCTTGATGAACACCGTCACGATGCCTGTGTCCTGGCAGATCGGCCGATGCCCCTCGGCGCACATCCGCGAGTTCACCAGGATCTGCTTCATCGCGTCCTTCGCGCTCTCGGACTGCTCCAGCTCATACGCTCGAGCCAGATTTTCGATGTAATCCACCGGGTGAAAAAAGCTGATGTACTGCAGCGCTGCGCGCACGCTTTCGATGAGGTCGTCCTGCTGAATCGTCTTCATAGCACCATCAATCATAGGCTGTTTCGCTCCCGCTTGTCCCATGCGGCGCGGGGCATCGCATCCGTATAATCGAGAAATCAAGAGGCCGAGCCCAGTGTCTGAATCCATCGTAGAAATCAGCGGCCTGCGCAAGGTCTACAGCGGCAAAAATCCCGTTACTGCTGTTGATGGCATTGACCTCCGCGTCGCCGCCAGCGAGATCTACGGCCTGCTCGGCCCCAACGGCGCCGGCAAGACCACCACCATCTCCATCGCCACCACGCGCGCCGTGCCCACCGCGGGCTCGGTCAAAATCGCCGGCATCGACGTCGTCGCGCAGCCCGCCGTAGCTCGCCGCTTCATCGGAGTCGTGCCGCAGTACAACACCCTCGACCGCTCCTGCACCGTTGAAGAAAACATCCAGTTCCACTGCCTCTACTTCGGCATGTCCAAGTCCGAGGCCCGCGCCCGCACCGCCGAATTGCTCGACCAGTTCCGCCTCAGCGATCGCGCCAAAGCTTACCCGCAAGCCCTCAGCGGAGGCCTCGCGCAGCGCCTGCAGATTGCGCGCGCCATCGCCCATCGCCCCCGCGTTCTGTTCCTCGACGAACCCTCCGCCGGGCTCGACCCGCAGAGTCGCATCGCCATGTGGGAAGCCGTGCGCGGCCTTCGCGAGCAGGGAATCACCATCGTCCTCACGACGCACTACATGGAAGAGGCCGACGAGCTCTGCGACCGCCTCGCCATCATCGACCACGGCCGCATCCTCGTCGAAGACACTCCCGCCGCGCTCAAGGCCACGGTCGGCGGCGACAAGCTCTACGACCTCCGCATGGCCGACCCATCACGCACGGAGGAGATGCAGCAACGCCTTCGCTCTCTCGCGGGCGTCAACGGCGTCGAGCCCATCGCCGGCGGTGTCCGCGTCCTCGCGCAAGCCCGGGACGGCCTGCTCGCGCAAGTCATCACCACGGCCACCGAGTTCGGACTACGCGACGTCACCACCAACGAGCCCAGCCTCGAAACCGTCTTCATCCGCCTCACCGGCAGAGACCTGCGAGAGTAAATCATGGCCACCAGCGTAGCCACAGCCACCGTCGCAGTCCCTGTCAGCCGCCGTCTCAGCTACACGCGAGCCTTCCTCGGCCTCATGCAGCGCGACTTCTTCGTGCTCCGCCGCGAGATGGGCCCATTCCTCATCCGCATCTGCATGAACCCGCTGCTGTTTCTCTTCGTGTTCACCTACATCATGCCGCACATGTCCGGCGGTGCCGCGCTCAACCCCACCACGCAAATGGCTGCAGGCGCCGGCGCGAACTTCTCCACAGTCATCCTGCCCGGCCTGATGGCAGTCGCCATAATGTTCTCCGGGATCGCCGCAGTCGCCCTTCCTCTCGCGCAGGAGTTCGGCTTCACCCGCGAGATCGACGACCGCGTCATGTGCCCCATGCCCGTCGCTGCGGTCGCAATCGAAAAAATTGTCTTCAGCTCTTTTCAGAGCGTCATCGCGGCATGCATCGTCTTCCCGCTCGCCTACTACGTGCCTTCAACGCCGGTTTACGCGCACGTCACAAGCTGGCCTTTCCTCATCGCCATCATCGTGCTCGCGAGCCTCCTCGCCGGCGCACTAGGCCTCTCGATCGGCACGCTCGTCGAGCCCAAGCAGATCGGCCTCATCTTCGGCGTCGTCATCATGCCCATTACGTTTCTGGGCTGCGTTTACTATCCGTGGGCCGCGCTCAACCACATCAAGTGGCTGCAGATCGGCGTTCTCATCAACCCCATCGTCTACATGAGCGAAGGCCTCCGCGCTGCACTCACGCCCGGCCTCGCTCACATGAACAAGGGTGTCGTTCTGCTCATGCTCTGCTTCTACCTCGTGCTGCTCACCTGGATCGGTATGCGTGGCTTCCGCCGCCGCGTCATCGGCTAACGCAGCGTCCTCTGCCTAGGAGCACTACTCCGCCGCGATCGTATGCTCGGGCGCCACCGGCTGCTCCATCTGCGTTCCCTTGAGCTTCCGTGCCAGGTCCGCGGCAATCACTGCTCCATGAAAGCGCCCATTCTCAATAAAAATCTCGTTCGTTCGCTCTCCGGCAACCACCACGCCCGCCACATAAATCCCCGCCACATTCGACTCCAGCGTCTCGCGATCGCACACCGGGCACCTCGCGTTCTCGGGATCGAGCTTGATGCCCATCGACTCGATGAACGTAAAGTCCGGCTTGTACCCCGTCAGCGCAAACACCTGCTGATTCGCAATCGTCAGCTCGCCGTCGGCATTTCGTAGCACCACATCATCCAGCCCAATCCGTTCAACGGTGGTGTTGAAGTAAGCCTTCACCTCACCGTTCTTGATGCGGTTCTCAATGTCCGGCTTGATCCAATACTTGATGTGCCTGTGCAGCTCCGCTCCGCGATGCACCAGCGTCACCCGTGCTCCATGCCGATACAGCTCCAGCGCCGCGATCGCCGCCGAGTTTTTCCCGCCCACCACCAGCACATCGCGATCGTAAAAAGGATGCGGCTCGTCGTAGTAATGCGCTACCTTCGGCAGCTCTTCACCCTCGACACCCAGCTTGTTCGGCAGGTCGTAGTATCCCGTCGACACAATCAGCTTTCGCGCGCGATGCACCAGCGCGCGCCCGAAGCGATCCTCCGTATGCACGCTGAAATCGCCATCGCTGCCTGCAACGCTCGTCACACGTTCGTACACCCGCACATCCAGCCTGTAGTGCGCTGTCACCTTGCGGTAGTACTCCAACGCCTCCGTCCGCGTCGGCTTCTGGTTCGGAGAAGGAAAGGGGATGTTGCCAATCTCCAGCAGTTCCGGTGTCGTAAAGAACGTCATGTTCGCCGGATAGTGAAACAGCGAGTTTGTCAGGCATCCCTTGTCTACCAGCCGCACGCTGCAGCCCACGTTCTGCGCATCGATCGCGCACGCCAGCCCTGTCGGCCCAGCGCCAATCACCAGCACATCCACCATCGCTGAATCCAATTCGTTCATCGTTCCATTGTATGGCGGCAGCTTCGCAGCAGCGGCGCGGCTCGCCGAGCAGGGAATGACAAAGCCGTGACACGATCCTGACACGCACTCCACCTACGCCCGGTCTACTGAAGTTGCCCGGCTCATCCATTCGTTGAGGAACGCATGCACCAGGAAGACCAATCGCCCGCCACCACTAACCGCATTCGGGGAGCTCCCAAGAGCAAAGCCTGCCTGTTGCGCGTCATGGAGCGCGAGTTGACGGCCTCGGGCGTCGATCGCACCCAACCTGTGCTGGTCATCGGCGGCGGCCAGGAAGACCTCGAAATCCTCACCGCCTGCGGCTTCACGAACATCGTGCTCTCCAACCTCGACGACTCTGGCTCTGCCCTCGACGCCGAAGCCATCGCCATGCCCGATGCCAGCTTCTCCATCGTCTGCGCCCACGCCATCCTCCATCACTGCCAATGTCCGCCCAAAGCGCTCGGCGAGATGGTTCGCGTCGCGCGCGATCACGTGTTCTTCCTCGAGCCCAACGACTCTTCCGCGCTGCGATTCCTCGAACGCCACCGCCTCTCCTTTCCATACGAACTGGCGGCAGTCTCTTCCCAGTCGTATCGCTCTGGAGGCATGCGCGACGGCCCCATTCCCAACTACATCTACCGCTGGACCGGACGCGACGTCCTCAAGTGCATCGCCTCGTACCAACCCGAGCGGAAGTTCAACGTCCGCGCTTATCCATTCTGGGATTTCTACGTCAACGAGTTCGAGCTCCTAAGCCGCAGGGAATCCCGCGTAGCGCAACTCGCCGCCACCCTCGGTCCGGCAAATTTCATTCGCTTGCTCCACGCCACGCAGGTCGTGCTCAACCTGTTTCCTCCACTGCGTTCGCAGGGCAACAAATTCTTCGCCTCCATCTCCAAACGCGAGCTGCAGCCCTGGATCGAAAAGCGCGACGGCCAATACTCGCTGCGCCAGCCCCCGCAAGACTGACGCCGCGCAGCCTGCGCTTCAGGTCGCGTCTGCGATAGCATCGCTCCTATGGTCGATGCGAAGTACCTCACCGACGCCTCCGGCTTCACCGGCCACGCCGACCGCGTGATCATCCCGCACACCGAAGTCGAAGTCCTCGACGCACTCGCCGAAGCTGTCCGCACCAACACCCCCATCACCCTCGCCGGAGCCGGCACCGGCCTCACCGGTTCGCGCGTCCCTCTCGGCGGCTGGGTGCTCTCGCTCGAACGCTTCCGCAAACTCGAAATCGAGCAAGGCCTCGCCCGCGTAGGCCCGGCCATCTCACTCCTCGAACTCCGCGACGCAGCCGCGAAAACGAAGCAGTTCTACGCGCCCGACCCCACTGAAATCTCCGCGTCCATCGGCGGCAACATCGCCACCAACGCCAGCGGCTCGCGCAGCTTCCGCTTCGGCAGCACCCGCCGCCACCTCCGCGCCATCCGCGTAGCCATGCTCGACGGCAGCGTCCGCTGGTATCGTCGTGGCGAGCCCATCAACTTCGACGTTCCCGCACTCTCCACTCCGAACGTCACCAAGAACACCGCCGGCTATCGCCTCTCCCCCGGCATGGACTGGGTCGACCTCTTCTGCGGCTCCGACGGTACGCTCGGCGTTACGCTCGAAGCCGAAGTCGACCTCCTCCCCATCCCCCGCGACCTCTTCGCCGGCGTCATCTTCTTCCCCAGCGACGACGACGCCCTCAACGCCGTCGCCGCTTGGCGCTCTGTGCCCGAGCTCCGCATGCTCGAGTACGCCGACCGCCGCTCGCTCGACATGCTCCGCGCGCGCTACCCCGAAATCCCTCGCAACGCGCAAGCCACGCTCCTTATCGAAGCCGAAGGCGACGATCCCGATTCCGACATAGAAGCCTGGGAGCAGCGCCTCGCCCAGCACAACGCGCTCATCGACTCCTCATGGTTCGCCCTCGAACCCCGCGACCGCGAGCGCTTCCGCGTCTTCCGCCACTCCATGCCCGAGCTCGTCGTCGAAACCATGCGCAAGCGCGGCTTCCTCAATATGGGCACCGACTACGCCGTCCCCCTTGATCGCGACCGCGACATGCTCGCCTACTATCGCCAACGCCTCGAAGCCGAGCTGCCCAACAGCTACGTCATCTTCGGTCACCTCGGTGACGCCCACCTGCACCTCAACATGCTCCCCGCCAACGAAGCCGAAGCCGCAGTTGCAACGAGCCTGCTAAAGGAGTTTGCCGCGAAAGCCGTCGAACTCGGCGGCACAGTCTCCGCAGAGCACGGCCTCGGCAAACGCAAGGCCGCTCTGCTCAGGCTGCAGTACAGCGACGCCGAAATCGAAGCCATGCGCGCAATCAAACGCCGATTCGATCCGCAGAATCTCCTCGGCCGCGGAACTCTCTTCGGCGAAGGCCAGCTCTAACCGCAAAAAGAGAAGCCGCCCCGTAAGGCGGCTTCTCCAGCTTCAACGACAAAACCTTAAGCGTCGATATCCACCAGCTTGTGGCTGATCGCAAACAGCGCCAGCTCCAGCCGCGTTGAAACGCCGGTCTTGTCGAACACGTTCGAGAGATGCCGCTTCACCGTCTCTTCCGAGATCGAGAACTGCTTCGCAATGTCCTTGTTCGAGCAGCCTTCAACGATGCACGTCACCACTTCGAGCTCACGTGGAGTCAGCCCATAGGTCTTGCGTTCGGGCACGGCTGCGGCCTGCGCCATCAGCTCATGCAGCGCAGCCAGCAGGTTCGCCACACGTTGGCCGCCAATCCAATAGTCGCCGCCCAGCACCGCACGCAGGCTCTCGGTCAGGTCATCGGCAACCGAGTCCTTCAGCACGATACCGCGCGCGCCAATCTGCAGCGCCTCGATAATCTGCTGCGTCGAAATCGTGCTCGTCAGCATGATGATCTTTACCCGCGGCGAACGCGACATGATCGCGCGCATCGCTTCCAGGCCCGGCAGCCTGGGCATCGCCAGGTCCAGCAGCAAAATGTCAGGTTCCAGCTCCAGCGTCTGTGTAATCGCAACGTCGCCGTCTTCGGCTTCGCCGACAACTTCAAACCCTGGCTCGCTCATCAGCATGTTCTTCACGCCAAAGCGAACTACGGGATGATCGTCAGCAACCACGATGCGAATGTTGCCCTGCAAGGGCCGATGAATCGGTTTTGAACTAGGGGTCGGGTTAGGAAGCGGCTTGCGTGTTTCGGTCGCCATGCTGTCAGGCTCTCCGTGTTATGCAACTTGGGAATCAGATAATCTTGTGTCCAGAATACGCTCCAGCCGCTCGCACGCCGCAGGGACTTCCGACGGAACCCCCTTCCGTTGCAGCCGCCAGCTCCCGCAGCTCAGCCGCTCCTACCATCCCGCACGCACCCTTGATCGCGTGCGCCTCGCGCCGAACCTGGTCCACATCGCCCGCCGCCAGCAGGGCTTCCATCTTCGTCAACCGCTCGCGAACATCGCTCAGCGTTAACGCATACAGCTCGCGCAGCTGCCCCGCAGGAAGCGTCGCTCCCAGACTCGCAAAGATCTTCTCGTCCACCACACCCGTGCGCTCAGTTCTGACAGAAGCTTTCGTCGCAGCCGCGCCGTGCCCGCTACGAGCCCGCGTGGCGGCCTCTTTCACCGCCGCTGTGAACTCGTTCGTGTGGAACGGCTTGACCAGGAATGTATCGAACAGCTCAATCTCACTTTGTGCCGGATGGCTTCCACTCATGCCGATCAGCAGCGTCTCTCCGGTTCTTGCCGCCACCATCCGCTCGGCCAGCGCACGGCCTTCCAACCCGCCGGGCATATGCATGTCGGTCAGGACCACGTCGAGCGCCGGATCGGCCGCCATTGCT
>JAZKBC010000144.1:9499-12127 GCA_040388825.1 Acidobacteriota bacterium | reverse complement strand
CACTTCCCGCATCACGGGATCGTCATCAACCACGAGTACCCGGAGTGGACCAGCCAAAGCTCGCATACTCCCTCAAGGCTACAGGACGCGCTCCTCCTTGGGGACGCTTGGCCACTGTGGATTTCAAACCTTCGTTCGTGTTCGTCAGGCAACCAAAAAGATGTCAACAACGTCCCCGCCGGGGTAAAGTTAGGCCATGCCGATGGGCTCGCACGACGACGCTGATTTCCCCCTGCAGCAGCCGGCAAACCCCGCCGTTGCCGACCGCCTCGCCCGTCTCGAAGCCGAAGTCGCCGCCCTGCGCGCTGACCTGGCCGCGATCCACTCCACGCCGCCACCCTTCCGGGTTCCACCACCACCCGCTCCGCATCCACCCGTCCCCACTCCGCGACCCACTCCGCGGCCCCACATCCCCGCGCTTTCCTTCAGCACCAAAGCGGCGCCCAACCAGTCGCTTGAAAGCCAGCTTGGAGAGCGACTCTTCAGCAAGGTCGCTATCGTTCTGCTCCTCGTCGGCGCGGCCTGGTTTCTCAAGTGGGCCTTTGAAAACCGTTGGATCGGCCCTCGCGGCCGCATCCTGGCCGGCCTTGTCGCGGGTATCGCTGTTGTCCTCTGGTCCGAGCGCTTTCGCCGCCAGAACATGTTTGCCTTCAGCTACGCGCTCAAAGCCGTTGGCTCGGGTGTGCTTTATCTCAGTCTCTGGGCCAGCTTCCAGCTCTACCATCTCCTCCCCGCCACCGTTGCTCTCATCGCCATGATTGCGGTCACCATCTGGAACGCCATCATGGCCTGGTCGCAGGACGCTCTCGTGCTCGCCGCCTATGCTTTGCTCGGCGCCTACCTGACGCCCTTGCTGCTCTCCACTGGCGGTGACCACGAAGTCTTTCTCTTCACCTACCTGCTCACCATCGCCTTGTCCCTGCTCGTGCTCCTTCGCCTCAAACCCTGGAGCATTCTTCTGCTCGGCGCATTTCCCGCCACGGCGATCTTCTTCATCGGTTGGTACTCCGAGTTCTTCGACCCCACCAAGGCCACGCTCACGTCCGTCTTCGCCGTCCTCCTCTGGGCAGCGTTCGCTGCTGTTCCTCTGCTCGCAACCACCGCCGAAGGTTTAATTGTCTCCATCCTCACGTCCTTGGCGGCTGCAATCTTCGGCGCGCTCACCCTCTACTCCATCCTCGTCGACAGCGGCAACCGCGACTGGGACCCCTGGGCGGCCGTCGGCTTCGCTGCCATCTATCTAGGCTTCACACGAATTCGTCCCGGTGTGATCGCAGCCGTGCATCTTTCGCTTGCTATCGTTTTCCTCACCATAGCCATCCCGCTCAAAGCCACCGGGCATGGCATAGCGCTCGGCTGGTTGGTGGAAGCTGTCGCCCTGCTCGCCATCATCTCCCGGTCAACGATCGAGCAGCGCGCGCGCAATGTTCTTGCGTGGCTGGCATGGGCAGCGTTGCTGCTGGGTGCGGGCGCCGCCATGGTCGATCCCTACATCCTCGGTGGCTCGCCGCAGCCCTTCTTCAACCGCGACTTCGCCACCTCTCTCGCTGCGGCCGTCGCTCTGATCGTCGCGATGATTCTCGCCCGCCGCATCGAGGCCGGCCCGCAATCCCTGCTCAGCAGCCCGGTGATCGCTGCCGGTGCGCTCGTACTCCTCAACCTCGTCCTGCTCTCCGCCATGCACCGCGAAATCTTCCTCGCCTTCGTCGCAAGTGACTCCGCGAACACCGAGCTGGCCGACTTCGCCTTCTCCGGCTGGATGATGCTGCAAGGCACAGCCATGCTTGTTTTCGGCTTTCTCCTCCGCCGCGCTCCGCTCCGCTGGTTCGGCCTCGTCCTCCTGGCTGCCACCGTCTTCAAGGCGGTCCTCTATGACATGCGTTCGCTCGGCACCGGCTATCGCGTCGCCAGCTACCTCTGCCTCGGAGCCCTCTTCATGGCCATCAGCTACGCCTATCAGAAGGATTGGCTCGGCCTCCGCGAACCCCCGCACACCGAACTCGAGTCCACCGGAGGCGACGCGTGAAGCTCACCCTCACCCTCGCCGCGCTCCTCCTCCAGCTAGGCGCCGCACAATCCTCCGCCCCCACCGCCGATCCGCAACACCTCCACTACCAGCGCACCATCACGCTCGCTCCAGCTTCAACTGGCCAGGCCTGCACCCTCCTTGACGCAGCCGTCTTCGCCCACGCCGCCAGCGCTGCCGCCAACGACCTCCGCCTCTTCGCTTCTTCCTCAAACTCCGCGCCAATCGAACAGCCCTTCAACGTCAGCGAAAGCGAAGCCCAGCCCGCTGACGTCGAAACTGCCGAAATCCGCAACCTCGGTCTGCGCAACAACGACATCGTCTTCGACCTCGTCATGCCGCAGCGCGCCTACACCGAAGTCGACCTCCACCTCGACGCCCAGAACTTCATCGCCCTCGCCACCGTCACCGCGCCCGCACAACAAGGCCCGCCCACCACCCTCGGCAGCTTCACCCTCTTCGACCTCACGCGCCAGCACCTCGCCCGTTCCACCGCGCTCCCGCTGCAGGAGTCCACCTTCCCGCTCCTGCACGTCACGCTGCACCTCACCAGCCTCGACGGCCACCCGCTCCCCGCACTCTCCCCTTCCATCGTCCGCGGA
>JAZKBC010000144.1:0-9489 GCA_040388825.1 Acidobacteriota bacterium | reverse complement strand
AGCCAACGTTCCGCCCAGCCGCGAAGCCCAGACCCTCTACTCCACCGTCGCCTCCACGCAGCAGCTCGGACAGCGCAATCGCCAGACCCTCGCCGTTCTTCACGTCCCCGCGCACGTCCCCATCGAACGCGCCGCCTTCACTCTCGACCCCACCTTCAGCAAAAACTTCTTCCGCGAAGTCGCCATTAGCGCCACTCCAGACAAGGCTTCAAGCTCCGCCGACCAGTCTCCCACCGCCGAAACCGTAGCCGGTGAAATCTCCCGCGTCCACGTCGCGACCAACTCCTCCGCACCCGCCATCAACAGCGAGCAGCTCACCATCGCTGCCGCTCTCGGCGCCAACCTCGACACCGGCTCAACCGTCACCATCGCCATCGCCAACGGCGACGACCCTCCGCTCCCCATCCACGCCGTCGAGCTCCAAATGCGCCGCCGAACTCTCTGCTTCGATGCCGCACCCTCCACCACTTACACGCTCCTCTATGGTGACGCCGCCCTGCATCCGCCCGTCTATGACTATGCGCGCCTATTTCAGCCCAGCGCCACGCCCGCCCTGGCGACGCTAGGCCCTGAGCAGTTCAACCCGCGCTTCATCGCACGGGCCGATGAACGCCCCTACACCGAGCGCCACCCGGAGTTCCTCTGGATCGGCCTCATCGCCATCGTCGCCGGCCTCGGCGCAACCGCCGTGCAGACCATCAAGCGGCAGGGAAGGGAATAGCCGCATTGCCGCTACGCCGCCTCACCACGATCACCCTCGCGCTCACACTGACGTCGTTGCATGCCCAGACCCTCTCGCCGCAACAAGCCACCACGGATCCCATTCTCAAATCCGGCAAGCAAGCCATCGCCGACCGCCACTTCGCCGAAGCCAAACGCATCTTCACCGGCTACGCCCAATCGCATCCCCACAGCACAGACGCCCTCATGGGCATCGCCGACTCCGATCTCGGCCTCCACGACTACGAAGCCGCCGAGCTCGACTACCGCAAAGTTGTCGCCGTAAAGCCCCAGATGTGGCTCGCCCACAAAAACCTCGTCATCATCGAAGCCGCCCTCGGCCGCTGGGACGAGTTCGACCGCGAGCGCGCTATTCTCCGCGGAGCCCGCTCTCGCAACGAACCTGGCATCACCACCCGCGAGAGTGACGTCATCGACGCCTTCGACGTCCACAACCAGCACTGGATCGTCCGCGAATACACCGAACCTGTCGGCCGCTCGCTCACCCGCTACAACTTCGAACGCTTCTCCTCCACCGGCCGCGTCGAAGAGTTCATCTCCCTCGAATCCGCCGACGCCGCCAAAGCCGCCCTCCAAAAGGGTGACGTCCTCCATCCCGACGAACAGGCAACCACCACAACCATCAAGGACTTCGCCCTCGACTGGTACAACGGCAAGTCCCACGGCACCATCGCCCGCTACCCCAACGGGGAACCCACCTACGAAATAGTCCGCACAACCGTCATGCAATGGCTGCGCGGACAAAATTCACATTGATTCTCGCTGCGCTTTACCGCATCGCCGCGTCAATCTCACTCAAATAATTCGGCGACTTCAAAATCTCCCGCGGCTTCGATCCATCCGCCGGCCCCACCAAACCATCCTTCTCCATCAGGTCGATCAGGTGAGCCGCGCGTCCATAACCTACACGCAGCCGCCGCTGAATCAGCGACGTCGAAGCCTTGCCGAACTCGAACACCAGCCGCACCGCATCGTCATACATCGGATCGTTGTCGTCGCCGTTGCTCTCGCCCGGCCCATCGCCCGCTTCCTTCTCATCCTTCGGTCCTTCCAGAAACCCGTGCACGTACTCCGCCGTGCCCTGCGCTTTCCAGAACTCCGTCACCGCTGAAATTTCTTTCTCCGTCACAAATGGCGCATGCACCCGTTGTAGCCGCGATGTCCCCGGCGGCAGGAACAGCATATCGCCGCGTCCCAGAAGGCTTTCCGCTCCATTGCTGTCGATGATCGTCCGCGAGTCCACCTTCGTCGCCAGCCTGAAGCTCATGCGCGTCGGCACGTTCGCCTTGATCAACCCGGTGATCACATCCACCGAAGGCCGCTGTGTCGCCAGCACCAGGTGAATGCCCACCGCGCGAGCCATCTGCGCCAGTCGCGTGATGGCTTCTTCCACGTTCGACCGGTCAAGCATCATCAAATCCGCCAGCTCATCGATGATGATCATGATGTACGGCAGCGGCTCCTGGTTTACATCCTCAAACAAGTACTCGGACCCATGCTCAAACAGCTTGTTGAACTGGTCGATGTTGCGCACATGGTTCGCTGCCAGCAGCTTCAACCGGCGCTCCATCTCGCGCACCGCATTGCGCAGCGCATTCGCCGCCAGCTTCGCCTCCGTGATGATCGGCGTAAACAGGTGCGGAATGCCTTCATACATTCCCAGCTCCACCCGCTTCGGATCGACCATGATCATGCGCACCTGCTCCGGCGTCGACTTGAACAGCACGCTCATGATCATCGCGTTGATCGCGACCGACTTGCCCGAGCCCGTCGACCCCGCAATCAACACATGCGGCATCGAAGCCAGGTCGCCTGTAACGATGCGCCCGCTGATATCCTTGCCCAGCGCAATCGGCAGCTTCGACTTCGACTTCGCGAAGCTCTCGCACTCCACCACATCCCGCAGCCAGATCGTCTCACGCTCCGAGTTCGGAACCTGGATCCCCACCGTCGACTTGCCCGGCATCCGCTCAATCAAAATCGACTCCGCCGCCATCGCCAGGCAAAGGTCGTCGGCCAGTCCCGTCACGCGCGAGTACTTCACGCCCGCATCCGGTCGGAACTCAAACGTCGTCACCACCGGCCCGGGATTGATCTGCTCCACCGTGCCGGCCACGCCAAACTCCGCGCACTTCTGCACCAGCACCCGCGCCTCTTCGCGCAGCGCGTCATGCCGCACTTCCGCGTGCTCCTCGCTCTTGAACAGTAGCGAGCTCGGCGGCAGCTTGTATCCGCGCACACTCTTCGTCGTCATCGCTACAGCGCGAATGTCTGCATCCGCACGCTTGCCAAACGCAATATTCTGATCGCGAATATCCGCCGTCGGTGAAGGCATCGGCGGCAAAGCCACCGCCTTCGGAAGCCGCGCTGGCGGTGCCTCCGGAATATCCATCCTGTCCATCGCCGTCGCTCCGCGCGGAAACAGCGGCGGTGGCGTGCGCCGATCCGGCGCATCCAGCCAGTCGTCTTCCGCCTTCGCCGCAAACGGAAGCACGCTCTCCATCGGCGCCTTGCGCAACGGTTCAGCCGCGGCAGACAGTTGATCCGCAAACGGTGCAGCCGCAGCGGTCGCTGCCTGCAACCCACTCAGCGGAACCGTATCCACCATCGTGCGCGGCATCGTCTCCCACACCGAAGGTGGCTCTGCAACAAACCCCGCACGCGCCGGCTCTACATCCTCTTCAATCTCTTCACGCTTCCCACGCCGCCCAAACCATCCAAACAAGCTCCCCAGCAGCGAAGTATTCGGCGCCGCTGCATCGACTTCATCCTTTGACTTGGCCCCGGCCTTCTCCGCGCGCTGCCTCGCCTTCGCTACCGCGCGCTCGCGTTTGCTTTCGTACTCCTCAACACCGTCCTCATCGACAGCACCCTTGCGCCCATCTCTCCACGCTGCAAACCGCGCATGCATCCAGCGCACCAGCTTGAAGTGCGCAGCGAACCACTCGCCCGCCGACGTCAACAGGAAGCTCGTAATCAGGTAAAGCGACAGCGCCACCATCAGCGCGCAAATTGTTGCTGCGCCAGGGAAGTTTACAAAGTGGATCAGACCATCGGCCAGCGCGCGTCCTTCCACTCCGGCCACCGGCAGCGCTCCCCGCCACATCACGTGCCCCGGCAGCAGTGCGATGCCTGCCGGCGCAAACACCAGCCACAGCAGCATCCCCACGGTCTTGGCTGCACCCGACCCCACGCGCCGCGACCGCATCCACGCTCCACCCACGCGCATCAGCACCAGCGGAACAAACACCACCGCCACACCCAGCGTCTGCAGCAGCAGGTCGGCGATATACGCTCCCACCAGCCCCGTCCAGTTGTGCGCCGGATGCGCCGCTCCTCCTCCCACGGTATTCAGCGACGGGTCCGACGGCGTATACGTCATCAGAGCCATCAACATCAACCCACCCGACACCAGCACGATCAGCCCCAGCATCTCGTTCAGGCGGCGGCTGCGTGTCGGCGAATAAACAAGTCTCTGTGAACGGATCGGCGCATTCGACAATTTCATCTCAGGGTCCTTCGCCTCTATTGAAGAGGCGCGCTGCAAAACAATTCTTCAGAAGGGTTGCCGCAAATTCGCTTCGAGCCGCCCATGCGTAACGCGGGCGCTGCTCAGTGGAACCGCGAACAGCGGGAGCACCTTCATCCTTCCATAGTGAACTGTGCGCCCCGCCCTTGCCTCCGCCCTGTGCGGACCCGAACCATACTGGTCACGACCCCTTCAATGTCACCCAGCGCGCATTTTCGCTAACATACTGCTCCGCTATCGCAGCTAACGCTTCTGTCATCTCTTGCATCTAGCTACATGGATGAGCTGCTGCACAAACGCAGTTCGGACATCGGTGGCGGGGGAGTGGGATTTTCGCGATTTCTCCCGCTTGTTGCCGGCGCAGGAGAATCGCGCACAGCCGGCAGACCCCGCCCCGTCTTAAGTCCATCGTCCCGCACGAGTTCTGCAGTTCGGTAATGCGAAGAAAATTCTCATCGGCCCCGAAAGGTTCAACATGCCCAATACACTCGAAGGCTCCGCCCGCAACAAAGAGACTGAACGTGTCCTTCTCGACGTCATCAAAACGCTCCAGGACGGTCAGAAAGGTTTCGCCGACATCGGCGAGCACCTCAAGAACGAAACCGTGAAGCGCTACTTCCTCGCCGAAAGCCTCAAGCGAGCCAACTTCCGTGCCGAGCTCGAAAGCGAACTGCATCGCGCCGGCATGGCCGACATCAGCGAGTCCGGCTCCACAGCTGGCGCTCTGCATCGCGCCTGGGGAGACCTCAAAGCCAATCTCGGCGGCGGCGATCACTCTCTCCTCGCCACTGCAGAGCAGGGCGAAGACCACGCCAGGGAAGTCTACGAGGACGCGCTCGAGCAGGAACTTCCTCTGCCCCTCCGCCAGCTCCTCACCACCCAGCAGGCGCACATCGTCAACTCGCACGACTACGTCCGTAACCAGCGCGACGCGCTCGCGAACAGCTAGCGCGCCCGCCATCCCCTCATCACCAACAAGAGCGGCCACCGCGGCCGCTCTTGTTGCATCTGCACCGTGTTATCGTCCTCTGCAGTGATTGTGAAACGCATTGCGCTTTACCTGATGTCCGCGCTTTACCTCGCCGCCGGTATCGCGCACTTTTCCGCATCACGCGTGTACGAGCGCACCATCCCCGCCGGACTCCTCGCGCATCACGCCCTTGTTCTGATCAGCGGCGCAGCCGAGCTCGCCGGCGCCCTCGGCCTTCTCTACCCACCCACTCGCCGAGCCGCCGCCTGGGGAATCATTCTTCTACTTCTCGCCATATTTCCTGCAAACATCAACATGGCGCTTCACCCGCAGCTCTTCCCGCGCATCCCCACATGGGCGCTCTACGCTCGCCTCCCCGTACAACTCGCACTGATCGCCTGGGCCTGCCTCTACACGCACCCTGCAACGTCACCGCGGTGCATCAACGCCTGATGCTTCATCGAACCATTCTCAGAACCCCGTCTGGTGCAGATACCAGATCGCCACGCTCGCGCACAGGCAGTACACCCCAAACAGGTACCACTTCCCACTCTCCAGCCACGAGCTCAGCCACTTCAGCGCCGCCAGTCCAGCAATAAAGCTGAATACCATCCCCATCCCCGCCGACGTCACGCTGTCGTGCAGATTCAGCAGGCCCGCATGCGCCGCATGGAGCACCCGCAGACTCTCTCGCGCAATCACCAGCGGCGTAATAATCACCGCCATCGCGAACGAGAACCCTTCCGCCTTTTCCCGCGTCGATCCCGCCAGCAGCCCCACGGAGATTGTCGAACCCGATCGCGAGAACCCGCGGAACGGCAGGCAGATCCCCTGGATCGCTCCCATCAATCCCGCCTGCCCGAAGGTTACGTTGCCTCCCGACCGCGCCGCCGACCTCTCGTAGTCGATCGTCATCTCCGCTTCAGGTTTCCGCTCATTGATGCCTGCCCAGAGGATCAGCAATCCCGCCATAAACATCGCCAGGGCAATCAGATCGAGCCGATCGAACAGGTCCTCAATTTCAGCGCTCGGTGCGCCATGGAAAAGTACCCGCACGATTACCTTTTGCAGCGGCCACCCGATCACCCCGGTCAACACCGTCGCCCATACCGCTCGAACTACGAAGCGTTTGAACGCATCGCCGCTTGAAAAATACGCCCGCATCCACTGCTTCCAGAAGTACACAATCACAGAGAACATCGTTCCCGTGTGCAGCATCACCAGCAGCAACGACATCTCCGGCGACCCCATCGGCGCCATGTTCATCGCGCGAGCTGCAACCACAACATGGGCCGAGCTCGAGATCGGCAGTAACTCCGCCAGTCCCTGCACTATGGCCAGGATCAGAATCTTGTAAAAAGGCATAGCAGAATTCTACGCGAGCCGGCTCGCTCGCCCTAGTTCCGGTCGTCCCCAAACACCGGAATCCCTTGACCCACCCGAAACGCAATCGCCAGCGCCCGTGCCGTATAGTCCGACTTCGGATACTGCTGCTTCATCTGGTCGGCGATCGACTGGCAGTTCTTCGCCGCCTCGTCTGCCTTCTTCTTCTCTTCATCCACGTTGTACATCGTCACCAGCGCACCCTGCCTATAAGCCGCGTTGTACAACGCCTCCGCGCTCTTCGGCCCCCCCGGATACTTCTGCGCATACTGCACGTAAAGCTTCGTCTCCATCTCCGGACACTTCGCCAGACCCTGCCAGTCTCCGCACAGCTTCGCGTCGATCAAATCAAACGCCGCCCGCGCCGCAAACGGCGAATCCGGCCACATCTTCATCACCTTTTTCAACCCGCCGTCATACAACTGCGGCCGCAGGTACGCCTCCTGCTCATGCGCGCTCGGCAGCGTCGACGTATCGGCCTTATCAATCTGCCAGCGAATATCCGCCGCCCGAAATGCCGCCTCCGCCGCCATCGGAGAGTCAGGAAAATACTCTGCCAGCCGCAGGTACAGCAGGTGCGCCGCCGTCGCCGCTCCCTGCGGAGGATGCGGCTGCGAAGCCTGCGCTTCCAGCTCCGCCGCGTACCCAAAAATCAGCGTATCCCCATTCGGAGTCTTCGGTCCCACCACCCCCACATCCTTGATCCACCCCGAGCTAGGGTCCGGGTTCGATCCCGGGTCCGTAAACTCCGGTGCCGAATCCGGGTCCTGATCTTCCTTCGTGTCCGTATTCGCAAACACGTTCACCCACGGCCCATTGTGCGAAAGCACCACCACCTCGTGCCCCGGAGTCACCGTGGCGATCGGCGGCGCCGTCGTATCCGCGGTCACATAAAGGTTCGCCACATGCAGCACCGTTGCTCTCGCCGCCCGGTCATACCCCGAAAGGTCGTTCTTGCGCTTCTGCGCACAAAGCAGGGAAGAGCACATCATCAGGCAGACCGGAATGGAGACACTCAATCGCATGGCTGTCAGTTTAGACGTGCAAACTCGCCCCTTCGTTCTGCAATTCCGCCAGAAGCTCTTCGCGAAGCGCCACTTCCAGGTTCCCGCCCGAAACAATCGCCACAATCTTCTCCGCCGCCGGCAGCTCCCCGGCATGAAACAGCGCCGCCGCCAGCGTCACCGCCCCCGAAGGCTCCGCGACGATCCCAGTCGCCGCCAGATAAACCCTCAGCGCCGCCCGAATCTCCGCCTCCGTCACGGTCACCATCCCATCTACGAACCGCAGAATCACGGCAAAATTCCGCTCCCCCAGCGACTGCGTCCTCAGTCCATCGGCCAGCGTCCGCGTAGTCTTCTCCGCCGGCCACTCCACCAGCCTCCCTGTCCGAAAGCTCTCTGCCGCATCCGCCGCCAGCTCCGGCTCGCACCCCCACACCTGCGGAGCCACCCTGCCTTCGGCCGCGCAAGTCAGCTTCACCCCGGCACTCACTCCCGAAAGCAACCCACCCCCCGAAACCGGCGAAAGCACCAGCCCCACGTCCGGAAGCTGCTCCACAATCTCCAACCCACACGTCCCCTGCCCGGCAATCACGGCCTCATCGTCATACGGAGGCACCATCGTGTACCCAAACTCCGTCTCCAGCTCCTCGGCCTTCACTCGCCTTTCGCTCGAAGCCGCTCCCACCAGCACAATCTCCGCTCCCAGTGCCCGCGTCGCGTCCATCTTCACCTGCGGAGCGTTCGATGGCATCACAATCACCGCCTTCGCCCCCAGCGCCCGCGCCGCATACGCCACTCCCTGCGCATGGTTCCCCGAAGAGTAAGTAATCACGCCCCGCTTCAACTCATCCGGCGAAAGCTGCGCCACCTTGTTATAAGCCCCCCGCAGCTTGAAGCTCCCAATCGGCTGCTTCGACTCATCCTTCAGCCATATCTCCGCCTTAGGCGCGGCAATCCCCAACGCCGTCAGTCGCTCAACGTCCAGCTTCACCAGCGGAGTCCGCACCGCCACACCGGCAATCCGCTCCCGCGCCGCCAGAATTTCCTTCAACCCAATCACCTCACTCATCGCTCCCAAGTATATTGAACCGCCGGAACCGGGTGGCCCATTCACGCCCGAGCACTTGGGGCGTGAGTGGGATCCTCGGCAGACCGCGCCGCCCGAACCTTCTACCTACCGCGCTTCCCCCGCATGCAAAATCAGCGCAAAGAAGTGCACCAGCGCCAACTGATCCCCCACACTCGGCCCTTTCCCATCCAAATTCAAATGCGACAGCACCGGCGAAATCAGCTCCGCCTGCAGCGTCTGGCTCGGCAGCTCACTCGCCATCCACTGCGTCTCCGCCGCCGGAATAATATTGTCCCCCTCGCCATGCAGCAGGTACACCGGCGTAGTCATCGCGGCCAGGTGCCCATGCGGACTCACCCCCGCCATGTCTTCCACATGCCTGGCTTCATCCTTCGCCAGCGCATCCCGAGTCGCCGCTGACGTCGTATCCAGTAGCTGCTTCACCTCAGCCACCTGCTGCGGATTCAGCGCCGCCATCGCCGCCCGCTCCGCGTCGCCGTCCTCATAAAGGTGCGCCCGCAGCACGGCTCGCATCTTCGCTACATCAGCCGCAGGAACGAAGTCCTGCACATTCTCATACTCCAGCACCAGCGCACCGTACTCATGCGGAGGCAGCAGCTCATTGGTCCCATCCGGCCGCGCGTCGGTTCCAGTCCGATAGTACGAAGCCACTCGCGACATCGCATCCTGCGACCCGATCGCCACCACAAACCGTATATACGGTCGATACTCTGGACTCGCCGCCGCCTGCATGTGGCACTTCACGAACGGCCACGCGATAGCCGCTCCAGCC
>JAZKBC010000143.1:5101-12689 GCA_040388825.1 Acidobacteriota bacterium | reverse complement strand
GAGGTAGTCGTAGCGGCCGGAGGCTCCGCCGTGGCCGGCGTCCATGTTGATGTGGAGCAGGAGTGGAGTGTCGTTGGTCTTGAGGGTGCGGAGTTTGGCTACGTATTTGGCGGGTTCCCAGTACATGACCTGCGAGTCGTTGAGGCTGGTTTTGACGAGCATGGCGGGGTAGGCTGCGGGCTGCAGGTTGTCGTAGGGGCTGTAGCTGCGCATGTAGTCGAAGGCTTCGCTTTCGTTGGGGTTGCCCCACTCTTCGTACTCGGCGACGGTGAGGGGGAGCGTGGCGTCAAGCATGGTGTTCATGACGTCGACGAAGGGGACGTGGGAGAGGACGGCGCGGAAGAGCGCGGGCTTGCCTTGCTCGATGGCGAAGTTGACGACCGCGCCCATGAGCAGGCCGCCGGCGGAGCCGCCTTCGATGGCGATGCGTTGGGGGTCGCCGTAGCCTGCGGCGATGAGGTGCTCGGTGGCTTCGATGAAGTCGGTGAAGGTGTTGCGCTTGTGCATCATCTTGCCGGCGTCGTGCCAGGGATCGCCGAGCTCGCCGCCGCCGCGGATGTGGGCGTAGGCGAGGACCAGGCCGCGATCGAGGAGAGCCAGGCGAGAGGCGGAGAAGCCGAGTGGGAGAGCGTACCCGTAGGAGCCGTAGCCGTACACGTAGAGTGGGGCGGTGTTATTTTTTGCAAACTTGTCGGTGCGGTACACGAGAGAGATGGGAACCTCGGTGCCGTCGTGGGCTTTGAACCAAAGGCGTTCGGAGTTGTAGAGCGAGGCGTCGAAGCCGCCGGGGACTTCGTGCTGCTTGAGGAGTGCGGATTCGCCGGTGGGTACGTTGTACTCGAAGACGGACGCGGGGCGGACGAGGGATTGATAGTTGTAGCGGAAGACTGCGGTGTTGAAGTCGCGGTTGACGTCGGAGCCGGCCTCGTAGGCGGGGTCGGGGAAGCGGATGTCGCGGGGGTTGGTGAGGAGGCCTGCGGCGTCGAGGTCGAAGACGCGGAGAATGGGGAGGCCGCGCTCGCGATAGCCGGCGACTAAGAAGTCGCGGAAGAGGTCGAGGTCTTCGAGCGGGGAGTCGGGTTGTTCGGGGAGGATCTCCTGCCAGTTGTCGCGCGCGGTTGCGTCGACGGGCGTGCGCATGAGGCGGAACTGCTTGGCGTTGTTGTTGGTGAGGATGTAGAAGAAGCCGTTGCGGTGATCGACCGAGTACTCTTCCTCGTCGATGCGCGGAGCGAGGAGCTTGAACGCGGACTGCGGCTCGGCGGTGGGGAGGAACCAGGTTTCGCTGGTGGTGTGGGAGCCGGCTTCGAGGAGGAAGTACTGGCGGTCGCGAGAGCGGCCGATGCCGAGGTTGAAGCGCTCGTCGGGTTCGTGAAAAACCTCCTCGCTCGGAGAGCCAAGCGTGTGGCGGAAGATGCGGTCCTGGCGCTTGGTCTGTTCATCTTCGGTGGTGAAGAGGAGAGTGCGCGAGTCGGCGGCCCAGGCGATAGAGCCTACGCGCTCGGCGGTGTCGACGAGGTGCTCGTTGGTGGTGAGGTCTTTGACGTGGAACGTGTATTGACGGAAGCCTGTGTTGTCGGTGGTGTAGGCGAGCAGGTTGCCGTCGGGGGAGATGGACATGGAGCCAACGGACATGAACGGCTGGCCTTCGGCGAGCTGGTTGACGTCGAGGAGAATGGTTTCGGCTTCTGGGTGGCCGGCGGGGTAGCGGGCGTAGCGCGCGTACTGGCTGCCCTTGGCGGTGCGGGCGAGGTACTCCCATGCGCCGTCGCGGTAGGGAACGGAGACGTCGTCTTCCTTGATGTGGGAGAGGATTTCGTCGTAAAGGGTCTGCTGGAGCTGCTCGGTGCCGGCCATGGCAGCGGCGGTGTAGGCGTTCTCGGCTTCGAGGTAGGCGGTGACGCGTGGAGCGCCCTTGTCGCGGAGCCAGGCGTAGTCGTCGACGAGCTGTGTGGCGTGGATGGGGGTGGTGTGGGGTTCGCGTTCGGCGATAGGCGGTGCGGGGTTCTGCGAGTCGGGCATGATGTCTCCGTGTACAGGATAAAGCTTTGCGTGCGAAATGATTGCGGAGCGGCGGGACAACGCGGGAAGGGGCGGAAGACTCCTACGGACGTACGTTCAAATTCGCAACGACTCGTCGCACGACCACGGGCCCAGCGGTACTCCAGGAGAAACGACGATGACGAAGACAGGAAGAATTTTGTGTACGGCGGCAATTGGCTTTGCCGCACTGACTACGGTAGTGAACGCACGCGCAGCGGTGACGGATGAGGATAAGAAATTCCTCGCGACGGTATCGCAGGGCGGCATGAACGAGATCAAGTTGAGCGAGCTGGCTGAGCAAAAGGCAACCGCGCCGGAAGTGAAGGCGTTTGCGCACAAGATGGTCGTCGAGCATAAGGCGCTGGCGGCGAGCATGAAGCCGTACGCCGATGCGTGGAAGATCGATGGGCCGACCGGGCCGGATGCGGATCACCAGGCGGAGTGGGACAAGTTGAACGGGTTGTCCGGTGCGGAGTTCGACAAGGAGTACATGAACTGCATGCAGAAGGATCACCACGACGCGTTGAACCTGTTCGAGAAAGAGGCTGCGACGACGTCGGATGCGAAGTTCAAGCAGACCGTGATGAAGGGCAAGAGCGCCGTTGCGGCGCATACGCACATGGCGGATGACCTGGGCGCGAAGCTGTAGTTGTGTCCTGAGCAGACGAAAGCAGCGTAGGGCCCTCCCTGGTTGCGGGAGGGCCTTACGCTTTGTTGGCAGGGTGTTGGGGAACTTTGTAGAGGCGGGAGCGTATCCTTAACCTGTGAGACGCATAGGCACGAGGCTCGGGCTGCTGGGGTTGATGTTGGCAGCGGTAATGGTGGTGCGGGCGGAGGATCCGGCAAAGCTGCCGCAGCCGACCAGCTATGTGAGCGACTTTGCAGGTGTGATCGATGCCAGCTCGAAGGCGAACATCGAGGATCTTTGCCGGCAGGTTGCGGACAAGGCGCACGCGACGATTGAGGTGGTGACGGTCAAGTCGCTCGATGGCGCTTCGATTGAAGACTTTACGACGCAGCTTGAAGACAAGTGGAAGGTTGGGCCGAAGAACACCGACCGCGGCGTAGTGCTGGTGTTTGCGATCGGAGACCGGAAACGGCGGATCGAGGTTGGGTATGGGCTTGAGGGAATTCTGAACGATGCCAAGGTGGGCGACGTTGGCCGGAGCATGGTTCCGCTGCTGCAGCAGGGGCAGTATGGGCCGGCGGTGCAGTATGGCGTGCAGCAGATCGCGGATGACATTGCGACTGACGCCAAGGTGACGTTGAGCCCGGTGGGGCAGACACAGCCGACGTATCACTATCGCCGGGTGCAGCACCGTGGAAACAATTGGGTGGGGATACTGATCTTCGTCGTGATCCTGTTTGCGATCTTCCACGGTGGAGGACGCGGTGGCGGCGGACGCGGGTGGCTATGGTTCCTGCTGGGTAACATGATGGGCGGCGGCTTTGGTGGAGGTGGCGGACGCTGGGGCGGCGGTGGCGGCAGTGACAGCGGTGGTGGTGGAGGAAATTTTGGCGGCGGCTTCGGTGGAGGTTCCGGCGGAGGCGGCGCGAGCGGCGGATGGTAGTCGCGAGCAGATGTAACAGCAACGATTGAGATTTGAGTGATACTGATGCAGACGATTGAAGGGAAAGGATCAACGAAGATGAAAGCTGGACTGGTAGCGCTGGGCGTGTTGGTTTTGGCGGTTGTGATTGGTAGCGTGATGTTTGTCTCCTCGCGCAACACCATGGTGCAGTTGAATGAGAATGCGGACTCGGCCTACTCGGCCGTGAATGTGGAGCAGCAGCGGCGGCTGGATTTGATTCCGAACCTGGTGGCGAGCGTGAAAGGCTACGTCGCCGAGGAGTCGACGGTGCTGACCAACATTGCGAATGCACGAGCGGGCGTGATTGCGGCGGGATCGAACAAGGCGAGCTCCATTCAGGCCAACCAGCAGCTCGACGTGGCGATCAGCCCGCTGCTGCGGTTGCAGGAGCAGTATCCGAACCTGAAAGGCAATGAGCAATTCATGCGGCTGGAAGATGAGCTGGCAGGGACGGAGAACCGCATCCAGGTTGCGCGGCTGCGGTACAACGATGCGCTGAAGGCATACAACGTGGATGTGAAGCAGTTCCCGGGAAGCCTGTTTGCGGGCGCGAAGTTTCCGCCGCGTGAGGAGTACTTCAAGGGCAATCCGAACAACAACGTTGCGCCGACGGTCGACTTTTCAAAGTAGCGCATTGGCAAGACGGAATCGCCAGTGGCCTTCGGGCTGCTGGCGATTTTGTTTGTGCGGTGAGGATTAGTGGAGCAGGCCGCTCTTGTGGAGGCGGCGCAGGACCTGTTCGATGGACCAGTCGAGGACATCGGTGCCGAGTACGGTCATGGTGGCGCGGGACTGTGAGGGAAGGACGTAGAGATCGGCCATGGGTTTGACGGCGGCGGCGTACTGCTCGCGGACGGACTCTTCGGTGCGGCCGCGCTCGCGCATGTCGCGGTGGATGCGGCGGGTGAGGCAGAGGTCGTCGGGGGCGTCGACGTAGACGGAGAAGTCGTAGGCGGAGCAGAGTTCGGGCCAATGGAGGGCCATGATGCCTTCGACGACGACGAAGCTGGTGGGATGCACGCGGTCGAAGGCGTTGGCGACGCGGGAGTGGGTGGTGAAGTCGTAGATAGGGCGGTCGATGGGCAGCCCCTGTTTGAGGGCGTGGATGTGGGCGATGAAGAGCTCGCTTTCGAGCGAGTCGGGGTGGTCGAAGTTCTGCTTGCTGCGGGAGTCGAGGGGGAACTGGGAGAGGTCGCGGTAGTAGAGGTCGAGGGGGAAGAGCGTGGCTTCGAGCTGGTTGGCGAGCTCGCGGGCGAGGGTGGTCTTGCCGGAGCCGGAACAGCCGGCGATGCCGAGGATGACGGGTTGCTGGGGAAGGCGGAGCTGGGCGGACGGGACGGGCTGAACCGGTGGGGCGCTCATGGGGGCTGAAGGGAAGTGTAGACGAATCGGCCGGTTGAACGGGAGATGGGGCAAATCCGGAAAGGATTTTGGAAGTCCGGGCAACGCGTTTGACCCGAATGACTTCCAATGTTGTCGACCCTTAAGTGTGAGGAGTGCCGGATCGGATGAAGGCTATGGCTGGAGTAGCGGCGCCGCTCTGCCGATCTGCGGATTTCGGACCCCGGATCCCAAGGGAGCGCAGGTGGCTTCGCTTCGGATTGGTGCTGGTGGCAGCTGCGGGGTTGGTGGGGCGTGGTGAGTGCGCTGTGGGGGCTGCACAAGGGACCCAGTCGCCGCAGCAGCTCAAGGGCCTTTCGCTCGAGGAGCTTGGCAATGTCCAGGTGACGACCTACAACAAGGAGCCGAGTGCGCTGATCAAGACCCCGGCGGCCATTTATGTGATTTCCGGCGACGATATTCTGCGCTCGGGCGCGACGAATATCGCGGATGCCCTGCGGCTTGCGCCGGGGGTGGAGGTGGGGCGGATCAGCTCGACGACGTGGGCGGTCGGGATCCGCGGATTGCAGGGGAATTTTTCGAAGTCGGTGCTGGTGCTGATCGACGGCCGCAGTGTGTATACGCCCCTGTTCGCCGGCGTTTACTGGGACGTGCAGGACCTGCCGCTAGAGGACATCGACCGGATCGAGGTGATCCGGGGACCGGGCGGGACGATCTGGGGACCGAACGCCTCGAACGGCGTGATCAACATCATTACGAAGAAGTCCACCGAGACGACGGGCGTGACCGTGCATGCGCTGGCGGGGAGCTCGGACCACACAATCGACGATCTGCAGGTTGGCGCGGCGAATCATAAGCAGCTCAGCTTTCGGCTGTTTGGGCGCGGCTTTGAGCGGGCCCATGAGTACCATACGGATGGCATCAACGAGGATGCATGGCACCAGGAGCGAGTGGGTTTCCGGGCGGACCTGGTTGCGGGGCGCGATCAGTACATGGCCGAAGGGGATGCTTATCGCGGCGACTCGCCGCACATCATTGGCACGACGCCGATTTATGACGAGACGTCCGGGGGCGACATCAACGTGCGGTGGGAGCGGCGTTTGAGCGACAGCTCGGGGTTTTATCTGCAGGCTTACTTCGACCGCTCGTTGCGCACCGATCCCGCGTCACTGGGTGAAGCGAGGAACACGATTGACATCGACTTCATTCACCACTTCAAGCTGCCGGGCAAGCAGCAGTTCACTTATGGTGGCGGGCTGCGGTGGAGCCCCTATGAAATTCATTCGCCGAGTCCCTTTGAGGCGTTGATTCCAGCGAAGGCGACCGATCATGTGCATACGGGTTTTGTGCAGGACGAGATCGAGCTGGGATCGGAAGTGAAGCTAACGTTCGGCGCAAAGCTGCAGCACAATAATTTCAGCGGGTTCGATGTACAGCCGTCGGCGCGCCTGCTTTGGTCGCACGGAGAAAAGCAGGCGCTGTGGGTTGGCATCAGCGGTGCGGACACAACGCCCTCCGATCTGGAAGAGGACTTCCTGCTGGAAGGGCCGGCAGGGCCGAAGACGATCATCGAAGTGCTGGGCAACAAGCAGGCGAAGTCTGAAGACCTGACGGGTTATGAGCTGGGGTATCGGCGTCTGCTAGGCAAAACGTTCTTCGTCGATGTGGCGACGTTCTGGAACGAGTACACGAACCTGCAGAGTTTCAGCGCGCCGATGATTTCGTCTTCCGGCGGAAATACGTACATTGCCATTCAGTACACGAACCAGATTGCGGGGCATACGTCGGGTTTTGAAGTGTCGCCGCGGATGGACCTGAGACCGTGGTGGCATGTGAACTGGAACTACTCGTTTGTGAGCTCAAACTTTGGCGCGGACGGAGCGACTTCGGACATCAGTGGAACGGGGTCGGTGCCGACGTATGAGAAGTCGACGCCGAAGCACCTGGTGTTTGTGCAGTCGAAGTTGGATCTGCCGGGGAAGATTCAGTTTGATCAGACGTATCGCTTTGCCAGCGACCTGCCTGCGCAAAAGGTGGAGGCTTACCAGACGATGGACGTGCGCGCGGCGAAAAGCCTGGGCACGACAATGCTGCTGGAGGTGGTGGGGCAAAACCTTTTTCAACCGCACCACGTCGAGTGGGGCACGGGCGACCCGACGCAGCCGGTGGTGGGAATCAATCGCGCGGTGTATGTGAAGCTATCGTTCCACGCGGGTTCGCGGCCGACGCACTAGGCGTCAGGCGGCGGCTGCGATCTGCGGGATAAGCGCAAGCAGCAGAGCGGTGAACTGGGCTTCGACGCGGTTGGCGGTTTCCATGACTTCAGTGTGATGGAGGACCTTGTCGAGCACACCGGCAGCCATGTTGGTGACCAGCGAGAGGCCGAGGACTTCGAGCCCCATGTGGCGGGCGATGATGACCTCGTGCACGGTGGACATGCCGACGAGGTCGGCGCCGAGAGTGCGGAAGGCGCGGATTTCAGCGGGGGTTTCGTAGCTGGGGCCGAGGACGGCGAGGTAGACGCCGTCGGGCAATGGGATGCTCTGGCGGTCGGCTTCGGCGTGAGCGAGGGCACGGAGACGCTTCGAATAAGCCGAGGTCATGTCGAAGAA
>JAZKBC010000143.1:0-5091 GCA_040388825.1 Acidobacteriota bacterium | reverse complement strand
GATCATGGCGTTTCGCGGCCTCGACCGCGTGCCTGTCGAAGAAGCGCAGGCCGGAGTTGGGCGTGCAGGCGAAGCGCGGCTCGTTGGGTCCGAGCGCGGCGTTGGTTCCGCTGAGGTTGATGTGGTCGCTGATGGCGACGAGCGTGCCTTCGCCGTAGCTGGTGTTGATGCCGCCAGCAGCGTTGGTGACGATGAGTTGCGTGCAGCCGAGCAGGCCGAGGACACGGGTGGGGAAGGTGACCTCGGACATGGAGTAGCCCTCGTAGGCGTGGACGCGGCCCTGCATGACGGCGACCTGGACTCCGCCGATGGCGCCGAGGACGAGCTTGCCGCTGTGGCCTTCGACGGTGGAGAGTGGCCAGCCGGGGATGTCGGAGTAGGAGATGGTGGTGGCGTTCTCGACCTGCGTGGCGAAGTTGCCGAGGCCGGAGCCGAGGATGATGCCGAGTTTCGGAGCGGTGGGATGCTTGGCGCGGATGGCGTCGGCGGCGGTGGTGCAGCGGGAGTAGAGGTCAGTCATAGGAGGGTCAAGTTTATCGCGGAGTCGCTGTACTGTGTTGTGGCGATCGCCGGTTGCGAGAATTTCATGAATCGCGCCGCCTATAGCGTTCATCTGCTGGAGTGATTCGCAGATACGAGGAGAGGTGCCATGAAGCTGACGGGAAATACGATTTTCATTACGGGTGGTGGTTCAGGAATTGGGCGTGGGCTGGCTGAGGCGCTGCACAAGCTGGGTAACCAAGTGATTATCTCGGGCCGGCGTAAAGAGGTGCTGGCGGAGACCGTGGCGGCGAATCCGGGGATGGCGTCGGTGGAACTGAACATTCAGGACCCAAAGGACATCGCGGCGGTAGCCGAGAAGCTGTTGAAGGATTTCCCAGCGCTGAATGTGCTGATCAACAATGCCGGCGTGATGAGCCTGGACGGAGCGAATGGACCGGTGGACGATGCGCTGCTGGTATCGACGGTGACGACGAACCTGCTGGGGCCCGTGCGGATGACGTCGGCGCTGATTGAGCATTTGAAGAAGCAGCCGGCGGCGTATGTGATCAACGTGACTTCGGGGCTGGCGTTTGTGCCACTTGCAATGACGGCGGTTTACTCGGCGACGAAGGCGGCGATGCACTCGTTCTCGCTGTCGCAGCGCTATCTGCTGAAGGACACCAGCGTGAAGGTGCTGGAGATTGCGCCGCCGTACGTGCAGACGGAGTTGATGGGGCCGCAGATGGCCGTCGACCCCCGCGCGATGCCACTGAAAGACTTTATCGAGCAGACGGTCGCCGAACTGGGAACGGATGCGGATGAGGTGCTCGTGAAGAACGTGTTGTTCCTGCGGAATGAAGCAGGACCGAACGACGCTGGGTTCACGGCGAAGTTCAACGACATGATGGCCGGCGGACACTGAACGCAGAGACGGTGCCGGCATCAGGTTGAGCGCCTTCCCGCAATGCCGGAGGGTCGACTTAAGTTTGCCCGTGAATGAATTCCTTTGGTATTGCGACGCGGCAGACCTATACTCCTATCTATAGTTTTTCCAATCGCAAGTTACCCCGGGGGATTCATGGGCTCTGTTGTTCGTTCCACGGCACGCAGGAAGTTGCTTTTCGATAAGAAACTCGCTGGATGCACGGTTCTTGGTGCAACAGCTTTCACAGCCACTGGAGTGGCTCATGCGAACACCATCCAGTACGTTCCCAACGTCAATCAAACGTATAGCTCGTCGGGCGGAGATGCCAGCTACACGCTGACCCTCGGGTCGAGCGGGTCGTTCCTGCAGCTTGCGGCGAACGGAAATAACTCCGAAGACACCGGCGTCATCACCGCGGGCGGCGCGTTTATGGGTGCGTCGGGCACGATATACGATCTGGCCGCTGGAGACGCGATCTCCTCGTCTCTGTCCGGTACCCAAACCGGCAAGCTGGTACAGAATGCGAAGCTGAACAGTGGCGGCGACTTCTCGAACAGTGGTGGGAGCGGATATCTCGGCTTCTACTATACGGACACGGACGGCATACACACTGGGTGGATGAACGTGTCGACGTCTGCGAGTAACAATGGCTCAAGCGGTGGTGGCAACGCATCGTTCACGGTGAACGACTATGCGCTCGATTCAATGGCGGGCGAAGGCATTTTGGCCGGACAGACGGATAACAGTCCGGTGTCCGTTACGCCGGAGCCTTCGACGCTGAGCCTTCTGGCTTTGGGTGCCTCGGGTTTGGCGGTTGTACGTCGCCGTCGCGCGAACGCGTAGTGCCGCGAGTTCTACTGATTGGTTGGGCAGGCGCCTGCTGGAGCCGGATTCATCCGTTGCTCGATGCAGGCGCTTTGCCGCATTTGCACGCTTTGGTAAACCGCGGCGTTATGGGGAATCTTGCCACTCTGCCGCCGCCGGTGCCTGCGATGCTTTGGACCAGCATGGCGACCGGGGTGATGGCGGATCGGCACGGCGTGCTGGATGCCAGCGAGCCGGAGCCAAGAACCGCTGGCCTGCGAACGGTGGGGCGAGCGTCGCTGCGGCTGCCGTATGTGTGGGAGATGCTGGCCGCGGATGGAATCCGCTGCCGCACGGTGGGGTGGCCGGTGACGCATCCCGCGCGGGGGCCGGCGATTTGCGTTTCGGACGGATTTGCCGGGGGCCGGAAGGGGAGTCTGTGGCCCGGGGAGATGGAATCGACGCTGCGCGAGCTGCGGTTCGATCCGCAAGAGTGGACGGCCGCCGAGCTGAAGATGTTCGTACCGCGGTTCGCGGAGGTGAATCAGGATACGGATCGCGGACTGGCGAAGCTGGGCGTGCTGCTGGCTGAAGCCACCAGCGTGCAGGCTGCGGCGACCCGTCTGATGGAGTACGACCCGGCGGAGCTGACGGTGGTGCACGTCGGTGCGATCGGAGCGGCGTGTGAGGCGTTTGGCGGACGCGCCGACATGTTGTATGGCGATGTGGTGGAAGGCGTGTATCGCTACCTGGACATGATGCTGGGCAGGCTGGTGGAGCTGGGAGGTCCGGATACGCTGGTGATGCTGGTGTCGGAGCGGGCTGCGCTGGAGCGGGCTGCACCGGCGCCACCGGGTGGCGAGCTGCAGGGGATTTTCGCGGCGGCTGGGCCGGGAATTGAGGCGGATGAGCTCGTCTTCGGGGCGAGCATTCTGGATGTAGCGCCGACGCTGCTGGGACTGTTCAGTTACGAGCGAACGGAGGGAATGACCGGGAGGCGAATCCCGGAGCTGGCGGGTTCTCCGGCGGAGCGAGGGATGGAGTTCGTGCGCGAGCCTGAAGCGGTGGCAGCGGTGGACGAACTGGTTGTCGATGAGGAGATTGCAGCTCTGGCGTCCTGGGGCTATACGGATGTGGTGGCGGGCGCGCACCGGGCGGAGGCAGAGGCAGGTTGCCGGCGGCGGAAGTTCAACCTGGCGTGGGTGCTGTTGGCACAGAGGCGCGAGTTAGAGGCGATTCCGCTGCTCGAAGCGTTGAGCCGCGAGGAGGGAAGCGATCCGGCAATGCGGCTCTACCTGGCGCATGCGTATCTGCGCACGGGGCGGATGGAGGAATGCGGCGCGTTGTGCAATGAACTGAGCCGGGAGTTTCCGAAGCATCCTCTGACACCTGTGGCGATGGCTTTCGTGGCGCTGGCCGCCAGTGATGCGGATGCAGCGCGGCGAGAGCTGGCACATGCGCGGTTGAATGCCGGGCTGATGCCGGAGCTGGATACGACTCTCGGAGAGTTGTATCTGCGCGTGGGCAGAGCAGCGGAGTCGGCCGAGGCGTTCCAGTCTGCCCTGCGGCTGCAGGCAAGCCTGGTGCAGGCGCAGCATGGATTGGCGCGCGCCCTGATGGAGTTGGGCCGGTATGAAGAGGCAGCGGAAGCCGCGATGGCGGCAATCCGCATGCATTTCGAACAACCGGCGGCGCATGCGACGTTGAGCCGTGCGCTGAAAGCTATGGGACGGCACGAAGATGCGGAGCGTGCGCAGGCTGCCGCAGAGCGTTTGTCGCGCGGTGCAAGGGCAGCATGAAGCTGACGATTCGTGCGCCGCGGGATCACGAGTGGCAGCTTTGCCGGATGCTGCTTCCAGGCACATTCGAAGATGCGGCATTGCGTGAGTACAGGCTGTGCCTGCGTGAGGAGGAGCCTCGGTTGGTGGCGGCGATGAGTTATCGGCGCGAGGGTGACGAGATCAAGGGGCTGCAGGTGCATGTGGTGCCGGGCTTCAGGAGGCTTGGTGTTGGTTCGCACTTGATTGCATGGCTCAGTGAGAGTGAACCGTCGGCGATGGAAGGCATGGTGGAAGTGTTGAACCATGCGGAAGCCGTTTCGTTCTGCGAGCGCAACGGCTTTGAACGGGTCGACGGGTTGACGACGGTGGAGATGGAGATGGCTCCGGCGCGAGCGTATCTGCGGCAGATGCGGGATCGTTTGGGGATGCCTGCCGAGGCGCGGTTGATCACGTTGGCGGAAGCGCCGTTCGATCAGGTGGCGAAGCTGCATGCCGAAGAGGTGGTGCATGATGCCGAGTTGAATCCGTGGCGCGCTGTGCTGTCGCAAGCGGAAAAGCTGTCGCGGTCTCCGGTGGTGATGGTGGATGGAGAGGTGGCAGGGTTTTTGCTTTGGGAGAACGATGGACCGTTGACGATGGTGCACTCGCGGGTGGTGGCACCGGGGTATCGCGGTGGATGGGTGCTGGTGACGATGTTGTCGGAGGCGTTTGACGGAGCCTGCGAGGGTGGTGGTGTGCGCGCTCGGTTTTCGTTTACGGATACGAATCGCGACACGCGGCGGCTGGCGCAGCGGTTTGAGGCGAAGACGTTGTCGGTCAGGGCGCGGTATCGGCGGGTTGACGGCGGGCGATGAGGATGTCGGGGACGGCGATGCAGAGGGTGAGCGCTTCGACGGGTGCGAGCGGGGCGCCGGGCTGCGGGTTGTGGCTGATTGGGCATTGAGGGTCCTTGACCGTGGAAGGTGCCAGGCCACTTTGGTAGCGACCCCCACCCCCTACCCCCTCATCTGTTGCCCGGGGCTAAGTGGCTTAGTTTGTTTGGGTTGCAGGCGGGGATCTGCGCTACGCCTTTCATTCTAAAGGGGTTACCTGTCAAGT
>JAZKBC010000142.1:0-1515 GCA_040388825.1 Acidobacteriota bacterium | reverse complement strand
GTCATCCTGAGCGAAGGCTCGCGCACTTTGCGAGCCGCAGTCGAAGGATCTGCCATGCCGCACGCCCCGGCATTAGCGCCCGAACATTTCCAACCGGAATGTCGCACTTGCACGTGCCTCTCCGTCTCCATGCCCGCAGACAATCTGCTTCCGGCCCCGTAGCCGACGGCCGCAATATGCAAAAATCAATTCATCCTCTCCGGCCCCTGACTCGAAATTTCTCTACCTCTCAGGAGAACCGCGCCCGTGCAAATCCACACCACCGCCACCTGGCCCGCGCGTGACGATCGCCGCGCCGCCCTCGTCTGGCTCACTCTCTTCTGGATCTTCGTCGGCGTCGGCTTCGGCTTCGATCTGCACAACTACATGCACGAGCAGCCGGCCGTTCCCCGCATCGTCCACGTCCACGCCGTCGCCACCACGCTCTGGCTGCTCACCGCCACCGCGCTTGTCCTCATGGTGGAAACCGGCAACATCCGCCTGCATCGCCAACTCGGCTGGTTCGCCGCCGGCTACGCCGCTCTGGTCGTCGTGATCGCTCCCTGGTCCGAGCTCAGCTGGCAGGCCCTCAACCTCCACACGCCCAACACGCTGCCTCCGCAATTCCTTTCCATCGCCTTCAGCGGAGTCATCTGCATGGCCCTGCTCCTGCCCTGGGGAGTTCTCCTCCGCCGCAACTCCGCCGCCCATCGCCGCGTACTCATCCTCGCCACCATCTGCATCAGCGACGCCGGCTTCGCCCGCATGGTCGGCCTCTTCCGCCCTCCACCCACCACCTTCTTCGGCACCTACTTCTTTTACGAAGGCGGCACGGTGCTCCTCATCGCCCTCATGTTTCTCTGGGACTGGAAGCAGAACCGCATCATGAAGCAGTTCCTCTGGGCATCCTCACTCATCCTCGCCGTCAGCCTCACCGCCACAGCCCTCTACTTCAACCCAACGTGGCAATCGATCACCCAATCCTGGCTCGAGCGCTGGGCACGAACCATGCTGTAAAAGCGCCGCTCAAACCGACCCCAGCGCCTCCAGATCCATCGCCGGCAAAAACTCCCCCAGCAGCCTCCGCTCCCACCAAGCCCCCGTAGCCTTTCTCTCCGCCGCCGTCGTATAGCTGTACTTATAAAACTTCACCCGCACCATCCCCGGCCTCTCCCCCGCAAACGGATCGTGCCCCATCAACCCCAGCACCCCGCGATCCGCCTCCAGCAGTCTCTTAGCCAGCCGCAGCGTCCACCGCTGATATCCGTTCACATGCACGCCATGCCCGCTCACCACCACCGTGAACGGCAGAAACCAAACCATCCAGTCCAGTCGCAAATGATACGGCGCCACCTGCCTCGGCCTCCGCATCACATCCCCCGGCTTGGCCTTGAACCCATACTCCCTCCACACCGTAGCCGCCGTCTCGACGAAATCCTCCGTCCCCTCAAACACCAGCTCATGCCTCTCCCGCGTCACACTCCCGAACGCCCCATACGTATTCACCAGCCGGAAGTTGTTATAGCTCGCATTCAT
>JAZKBC010000141.1:0-8123 GCA_040388825.1 Acidobacteriota bacterium | reverse complement strand
CCGTCAAAAACGCCACCAGATAAACCGCCGCCATCCCCCGCTGCAACAGCAGCCGAACCAACACCACGTGCCCGAAGTATGAGTCTGAAGAAAACATGGCTGCCGGCCCTTGGATGAACAGAGATTCAGTCGCGATAGGCATCATAAAACGTCTGGTCAAGCAATGCCGTCGAGGAGAATGCTAAGAACAGCTGAGAGCACAGGTGCTAGAAGCTCTTCCTAAAGCTCCTTTCCAGTGCCATGATGAATAGGCTCGTGAAAGGGGATTTCTTGAGCACGCCAAGCCAACGCTTCCAAACGATCATCACGCATATACGTCCGCAGCGCATTGCTGTCCTTATCGATACTAACGACCCCGAATGGCAACGAACCTGCCTTCGCGTTATCGAATATCTGAGCCAAGCTTGGGGCGGTGCGCATTCCCTAATAATCCCAACCGACGGCAAGACAATCGAAAACTGTTTTTGGGAACTGCTGTCCTCTTTCGACCCCGACATCCTTTATCGATATCAGCGGACTGGGCACGACCTTTACGAAGCAAAAGTGCATAACTTTTGCGCATTTCTCGAGCAAGAAACGAAACGAGCCTCAGAGAATGGATCGTCTCAAAATCAAGTCGACGAAATCCGTCAAAACTTGCTCAGAAGCCCGGTTGAAGATGGCTTCTCAATCTCCGAAGAACTCACCGCTCAAATCCGGCTGCGGCTCGCTCCGTTCGACTTTGAAGATTTCTACAGAGTTAATTACCTCAGCGCAGGAAGCAAACCCAACTATCCGTTGACATACCTTGGAGACCTGTTTCCAGCCCTACTGACTGTCCCGGATCACATCACCGATATCAAGAACGATGCTCCTCCTGAGATTTCTAAGCCGCCGGCCTTGTGGCTGCTCGCCGAATGCGGCATCGCCTCCGAAAGTTATCAAAAGGAGCTCGCTGTCGACTGTAACGTACAGGTCGTCCCTAAGTTTCTCGTCAATACCACCGAGTATGAGCTGATTAACATCGGAATAAATCCAGGTCAGTATTTCAATGCATTTTCCCCATTCGCATTAAGCCGTATAGGACTGAAAGGAGTTCGATCTTCCTCAGTCCGTGCGGACCGGATTCCCTCCGTCCTAGTGGTAGGCGATACGGCTAGGGACTTTTGCTTGTATTACGGCCTGTCAAGGCTGCATGGGCGTGCCGCCTGGGTCCCGGGTTGGTTCTCGTCAGCTGGCGGACCGGATCCGTCTGGGCGCCTAGCAACATTGATTAGGATCATGTCGCAACGTGCGCGCCGAGAACACAGTGACCAGTTTGCGGTCATGAGCCTATCTCAAACAACCGATGCACTGCGATCCATCGCAGACCAAATTCGCAACCGGGTATCGATGACGACCGTCATCACCGAGAACGCTAACGATAGCGAATACATCTGCAAACTCGTCGCACATCCCGTTGTCTGGTACGTCTCCGGCGCGGTCGAGCAGATTAGTAATCAGATGGTTCTTGATGACCAGCTACCCGGCACCTTTGAATCCCCTGCTCCATCGATCTTCTCCCAAATAAACCCGCAAAAACACCGCTGGCTAGTGGAGTTAACTTATCTGGGACGGATGACGCCAAGACACCCCGCCCTGGGCAGAAGACTGATATCGGGTGCCAATATCGGCGACACACGCGCAGGAATCCAAGGAGCCGCCTACCAATGCCCGGGAGTCTTCGTTATGGGCGAAGACATGGAATTCCAAGTCCTGAGACCATCCGTCACTTTCCCAGATGCAGAGACCGTTTTTCGAGCTGCCATCTCCTTTGCAGGCCTCGAGTGCAAAGTGTCCGATAAGGGCGCATACGCCCAAGCCAGCATTGAAAAATTCGGAGGGCTTGAACAGATCGGGACGAACTTACGGAGTGCACCCCAGTTTGCTCTTCTCCGGAAGTATTGCGATAAGTCTCGCCCGTCCAGGAACGTCTTCGACGAAGGAGTGGTTTTGCGCGATCAGCGCCGCTATCTCAACTTTGCATGCATTCAGAAGATTCTCGGAAGCTCCGACCTCGCAAAGGGAACCATAGACGAGTATGTCAGAAGAGGAATTTTCTACCGCGGCTTCGTATTCAAATGTAGTCGGTGCGCGGATTGTTCATGGTTTTCGGTGGAGGAGTTGACGCAAACCTTTACCTGTCGGCGGTGCAGCACTCAACAGCAATACGTAACATCCAGCTGGTATTACCCAAACGAACCGTCATGGTTCTATAAGCTGGACGAAATCGTTTACCATATGCTCGCGAATGATGGCGATGTAAGCATCCTCACCCTCGATAAACTGCGCCGGGAGTCGATGCGCGACTTTCAATTCGCTCCCGAGCTTCAGATTAGGACGGCCGGCACAGACGCGTGGGAGATGGAAATCGATATCTGCTGCATTTCAGCCGGTCGTATGCAGATTGGTGAGGCTAAAAGCGTTGAATCTCTGGCGTCAGGCAACAGGAGCGCAATAGCGGTTGCGACCCGCTACCGCCAACTCGCTGAGCAACTGAGCGTCTCAGCGGTCGTGTTCGCAACGACAGCAGAGGGCTGGTCCCCAGCGAGCGAATCGGCGATCAAATCTGAATTTGAAAAGAATCCTTACCTCCGGGTTCTTCGGCTAACGAAGGACGATCTGATCTCATAGCGACCCCGTGCAGGCCGGGTGCAGGGTGCCCAATTCATGACGCGCACTTTGCGGCATGAGTGGGTTCCACGCTGCCGCAGGCCGGAGCGCAGCCGCAGGCGAAGCGACTGAACTGCTCTCTTCCGCATCGCCTCAACTCTCAAGTGGGACCATCACGCACGTCCGTTGCCGGAATAAAATTCCCACAGGAGAAGCTCATGGCGTCCCAGACCATCCCGCCTGCCCTATCCGAAGCACCCGAGCAGCCTCTCACTTACGAAGAAGGCTGGGTGCTCTTCGACAGCCTCTACGGCAGCATGGCCGGCTGGTTCCCCGATGAAGGCGGCCCGTCCGGCGTACTGCTCCGCGAACGTGAAGCCTGGGGCGAGTGAAGCTCTCCACCTACCGCTCGCGTCCTTTCCAGGAAACAATCCCCTCCCCCAAACAGTCAAACCAGCGGGAGAACTCCTATGAGAATTATCTTCGCTTCCGCCTTCCTGCTTACCTCCGTCTCCGCCCTCGCGCAGAACGCCGACACCCTCTACACCCAGGCCTGCGGCCCCAAAGCCGCCAGCTTCCAGGTCGACCAGGTGCAAGGCCAACCCTCCACCTCGCCCCAACCCGGCAAAGCACTCGTCTACGTCATTCAACAAATATCCGGACCGGGCATCGTGACGCGGATCGGTCTGGATGGCTCCTGGGGAGGAGTCATTGCGGGCAACTCCTACATCCCGCTCGTCGTGAGCCCCGGAGAGCATCACCTCTGTGCCGCCACGCAGAACACAAAGCACCCCGAAGCGCAGCTGGCCCACCTCAACGCCCAGGCCGGAAAGGTCTACTACTTTCTCATCCGTTGCCGCGCCGCGGACTTAGGCAACAGCATCACGATGGCGTTCGACCCCGCGGATCGCGACGAAGCCCTCTACCTGATCGCCTCAGACCGCCAGAGCGTCGCAAAGCCAAAGCCGTGACCCACCCCTCTTGACAGCCGTTGTATAATAAAGACAGCAGAACACCTCCGCCCCGGCCAACCAGCCGGGCTTTCGTGTCTCTGGGGCGAGCCCAGACCTGGTCCGGACTCGAGTCCAGACCTAACCCCCACCGCCTCAGGATTTTAGGTACAAACCGGGGAGGGGAGGGGGGTACCCCGCATTCACTCCCAAAGCTCTTGCTTTAGGATGAACTGCATGGATCTCCGCATCGGCCTCGGCTTCGACTCGCACGCCTTCAAACCCGGAGTCCCGCTGGTCATCGGAGGCCTGCACATCGACCACCCCGAAGGCCTCGCCGGCCACTCCGACGGCGACCTCCTCCTCCACGCCATCACCGACGCCCTCCTCGGCGCCGTAGCCGCCGGAGACATCGGCACCTTCTTCCCCCCCTCCGACCCCAAGTGGAAGGGCGCCGACTCCACCGTTTTTCTGCAAACCGCGCTCGAAGAAATCGCCCTCGCCGGCTACCAGATCGTCAACATCGACTGCGTCCTCATCATGCATCGCCCGAAGGTCGTCCCGATCGCCGCGCAGCTCCGCGAACGCGTCGCCGACCTCCTCTCACTCGACCTCAAGCGCGTCTCCATCAAGGGCAAAACCCCCGAAGGCTTAGCGCAGGACGGCACAGCAGTCGCGCACGTAGTAGCCCTGCTGCAAGGCATCGAGCTCCCCGAAGAGCACAAGAAGCTCACCATGACCGCCGACGCCCCCACCGAAGCCGACATCGACGGCGTCCTAACCACCATCGCCTCCGAGCCCCACGACCTAACCCGCCTCGGCCGCAAGCTCCCCACCTTCGACACCGACGACCTCACCTAACCCCGCCGCCCGTCGAACCGATTTGCATAGATTTCCGCCGCCCGCTCCGGTACAGTTTCCTCAACTT
This sequence comes from Acidobacteriota bacterium, assembly GCA_040388825.1. Taxonomy (GTDB): domain Bacteria; phylum Acidobacteriota; class Terriglobia; order Terriglobales; family Acidobacteriaceae; genus Granulicella. Next base: position 3,614 of record JAZKBC010000141.1, on the reverse strand, counting down.
CCCGGAGGTATCTATGCACGCTCTCGCGCTCATTCAGGCCGACCCCGAACAAACGAAACAGGCCGTTGCCGTCTTCGCCGGCATGATGGGCTTTTTCCTCATCTTCGGCGTCGCAGTCATGGCCTTCATGATCTTCCTGTTCTGGCGCATCCTCACCAAGGCCGGTTTCGCTGGCCCGCTGGCGCTCTTGGTGCTCTTTCCGGGCATCGGAAGCCTGGTTGTGCTTTGCATCCTCGCCTTCGGCGACTGGAAAGTAGCGCCAGTTGCCCAGCCCTCCTACTATCCGCCGCAGTTCCCTCCGCAACCGCCAACCGCCTGAGCTTCTCCTGACAGCGGGGCTGCGCCACAGTGCTCGCGTAGCGCCGCTCTGTTAACATGGGGAGTTGAGTCTCCATGTCGATAGAAAACACCGCTCCCGCTCCTGACGCCCGCCCCATCCGCGTACGCATCGCTCCCTCCCCCACCGGCGACCCCCACGTCGGCACCGGCTACATCGGCCTGCTCAACTACCTCTACGCTGCCCAGCGTGGCGGCACGTTCGTCCTCCGCATCGAGGACACCGACCGCACCCGCTACGTCTCCACCTCCGAGCAGATGATCTTCGACGCGCTTAAGTGGATCGGCCTCTCCTGGCAGGAAGGCCCCGACGTCGGCGGCCCGTACGGCCCCTATCGCCAGTCCGAGCGCACCGAAATCTATCGCGAGTACTGCCAGCAGCTCCTCGCCTCCGGCAACGCCTATCGCTCCTTCGAAACCGAAGAAGAGCTCGATGCGATGCGCGAGCAGCAGAAAGCCGCCAAGCAGCCGCCGCGCTACAACGGCGCCGCCCGCCACCTCACGCAGCAGCAGATCGACGCGTACATCGCCGAAGGCCGGCCCTACACCGTGCGCCTCAAAGTTCCGCAGGAAGGCTCAACCACGTTCAAGGACGAGCTCCGCGGCGACATCACTTTCGACCACACCAACGTCGACGACCAGGTCCTGCTCAAGTCCGACGGCTTCCCCACCTACCACCTCGCCAACGTCGTCGACGATCACCTGATGCACATCACCGACGTCATCCGCGCCGAGGAGTGGATCAGCAGCACGCCCAAGCACGTCCTGCTCTACAAAGCCTTCGGCTGGGAGCTCCCACGCTTCTGGCACATGCCCCTGCTGCGCAACGCCGACAAGAGCAAAATCTCCAAGCGCAAAAACCCCGTCTCGCTCAACTTCTATCGCGACTCCGGTTACCTCCCGCAGGCGATGCTCAACTTCCTCGGCCTCATGGGCGGCGGCATGGCGCAGCCGACGGAAGCCGAAATAGTTTCCAAGGGCCTCAACACCAAGGAAGGCGACATCTTCTCCCTCGACGAGATGAAGGCGAAGTTCGACTTCAAGCGCATCTCGCTCGGCGGCCCAGTCTTCGACCTCGTCAAGCTGAAGTGGCTCAACGGCGAGTACATCCGCAAGCTCTCGCCCGAGCAGTTCTTCGCCGCGCTGCGCAACAACATCTTCTCCGACGCCTACCTCAAAGCCGTCGCTCCACTCGTGCAGGCCCGCGTCGAAACCCTCGGCCAGTTCGGCGACCTCGCCGACTTCCTCTTCCGCGACAACGTCCTCCCACCCGAGTCCGTCTGGGCCCCCAAGAAGCGCACGGCCGAAGAGACGCTCGCCTTCGCCGCCGATCTCCTCATCACGCTCGAAGCCGCCGACTGGACCCACGAAGCCATCGAAGCCGACATGAAGAAGCTCGGCGAAGAGAAGCAATGGAGCGTGAAGGAAAACTTCATGCTGCTCCGCGCCATCGTCACCGGCAGCACCACCTCGCCACCGCTGGTCGACTCACTTCTCATCTTCGGCAAAGCCCGCACCATCGACCGCGTCCGCCGCTTCATCGAAACGCAGAAGCGTCTCGCCGTGCAGGCCTCGCGCAAGTAAGCTTCACCGCGCCAACACCACTCCCGCATACGAGTTGCGCCGCAACCCACGGCAACTCGCCATAAGCCTCCGTGTCTCTACATGCATCGGCGAGTGACGCCAAGCCACTCGCCGCAACGCACCACCGGAGGTCGCCACCATGAACACCCGCTCGAAACTCACCACCGTCTCGCTTCTCTCCCTCTCCCTGCTCGCAGGAGCCTCCGTCGCCGGCGCGCAGTACTACCAGGGCCCTCCCCCGGAACGTCACTTCGGCAACGGCTGGGAAGCTCCTCCACCCGAGTTCGCAGCGGTCGAGCAGCGCGGCTACCGCGACGGCGTCGACGGCGCACGCAAGGACTTTGAAAACCATCGCCAGCCCACCGTCATGAATCGCGATGAGTACCGCAACCCCCATTTCATTCGCCCGTTTGAACGCCGCGACTACCTGATGGGCTTCCGCCGCGGATACGACGCCGCTGTCCACCAGATCTACGGCCCGCGCTTCCGCTAAGCTTTACCTGCCGGTCAGCGCGACCTTCACCGCCAGCGTCTTCGGCGGATAACAAGCCGCATTGTCGCAAGCCTGGTAGCGCAGCGATCCAGTCATCGTCGACTGGCCTCGCTGCGCCACCACGCGCACGATCACGCGAAACTCATTTTGGTACACATCCAACACCGTTCCACCCACCGGCAACTTGAACGCCGCACCGGCCGGATACGACTCATCCAGCGCTTTCACCCCGCCAGCATCCAGCTTCAGCACGGTCGGAATCAGCAGCTCATCCTTCGGCTTATGCGAGTTGATATGAAACCCCGGCTGCACCCGAAACCGTAGCTCCACCGTCTGCGGCTTGCCCGCATCCACTGCAATCGAATCCGTCAGCAGCTCCACATGCGACTTCCCACCTTCAGCGCGCGCCGGCCCAAACCCGCCATCGCCCAGCTGAATCTGCTGCGCCCACACGGGTCCCGCGCACACCAACCCTGTCAGCAACAGCGCCGCGATCTTCATGCGCCACCCGCCGCCAGCGCCTTCTGAATGTAGGACTCCATCTCGTCCTTCGTCGGCGCTCCAGGTGTCTGCACAATGATCTTGCCCTGCGAGCTCACGTAGTACGTCACTGGCAGATAGTCACCCAGCCCAAACGCTCCCGCAACCTTGTCGTTCGCAATCAGGATCGGATACGTCACGCCAATCTTTGACGCTGCCTTCGCCACCTGCTCCTTGGTCACGCCATCTTCCTGGTCCAGCCCCAGCACCACCAGGTTCCGCCCCGCATACTTCTGGCTGAACTCCTGGAACCACGGCATCTCTTCGCGGCACGGCCCGCAGTACGTCGCCCAGAAGTTCACAATCACGGTCTTGCCCTTATAGTCCGCCAGCGAAACCTTCTTGCCCTCGGGCGTAGCCAGCGTAAACTCCGGCACCACCTTACCGACCATGTCCTTGCCCAGACTGTCGGAACCGTCGCTCGAACCCGCTGCTTCGGCCGGTTGCAGCGTCACATGCTGTGCAGCCGCCGCCTGCATGGCCGCCCTGCGCTTGGCCAGATTATGCGCACCGGCCACCACCAGCAGCGCCAGCACTGCCAACATCGCCACCAGAACTCCAAACCGACGCGCCACTTCGACCATCCTTCCGAGCGCCCGTCCGCCAGCGAACCGCGCTCAATAACAGTTTACCGCCGCCCAGCCCCGCGCCGCTCGGCGTG
>JAZKBC010000140.1:0-6484 GCA_040388825.1 Acidobacteriota bacterium | reverse complement strand
CGCGGGATGCGGCGCGATGCACGATTCAGGAGTCACACGGATGGCGGTAATGGAAACCAACGAAACGAGCACAGCAGTGCAGCAGGTGACGGCAGCGCCGAACCAGCTGGTCCAATTTTTGAAGGACACGCGCCAGGAGATGCACAAGGTGGTGACGCCTTCGACGACGCAGGTGCGATCGCTGACGACAGTTGTGCTGGTGACGGTGTTCCTGTTTGCGGCGTACTTTGAGCTGGTGGACCTGGTACTGGGCACGAGTATCGACAAACTGTTTGTGGCATTGACCAAGCACTAAGACAATCGCTGCGCAGAAGCGTGGCGGGCAAAAGGATTTTCGCGCTCGACTGAGCGGCGCGAAGAAGGCAGACGAATGGCAGACGAGTTGATCAACGAGAATCTCGAGGCAGAAGAGCTGGTGGCCGAGGCGACCGAAGGCGAAGGGATTCCTGTGCCGCCTGCTGAAGAGGCTGCTGAGGAAGTTGCCGCGGCACCCGCGGTGAACGAGAACTTCAAGTGGTACATCATTCACGCGTACTCAGGGTTTGAGCGCAAGGTGAAGGAGTCGCTGGAGTCGCGCGTTCGGGCTTACCACCTGGAAGATCGCGTGGGCCGGATCGAGATTCCTACCGAGCCGACGACGGAGCTGCGCAACGGCAAGAAGTACACCATCGATCGCGTGTTCCTGCCGGGATATGTCTTTGTCGAGATGGCGCTGGATAACGACCTGTGGCACGTGGTGAAGAACACGCCGCGCGTGACGGGCTTTCTGCAGACCGGCGACCAGCCGAACGCGCTGAGCGAGGCCGAGGTCAATGCGATGTTGAATCGCAGCGACGTTACGAAGGAAAAGCCGAAGCTCAAGCTCAAGTTCGCCAAGGGCGAGCAGGTTCGGATCACCGAAGGGCCGTTCGCGAACTTCAACGGCGCGGTGGACGATGTGAACGAAGACAAGCAGACACTGAAGGTGATGGTGTCGATCTTTGGAAGGCCGACGCCGACCGAGGTTTCGTTCTCGAGTGTTGAGAAGTCGGAAGAGTAGTTCGGACAGACAAGTTTCAGGAGCACAGCCCGGGCGCTTCCCCGGACCTTCTAACTCCTGCGTTGTACAAAATCAAGCGAGGCGCGAGCCCGCAATATTTAGAAGGATACGAACATGGCACCGAAGAAAGTCGAAAAACACGTTAAGCTTCAGATTATCGCCGGCAAGGCGACTCCTGCACCTCCGGTTGGACCGGCCCTTGGCCAGGCGCAGGTCAACATCATGGAGTTCTGCAAGCAGTTCAACGAGCGGACGAGCAAGGATCCGGCCCTGGCTGGCCTGACCGTTCCCGTGGACATCTCGGTCTATAGCGACCGTTCGTTCACGTTCATCACCAAGACGCCCCCGGCGCCGGTGCTGCTGCTGAAGGCGGCGGGCATTGCGAAGGGTTCCGGCACTCCGAACAAGGAGAAGATCGGCAAGGTCACCGAGAAGCAGATCATGGAGATCGCCAAGCAGAAGCTGGGCGATATGAATGCGGCTTCGGTAGAGGCGGCGGCGAAGACGATTCGCGGCACGGCTCGCTCGATGGGTATCGAAGTCGTCGCGTAGGCGAAGGCGGGGTTTTGCGGGAGTGATCCTGCGGCAAGAAGGAAGGCGTAGAGAGTGGCGAGCGATGCTCGCGGGCTCTCTACGCCTTCTGTTTTGCGGCACCAGCCGGTGAGGGCTGGTGCTGACTGACGGGCTACTTCTGGATGATGATCACCGCGGGAGTGTTGTCGCCGGGATCGGTGTTCATGAGGACGAGTTTGGTGGGAGAGACGGCGTACCCGACGCTGCTGGATTGGGGGGTGGTGTAGGTGAAGCGGCCGTGGGTTCCGTTGGGGTCGGGAATGTCCGCCGCGGTGCAGGAGATGGACTCGGTCTGGCCGAAGGTGAGGACTCCGCTGGGATCGCTGTTGTCCACGGTGATGGCTCCGGTGCCGGTGCCATTCTCGAGGACGCTTCCGCTGCTGACGCCGAAGGGAACCGGTGGCTGGACGTCTCCGAAGAACAAGGTTCCGGTTGCGTCCGAGCAACTGAACGGACCGGCGGATTGCTGCTCGAAGAAGATCAGGCCGGTATCGCCACCGTTGCTGGCGTCGGGCTGCTCGACTCCGAAGCCCTGGGTGGTGGAGGCGAAGTAGAAGACCGGCACGTTGCCTCCGCCGGCGGAGAGGGTCAATCTTCCGTTGCTGTCGACGGCGTAGCCGAGGGTTCCTTGCTGTTTGGCGAGTTTGAGCTGGCCGCCGCCGGCTTCTTCTACGACGACCGACAGGTTCTGCGAACCGACGGCGGTTTCGAGGTAGATGATTGAAGCACCGGATTGGTTGGGGTAGAAGTCATTGCCGTCGCCTCCGTTGGGTGAGCTTTCGTAGCCGACGAAGTTTCCAGTGAGGGTGGTGGCGGAGGTGAAGGTTGTGGTTTGGGCGAGGACGTCGCCGATGAGCATGGCGTAGTTGCTGTGGGGATCGATGGAGAGGATATAGAGCTCGGTGGGGCTGACGACGTAGTAGATGTAGTTGCTGGGGGCGTTGGGGAACAGGGTTCCGACAGTGGTGAGGGTCAGGGTGCCGCGGCCGTTGGCGTCGGGGCTGGTGAAGGTTCCGGTAAAGGTGACGCCGTTGTAGCTGGTGTTGTTGGCTCCAGCATCCTCGACTCCGCCGGTGATGGTGTTGGAGTTGGTGACGAAGAAGCGTCCGACGGCGGCGACTGCGCCGTAGGGGTGGACGACCCCGTTGGGGCAGCCGTTGGCGTTGAACAAGGTGCAGGGGGTTTCGCCGGTGACTCCGAAGACGTATGCCTGGTTGGTGGTGAGCGAGGTTGTGGTCTGGAGTTTGGCGAGACCGGCGGCAGTGCCGTACGGATGGCTGCCGGAGGGCTTGTTGTTGTCGAACTCGATCACATGCATGTCCTGCGCGATGGATGAGCCGTTGAGATTGCCGACGGAGAAGGCGTACTCGAGGGTGATGCCGGAGTAGTTGAAGACCATGATGCCGCGATGGTCGGTGCCGAGGGTGTAGTAGCCGGTTCCCGCGCTGCCGCTGGCGAGCGAGCTGTGGCTGCTGGGGTTGTTGAAGTCTTCAGAGACCGCGCTGATGTGGCCGGCTCCGTCAAAGACCATGGACTGCAGGACGCTGTAGCCGTTGACCGAGCCGCTGTTGGGAACGGTGTAGTTATTGAATCCGCCGAGGCGCATGATGTAACGCCCGTTGAGCATGCTCTCGCCGCCGCCGAGGGGAAGGCTGTTGCTGGCGGTCATGGAGACGGATTGGACTACAAAGTTGTTTGGGTTGCCGTTGTCGGCGACCTTGACCTGGAAGGTGGTGGTTCCGGTGACCGTGGAGCTACCGGTGATGGCGCCGGAGGCGGCGAGGGCGAAGCCCGTGGGCAGAGAGCCGGAGTTGAGGGTGAAGGTGTAGGTACCGGTGTTGCCGCCACCGGCGACGAGGCGGCCGAAGTAGTTCACGCCGCTACTATAGTAGGGCAGCGTGGTGGACTGGAAGTAGACCGGGATGGGTGTTCCGGGGAGCTTGCCGATCTGCCCGCTGCTGACGGCGGAAGCGAGCGGTGTGATGGCGGGTGACGCGAGGCCGACGAATTCTGTAATGGTGGCCCCAGCCGTGCCATTGGTGGTGTTGATGGGGGTGGAGCTGTAGTTGGTGACCCAGATGTTGCCGGAGCTATCGACCTTGATGGTCCAGGGGAACTTGAGGTTGCCGACCTGTCCGCCTTGATATCCGGTGGTGGCGGGAGAGAGAGGCTGGCCGGAGGAGTTGAGCTCGGAGATGCTGTTGGCGGAGCTGGATTCGTTGGCGATCCAGACGTTGCTGGCACCATCGATCGCGACGGCGATGGGGTTGTGGATACCGCCGCCGGTGAAGCCACCGCTGGCGAGCGGCGTGCCGTTGTGGTTGAAGGCGCTGACGGTGGTGCTGCCGTTGAAGTAATTCGTGACCCAGACGTTGTCGTTGGCGTCGACCGCGATGCCGGCGGGTGCCTGGAGGCCGCCGCCGGTGAATTGCGTCAGGGTCTGGGCGGGGGTGATCTCGGTGATGCTGTTGCCGGTGGCGTTGTTGTAGTTGCTGACCCAGGCGTCGCCTTCGGCGTCGATGGCGATGTTGAGCGGGCCACTGAGGCCACCGCCGGTGAAGCCGCTGTTGTTGGGTGAGAGGTTTTGGAAGCCGTTGCTCTGCGTCATTTCAGTAACGGAGTTGTCGCCGGAGTTGGTGATCCAGATGTTGTTGTTTCCGTCGACGGCGATGCCTTCCGGTTGGTTGGTTTCAGGGAAGGTGAACGGGCCGGCAATGGAGTTTCCGGAGGAGTTGACCTCCGTGATGCCGGGGCTGGTGGGGTCGTCGTTGGCTACCCAGCCGTTGCCGCTGAGATCGACGGCTATGCCGTAGGCGGAGTGTCCGGCGGGGTTGCCGCTGCCGCCGCCGACGGTGAAGGTCTTGGCGCCCTGGTTGTTGAACCGGCTGAGGCTGCTGGTGTTGCCGCCGCCGGCGTTGTCGGCTATCCAGATGCCACCTAAGGCATCGATGGCTAGATCCTGTCCGCCGCCAGCGCTTCCGGAGTAGCTGAGCGCCATGGTCCAGTCATTGGGAGCGCCTGCGAGAACGGGCTGGAAGGGAGCATTGGCCAGAGAAAGACCGTAGAGCGTGGCGACGTTGTTGCTGGGGTTGAGAGCGATATCGATGGCGGCGGCGAAGGCGTTGGCGGGCGTGGATCCCGTGGGTGGCTTGGCGGCGGCGAACGACGCGGTGCAGGCGCTGGAGGAGGGGAGATTGGTATTGACGCACGGCGTCAGGATGTCGGCGAGGGTGTTGATTTCCTGCTGGGGGACGACGCCATTGCCGTTGATCGTGTTGAAGCGGGCTACGCCGGTGGAGGTGTTGACCATGTTGCCGACGGTGGCAACGGCATTGTTCAGGCCCTGAGTGCTGTAGGAGTAGGAGCCCATGTTGCCGGTGGAGGGATCAGCGAACTGGCTCATCGCATAGGCCGTGGCGACGGTTGTGACCTCGTTGATATTGAGGTGGGTGGTAGCCGCGTTGTTCTTGAGGGCGTTGCAGTCGCTGAGGGCAGCGACGAGGAAGATGGCGGAGTTGTTGGTCCCGGCGGAGAGGCCGGGATTGCCGCCGGTAGCGGTGAGGTAGACCTGAGGATTCGCACCGGGGCAGGTGTAGAGGCCGGTGATGCTGAAGGCGCCGGGAGCGTAAGTGTTGAAGCCGTTGCTGGCGTTGCCGCCGACGCCTGTGCCGTCACTGCTGATGACTGACGAGCTCAGTAGAGCCGTGGGCGTTGAACCATAGCCGCCGGTACCTACAGCATAGAGCTGGATGGTGGAACCGGTGACCGGCTGCTGACCACCGTGCACAGAACCTGTTGGGGGCGGATACACAACAGCCAGGGATGTGGCGGTTGTGGCAGTGGAGTTGGAACCAAGTCCGCAGCCTGTGAGAGCGAGTGTGAGAAGGGAGAGGGCCGAAAACCATTGCTGGCGCATGGAAATGCTCCTGTGTATCGGGATGCGATATCTGGCCGGTTCGTGCTCGGGTTATATGAGGCACCCATTGTCGGCTGTGCGCGCCTGAAATGCCAGCATTATTTACAGGCGGCGATGGCCGGAAGACGAACGGGCTCAACAGGAAGCGCGAAGCGCCCACCACGGAAGCGTGGTGGGGCGGCTTTGGGTGGGATGGATGGCTTAGCGCTGGAGCCAGACGAGAGCGGGTGCGGTGTCGCCGGGATTGGTGGTGAGGATGATGGCGTTGTTGGTATCGATGAGATAGAGGATGCTGCTGCCGCCGCCGGCGTCGGTGGCAGTGGTGCGACCGTTGGAGCCTACGGTGAAGGTGTAGGAGTTGGACTGATTGGCAGCGAGGATGCCGGTGTTCTGGGCGGCATCCGCGGTGACAGAGGCCGTGCCGTCGCCGGGAGAGATGAGGACGCCGGTGTTGGTGCTGTTGATGACCGGCTGCGGCGAGGTGCCGAAGGCGAAGGTTCCGTTGACGGAGGCGTTGGAGAAGACGATAGCGGCTTGTTGCTGCAGGTTGAGGATGGCATCGGTGTCGCCGACGCTCTGCGTTTGAACGACGCCGAAGCCTTGAGAGCTGTTAGCCAGGTAGAAGAGGACACCGGCGCTGGGATCGAGTGTCATGCGTCCGTTGGCGTCGACAGAGTAGCTGACGGAGCCCATGTTCTGGTTGAGGCGGAGGCTGCCAGCTTTGTTTTCGTCGCCGGTGAGAGAGATGTTGGCGTGGCCGCTGTCGATCGCGCCGAAGAAGATGGCGGAGTCTGACTGGGTAGGAATGGTGGAGACGCCATCACCGCCGAAGGGAGACTCGAAGGAGATGACGTAGTTGCCGGTCATGGTGGCGTTGGTGAAGGCGCCGGACTGGGCGAGGACGTCTCCGCTGAGCAGCGTGTTGGTGGAGTGGGGGTCGCTGGAGAGGAGGAAGA
>JAZKBC010000139.1:26264-31421 GCA_040388825.1 Acidobacteriota bacterium | reverse complement strand
TGCGGAGCGCCGTGAGCGTGCCATTTACGGTGAAGTTCCGGATGGGATGGAACGATACGAACATTGTGTGCGTGGAGCTGGCGAAGATGGCCGAGGACTGCGGGCTGAACGCGGTGGCGCTGCATGCGCGGACGCGGGAGCAGGGCTATGCGGGTGAGGCGCGCTGGGAGTGGATTGCGGCGGTGAAGGATGCGGTGGGGATTCCCGTGATTGGGAATGGCGACATTCGCACGCCGGAAGATGCTGCCGCAATGGTGGAGGCGACCGGGTGCGATGCGGTGATGATCGGGCGCGCGGCGCCGGCGAATCCGTGGATCTTTCGGCAGATCGCGCAGTACACGGCGTCGAAACAAAGCGCGGGTGTCGGGGCTTATGAGAAGCCTACGGATATGGATCGCTATCGCATGATTCGCGATTACTTTGAGCGGCTGATGCGGGAGATTGAAGAGCATCCGGAGATTGATGGGCCGGCGGAGACCGACCTAGAGAAGCGGATGAAGCGCAACCATGAGAGTGCGCAGCGCGATGCGATCGGGCGGATGAAGCAGTTCGCGAGCTGGTTCACGCATGGCGTGCCGGGGGGAGCAACGCTGCGGCGAGAGATATTTGAAGCGAAGCGTGGCGCGGTGGTGATGGACAAGATCGAGGCGTTCTTTGCCAATCGCGATGCGGCGGCGCAGGTGGACGCGGGGATCGAGCCGGATGTGGAACTGGATGCGGCGCCGGCGTCGTGGGGATGAAGCTGGTCCGTTGGTGATTCAGACCGTTGGATCGCTGTGCAGCTGTCAAGCTGTTGCGGCGGCTTCGAGCTCCTGCCATTCGCTGTCGCTGAGCGTAACGCTGGCGGCTTTGACGTTTTCTTCGAGGTGTTCGACGGAGGACGTGCCGGGGATGGGGAGAATGACGGGCGAGCGCCGCAGCAGCCAGGCGAGTGAGAGTTGCGAGGCAGTGGCTTCGTGCTTTTTCGCGAGCTCGTCGAGCTTGCCGCCGGGTGCAGCGAGCTTGCCTGCGGCAACGGGGAACCAGGGGATGAAGGCGATGTTCTCGCGCTCGCAGTAGTCGAGCACGGCTTCGCTCTTGCGGTTGCCGAGGTTGTACTCGTTCTGGACGCTGACGATGTCGATGACCTTGCGGGCTTGCTCGATCTCGGCGACGGAGACTTCGGAGAGGCCGACGTGGCGAATCTTGCCCTGCGTTTGCAGTTGCTTGATGGCGTCGAGGGATTCTTCGACGGGGACTTTGGGGTCGATGCGGTGCAGTTGCCAGAGGTCGAGCGAATCGCGCTGCAGCCAGCGGAGGCTCATCTCGACCTGCTGGATGAGGTACTCGGGGCGGCCTACGGGACGCCATTTGTCCGGTCCCTGGCGCGTGAATCCGGCCTTGGTGGCGATGACGGTGCCGGCGGTGTAGGGCGCGAGGGTTTCGCCGATGAGGCGTTCGGAGACGGCGGGGCCGTAGCTGTCGGCGGTGTCGATGAAGTTGATGCCGAGCTCGATGGCGCGGCGGAGGACATGGCGCGCGGCTTCGCGGTCGGTGGGCTCGCCCCAGATGCCTTTGCCGGTGATGCGCATGGCGCCGTAGCCGAGGCGGTTGATTTCGAGGTCGCCGCCGAGTTTGAATGTCTTGCTTGCCGCCATGAAGTTGCTCCTGCGCTGTTGGATGCCGGGCGCAGCTTTCGTGATTCACGAGCGGGCTCGATTCGCCCTGACCGTATCCCGGGCAAGGCGGGCGGAGTTATGATTTCAGTCGAGGAATCATTTCCAAATGAGCGTCCCCGGAGATTCGAAGACGACACGCCGCAGTTTTCTGGCGCAGGCGGCCGGCGCTGCAGCCGCAGTGGCGCTTCCGGCTGCTGCAGGAGCCGCCGTTGCGCACCCTGGCAAGCGGCCGCTCAACGTGCTTTTCTTCATGTCCGACGATATGCGCCCTGAGCTTGGCTGCTATGCGAGCCGTTTCCATGCGCACACGCCGAACATCGACAAGCTGGCCTCGCAGGGGGTGCGATTCGATCGCAACTATTGCCAGTTTCCGCTGTGCAATCCGTCGCGTTCGTCGATGTTTACGGGCCGCCCGCCACATACCACGCGTGTACTGGGCAATCGCGAGGGAGTGATGCAGTTGCACCCGGAATGGATCACGTTTCCGCGGCTGTTTCGCGAGCACGGGTACACGACGATGCGATTCGGCAAGCTCTTTCATGCGGGGCTTGACGATCACAGTGCATGGACTGACTTTTGTTGCGATGCGGAGTCCGTTCATCCGACCGCTGTGGCGAAAGTGCTGGACGTTCCGCGGGAGCGCGTTCCTATGCCTGACGGTGTGTTGCCGGTGCTTCCGCAGGACAATGCCCGCGCCGCGCATTCGGACCGGTTACTGGTGCTGGAAGGCAATGGCGAAGGCGCGGGTGACTACGACCTGGCGGATCTCACAATTGCGGCGCTGCGCAAATTGAAAGATGGCCCGTTTTTTCTCGGCTGCGGATTTTCCAAGCCTCACAGCCCACCCGAGGCTCCGCAACGTTTCTACGATTTGTACGATCCAGCGAAGCTCACGCTGCCGCCTGACTTTGCGGCGTGGCCCACGGTGCCGGCGGGGTTTCCGAAAGCTGCGATTCGCATGCGCAACGCAGACCTGTTTATCGGCCGGGGAGCGACGCCGGAGGAAGCGCAGCAGACGATTCGAGCTTATCTTGCGTCGATTTCGTGGGTAGATTACAACCTTGGCCGCGTGCTGGCAGAACTGGACGCGCTGGGCTTGCGTGACAAGACGCTAGTGGTCTTTGTCGCGGACCATGGTTATCAGCTGGGGGAAAAGGGCAAGTGGTCCAAGGCTGGATCGTTGTTTGAAAACGGGACGCGCGTGCCGCTCATCCTTCATATGCCGGGCGCCGCAGGGAACGGAATCAGCAGTACGCGTATTGTGCAGTCACTGGACGTGTATCGCACGGTTGCTGAGTTGGCGGGTCTTGATGTGCCTGCCGGGGTTGAAGGCAACAGCCTGGTTCCGCTGCTGCACAATCCACGCGCGGCGTGGGAGCGGCCGGCGTTCAGCATATGGAGCGAGGATGGAGCGACGGTTCATGGAACCGCGGTGCGCACCGAGCGATGGCGCTACGCGGAGTTCGGTCCTGCGGCAGTGAACGGAGCGATGATGTTCGACGTACATGCCGACCCGATGGAGCTGACCAACGTTGCGGACGACGCGCGGAACGCGGGGGAGCGCGCCCGACTCTCGAAACTGATTGCCGCCTACAGCGGGTGAGGAGTCAGGTGCTACCGCCTGTCTTGCGCCAGACTACGCGGACCTGCTGGCGCCAGCGTTCGTCGAGGGCGAGGAGGTTCCACTCGACGCGCGGGGAGAGATAGCGGAGGACGGTTTCGACGGCGGGGTGGATGTGCAGCGCGGGGGCGACGAGATAGAGGCGCGGGGGAAGTGGCGAGAGTTCGATGCCGCGGAAGTAGCCGTGGCGATGGAACTCGCCCATGCCGGTGGCGGCGTCGGGGGCTTGCAGGTGGTGGTGGCGGACGCGGATCCAGTAGTCGAGGCCCTGGAGCGCGAAGTGGAGGTCCTCGTTGGCTTTGAGCTCGATGACGGCGAGGCGGTGGTCGGCGGTGACGCCGAGGAGATCGAGGAGGCCACGGTCGCTGGCTCCGGCGATGGCGGGGACCTGCGCATAGACGTGGTGGGGATCGAGGCGGGGGATGACGCGGGATTCGTGGGTCGTTGCGGATGTGTTGGCTGGAGTGGGATCGATGCGGTTGCCGATGGTGTCGGGGTCGGGATCGTTTGCGAAGGCTGCTGTCTTGTTGGAGGAGCGCGAGGCGGATGGAGCGAGGCTGCGGGTTAGGGGGGCGAGGTCGCGACGGAGGACGGATTCGAGCCAGCGTTCGGGGGCAGCGCGGTAGAGAGGGTCCTGCGTGGGCGAGAGATCGCGGGTGTTTTCGGAGGCGGCGACGTTGAGGCGTGAGTGGGCGGCGATGTTGCGGCTGGATGAGCCGATGCGGCGTTGCGGTGCGGTGCCTCGGCTGCCGAAGTCGACGGCGGGGAGGAAGGGTTTGCGGCGGGCGAAAAGTTCTTCGACTCTTGTAGCGATGAGAGGGCGTGTTGCGGGGGTGAGGGGAGTTTCTTCGGGGCCGGAGCCAAAGGTAAGTTCGAGCGTGTGGGCGAAGCTGTTTGGGGCGAGGCCGATGCGGGCGCGGGCGAACTCGAGGCCGTGGAGGAGGAAGGCTAGCTCGGCGGTGTTGCGGAGTTTTTGGGCTACGTTGTGAGCTTCGCCCGCGGGGACAATCTGCATGACTTGCTCGATTGCAGAGGCGAAGCGTTCGGCGGCGGAGGCTTCGTCGGGGTGGTGGATGAGGCGGGTGCGGAGGTTGCCCTGGTCGGCGGGGTCGCGCTCGAGGAGCTCCTCGGTGGTGGCGTCGAGTTCGTAGAGTTCGAACTTTGCGGCGTCGTGGTTGAGCCAGGCGAGGCGCGAGAGCGTGAGCTGCGCCGTGCCGGAGGGGGCGATGAGTTTGAGGCCCTGGAAAAGGCGTTTGCCGCCCGAGTGCTCGCGGCAGTGGTCGAGCCAGAGGATGCCGAGGGTGAGGATGCCGTCGATGGTGGTGGCGGATTCGTTCTGGTTGACGGCGATGACGGCCCAGGCCTGGTTGCCGCGGACGAGCGTGCCGCGCGCGTAGGCGGGGCCGAAGCTGCGCTCGAGATCCATGGCGGTGCGGAAGGCGTCGGGCTTCCAGTCGGGGAAGTGGCGGAGGAGTACGCGCTCGAGCGTGCGGAGGTAGCGGGTGCGGTTGGCGTCGCGGGAGGTGGGCGTGCGGCGCTCGCGGCTGGAGACGAGTTCGAGGAGTTTGGTTTGAGTCTGGCCGAAGCGGAGGGTGTCGAGGCGGAGCGAGCCGTCGCGTGGGGTGGTGTTGACGATGCGGCGGACAATGTTGCGGTCGTCGTTCCAGAGCTGGAGGGTGCAGCGGTTGTGGCCGGTGGAGAGGGAGTGTTTGGCGGAGCGGAGATCGAAGGCGAGTTTGCCGTCTTCGAGGATGGCGGCGTCGGGGTGGTCGGCGAGGAAGGCTTCGATGGCCGCGGCGATTTGCGCGGGTGTTTGTGGCGGCGATTGCGTCGCGGAGGAGGCTCGTGGCGGAGGCATGCAGGTACGCTAACACCGGT
>JAZKBC010000139.1:23241-26254 GCA_040388825.1 Acidobacteriota bacterium | reverse complement strand
TGTGGCTATGGGAACGAAAACCCCGGGGCTGAAGCCCGGGGTTTCTGGAGGCGCTATTCGTGGGGCTGAAGCCCCACGCTAATCCGGTAAAGCCAAAGAGGCTAGGTCTTGTCTTCTGTTTCGTTGGACTGGATCTCGGCTTCTTCGGCGGAGGGGTCTTGTTCTTCTGCGGGCGGAGGGCCGGAGAGGCGACCGTCGACGATGATCTCGTCGGCGGGGTTGCCTTCGATGCCGTCTTCGGCGCGCTTGCCGTTGTCGGGTTCGAGCTCTTCGGAGACGTTGTCTTCGTGGGTGTGGCCTTCGGGCTCGGAGCCGTTGTCGCCGATCGTCGCTTCGACGTTGTCGTGCAGCTCAGTCGAGGGTTCGGGAGCGGAGTTGAGTTCGTCGAATGCGGGGGAGCCGTCGGCTTCGGCGCCTTCTTCGGAGGTGTTGTGCGGTTCGGTTTCCATGGGGATTTCCTCTTGCGACGGCTCCATGTCTGCGAGCTCGCCGGCCATCTTCTCAAACTCTTCGATGCTGGGAAGCTCGTTGATGTCTTTGAGGCCGAAGCGGACGAGGAAGTCCTTGGTGGTTTTGTAGAGGATGGGACGGCCGATGACCTGCTTGCGGCCAGCGGTGGTGATGAGCTTGCGGGCCATGAGCGAGCCGAGGACGCCGCCAGAGTCGACGCCGCGGATCTCGGAGATCTCGGGGGCGGTGACGGGCTGCTTGTAGGCGACGACGGCGAGGGTTTCAAGCGCCTGGAGCGAGAGCTTGAGTGGCGGCTTGAGGGATTTGACGAAGCCGCGGACGGCGTCGTGGTACTCGGGCTTGGTGGCGAGGCGGAAGCCGCCGGCGACTTCGCGGATTTCGAGGCCGCGGTCATTGGAGGCGTAGTCGGAGATGAGCTGCTCGACGAGGGAGCGGAAGTACTCGCGGAGGCTGCGCTCGCGGGCGCGCGTGGCGGCTGCGGCGGACTTGGCGGCGGCTTCGGCGTCGATGGCGGGAGCTTCGGCTGGAGCGGAGTTGGCGGCGGACTCGCTGGCAGCTTCGAGGGCAGCTTGTTCTTCCGAGACCGGCTCGGAGGGGGCTTCGGCGCCGGGCTCGATCTCGGTGACTTCGGGCTCTTCGGTGGAACCGTCGGCCTGATCGACGGCGACGACTTCAGCGTCTTCGTCCACTTCCTCGATGTCGATCTCGGTGACGACGATGACTTCGGCGTTGAGGGCGTCGGGGTCGTTGATGCCTTCTTCGAGGGCGAGCTGCTGTTGCTGGGAGGCGAGGGCGTCGAGCTCTGCCTGGGCTTCTTCGCCCAGCAGGCCGACCAGCTGAGCCAGCGTGACGGGCTCTTCAGAGGCGTAAATGACGGCTTCGATCTTGGCTTTTAGACTCATGCTTCGGGGAGTTTCCACCTGTGCTTCAGCGAATTGTGCAGGTTCGAGTTTATAAGACGCCGGACGGGGAAAACCGGGGACGGAATTGGGATTTCGACAAGCGGAGATGAGCTCGGTCGTGGTAATCCCAAACTGTAGGTCTCTCCATTGCGGACGCAAAGAGCGCATCCCTGCGACTTCGCTCAGGGTCGAGACGGCAAATTGGTGTGGCGTTAGCGGACGATGCGGTCGAAGACCCAGTAGAGCGAGCCGGAGAGGAGGGCCGCTGTGGGCAGGGTGAGGAACCATGCCATGGCGATGTTGCGGACCGTGGACATCTGCAGGCCGCTTCCATTTGCGGCCATACTGCCGGCGACGCCTGAGCTCAGGACATGGGTGGTACTGACCGGGGCGCCGTAGGCGTTGGCCATGCCGATGGTGATCATGGCGGTGATTTCTGCGGCGGCGCCCTGGGCGTAGGTGAGATGGCTCTTGCCAATCTTCTCGCCGACGGTGATGACGATGCGCTTCCAGCCGATCATGGTGCCGAGCCCGAGAGCGAGGGCGACGGCAACCTTGACCCAGGTGGGGATGTACTGGGTGGACTTGTCGAGGAAGCCCTTGTACTTGGCAATCGCGGTTGCGTCGGCGGAAGCGATGTGGGGGCCGAACTTGGGGAGCAGGCGGAAGGTCTCGCTGGTGAGGTACATCTGGTTGCGGACGTTGGCCTGCTTTTCGGCGGGGACGTTGCCCAGCGAGCCGTAGTCAACCGCCTCGTTGCGGATGTTGACGACCATTTCCTGCAGGGCGACCATCGTGGCCGGTGTGTAGTGGTGATCGGAGACGAAGGTTTCGAGGACGGGGCCGGGGTCGCCTACTGTGACAGCGTGGTCGACGTAATTGGAGAGAGCTCCGGCAACCTGCGTGGAGACGGCGGCGAAGGGCTGCACGCTGCCCTTGTCGACGGCGTGATTGAGCGCGTAGGCCGTGGGCACGGTGCCGACGAGGATGAGCATGATGAGGCCCATGCCCTTTTGGCCGTCGTTGGAGCCGTGGAAGAAGCTGACACCGGTGCAGGTGAGGATGAGGAGGCAGCGGATGTGGAAGGGCGGTGGCTCGGGACCTTTGGGTGCCTCGTAGAGGCGGGGATCCTTGAAGACCTTGCCGACGACCTTAATGAGGAGCAGAAGGAGGGCGGCCATGGCGAAGCCGACGATCGGGGAGACGATGAGGGCCTTGAAGACCTTGATGACCTGGTCCCAGTCGACTCCGCTGACTCCGGAGTGTCCGCGCATGAGCTGGTTGGCGACGCCGACGCCGATGACCGAGCCGATCATGGTGTGGGAGCTGGAGGCGGGCAGGCCTTTGTACCAGGTGCCGAGGTTCCAGAGGATGGCCGCGATGAGGAGCGCGAAGACCATGGCGAAGCCGGAGCCGGAGGAGACCTTGAGGATGAGCTCGACGGGGAGCAGCGCGACGATGGCGAAGGCTACGGTGCCGGAGCTGAAGAGGACGCCGAGGAAGTTCCAGATGCCTGACCAGACGACGGCGATGTGGGGATCGAGCGAATGGGTGTAGATAACGGTGGCGACGGCGTTGGCGGTGTCGTGGAAGCCGTTGACGAACTCGAAGCCAAGGGCGATGAAGAGAGCTACGCCCAA
>JAZKBC010000139.1:17608-23231 GCA_040388825.1 Acidobacteriota bacterium | reverse complement strand
CAAGAGGATGAAAGGGAAGACGCTGGGGGAGTGGACGACGGATAAATCGGAGGAGAGCTTGCTGCCGATATAGATCAGGCCGGCGAGCAACATGACGATAAATGCGGCGGCGCCCCATCTGCCGGAAGATGATCGGGAGAGCTTCTCATCCAGGATGGAAGAGGGTTGAGAAGCGCCGGCGAGAACTGATGCGTCGGTTACTGGAGAAGCCATTTAGTGATCGCCTTGCGGACCTCTGAAATTGTAGATGCTGGGTTGAGGTGCGACGCGGAAGCTTATGTGAAAAAGATGAACATTCTGTGAATGTTAGAGAGAGGTGCGGTTTGTGGGGCACCTCCCCCCTCCCCCTGGGTATGGGATCCTAAAATCTTCAAAGGAGGTGGGTTAGGTCTGGATTGGACATAGGATCGTTGCATAAAGCCTTTGGAGGCAATGTCTTAGTTGGGTGGGGGTGGGCAAAATCCTGAAAATAAGCGAGATAGAGTTGGGGTCCGTTGCCGGCGGAAATGGTCTTTGGGGCAAAGTGCTCGAATGGGCTGAGGGGGGCAGAAATTAACATGACTGTAATCATCGGGGTCCGAATTCTGGGCGAATTTGAGGGGATTTTGCGGGTCAGTTTGCTTTCGCACCGTGGGGCGGAAGTGTGATTCTGGGAGTGTTGCGGAGGTGCCGGGATGAGCGAGCTGGTAGTGGTTCGGGGAGACATTACGAAGCGTGAGGTGGATGCCGTGGTGAACGCGGCGAACAGCTCGCTGCTGGGCGGCGGAGGTGTGGATGGAGCGATCCATCGTGCGGCCGGGCCGGAGCTGTTGCATGAGTGCAGGCTGCTGCATGGGTGCTCGACCGGAAGCGCGAAGGCGACGAGGGGGCATCGGCTGAGGGCGGAGTGGATCTTTCATGCGGTGGGGCCAGTATGGACCGGCGGCGGCAAGGATGAGGAGGAGAAGCTGGCGGGGTGCTATCGGGCGTGCATGCAGCTGGCGCGGGAGAGGGGAGTGAAGTCGATGGCGTTTCCGGCGATCTCAACGGGGATTTATGGGTATCCGAAGAGGGACGCGGCGGAGGTCGCGGTGCGGGTTTGCCGGGAGCTGGCGGAGGAGAGTGGGGTGGAGCGGGTGGAGTTTGTTTGCTTCGACGAGGGGACGGCGGGGATTTATGAGGGGTTGTTGGGATGAGGGATTAGTCTTTTCTGGCTGCGGTTCTTACTGGAGCGGGCCGAGCGGAATTTTTTTTCGGCAACCTGTCGAATTCCGCCGAGATCGTTCGTCGTTGTAGTGAGGGCCGAAAAGCAAGCGGCCTGAAAAATTATTGACAGGAGAAACTAATGCCGCAATTTCTGGTTGCCATTCAACATCCCGATAACTATCAACTGCCCGAGGGTCCGGAGGGCGAAGCGATGATCCGCGAGATCAGCGCGCTGAACCGCGAGATGATCGCAGCCGGGGTGAGGGACTTCGCCGGCGGACTGCAAGCGGCGGGGAAGGCGAAGTCGCTGCGCAAGCAGGACGATGGCGAGGTGCTGATCACCGACGGGCCGTACCTCGAAGCCAAGGAGCATACCGGCGGCGTGTGGCTGCTAAAGTGCGCCGATATGGAGGAGGCGCTGGAGTGGGCGCGCAGGGCGGTTGTAGCGTGCCGCGTTCCGGTGGAGGTGCGCGAGTTCCTGGAGATACCGCCGAAGTGGAAGGCTGACGGCGGCGGAAGTCAGTAGGCGTAACGCTTCGGTCGAGATGGCCGATTTTGCCTGGAACGATTCGAAAACTGATCCAGTGAATGCGGGCGGCGAGAGAACGCCGCGCGTCCGGGACGGCTGGTCTTAAAAACGATTCTGGAAGGAGAAAATAATGCGGAAAAAGATGATGGGCACTATCGCAGGACTCGTGCTGGTGGTTGTGATCGGCATGGCGCAGCGGGCGATGGCACAGGATGCGACGACAAATTATTCGAAGATGGCGCCGATCGATCAGTACCTGATGGCGGATCGGGGAGCGGAGATCGCGTTGGCGCGGAGTGCGGCGCCGGAGTCCATTGCACGCGATGCCGAGGTGCTGGTGCTGGGGCGGCATGGATTTGAAACCGCGGCGCAAGGCAAGAACGGCTTTGTGTGCATCGTTGGACGGGGATGGACTTCCGCCGCTGACCCTGACTTCTGGAATCCGAAGGTGCGTGTGCCCATGTGTGCGAACGCGGCCGGGGCGCGCAGTTACGTTCTGCGGCTCAGGAAGGAGACGGAGTGGGGTCTGGAGGGTCTCACACGAGCACAGATGAATGAGGCGGTTGCCGCTGCTCTTGGCAGAAAAGAACTGCCGCCGATGGAAGCCGGGGCGATGTGCTACATGATGGGGAAAGAAGGTTATGGCGGCGATGTGGCACCCCACTGGCCGGCACACCTGATGTTCTTCTTTTCAGATACAGATCCCGCGATGTGGGGAGCGAATCTGCCGGGGTCGCCGGTGATTGCGATTGCCGACGCAACGGAGCACCTGACTCAGTTTGTGATTCCGGCACCGAAGTGGTCCGATGGAACGGAAGCAGCTCCGTCGATGCCTCACGTTCATCCTTCGAGCCACACTCAAACTTTTCCAGAGCGACGGTAGAATTCCGGCCGGCCGTTCGTCGTTGTAGTGAAGGCAGGGCAGATAGCCTGCTGGAAAGACTCTTTCAGGAGAAGACAATGCCACAATATCTGGTTGCTGGTTACCTGCCTGACGACTTCGATCCGTCCACGATGGACGAGTCAGTTGGCGAAGCGATTCACGCACTCAACAAAGAGATGATTGCCGCGGGCGTGCGGAAGTTCGCCTGCGGCCTTGGGACGACGAAGTCACTGCGGACGCAAAAGGGTGGGGAGTTTCTCGTCACCGACGGGCCGTTCCTTGAGGCCAAGGAACACATCGGCGGATTCTGGATTCTGGAGTGCGCGGACATGGACGAGGCGGTCGCCTGGGCACGCAAAGGGATGGCCGCTACCCGGGGCCAGGGCGAGGTGCGCGAGATCTTGTTCATGCCGGCACAGGAGTAGCCGCCGGACGACTTGCAGGAACCGATGGAGCGAAACACCGTAAGCTAGCAGGCATGAACGATGTGCCTCAAGCGATTGAGGCCGTGTGGAAGCTGGAGTCCACACGGCTGATCGCCGCCATTGCGCGAGTGACTAACGACATAGGCGTTGCCGAAGAGCTGGCGCAGGACGCGCTGGTGACTGCGCTTGAAGTGTGGCCGAAAGAAGGCATCCCCGAAAATCCAGGCGCGTGGCTGATGACAGCGGCCAAGCGGCGAGCGATCGACTCGCTGCGGCGCGGGCGCATGCTCGTGCAAAAGCACGAAGAGATTACGCGCGAACTGGAGTGGCAACAACAGCAGCTGGGAGATGCGCTGGAGAGATCCCTGGACCAGGTCATCGATGACGATATTCTGCGGCTGATCTTCACGGCGTGCCATCCGGTGCTGACGGTGGAAGCGCGGACGGCGCTGACGCTGCGCATGATCTGCGGCCTGACGACGGAGGAGATCGCACGGGCGTTCCTGGTGCCGGAGAAGACGATGGGGCAGCGGATCTTTCGGGCGAAGAAGACGCTGACCGAAGCACAGGTTCCGTTTGAGACGCCGAGCGGAGAGGAGTTGCAGCGCAGGGTCGCGTCCGTACTGACGGTGGTGTACCTGATCTTCAACGAGGGATACACGGCAACGTCAGGCGAGGAGTGGATGCGCGCCGCGCTCGCCGAAGAGGCGCTGCGGCTGAGCCGCATGGTGGTGCGGTTGTTGCCGGACGAGTCGGAAGTGCATGCGCTGCTGGCGTTGATAGAGTTGCAGGCATCGCGCAACGCGGCTCGACGAGGCGTCAACGGGGAGGCCGTGTTGTTGCCGGATCAGGACCGCTCGCTGTGGGACCGTGCGCAGATTCAGCGAGGGCTGGATGCGCTGGAGCGTGCGCAGCAGTTGGGAGGCGCGGCGAAACCATACGCGCTTCAGGCAGCGATTGCCGGATGTCACATGCGCGCAGGCGCGGCCGAAGAGACCGAGTGGGGCGAGATTGTGACCCTGTACGACGTGCTGCTGCGAATCAACCAGTCGCCCATAGTGGCGCTGAACCGCGCGGTTGCCGTGGGGATGGCGCAGGGACCGGCGGCGGGACTGGAAGCGGTCGATGAAGCTGCCGCACTGGCCGGCGACTTCGCGCTGACGGGGTATCACCTGTTTCCGAGCGTTCGCGGCGACCTGCTGCTGAAGATGCGACGATTTGCTGAAGCGCGTCTAGAAGTCCAGCGAGCGATGTCGATGACGATGAATGCGCGGGAACAGGAGCTGCTGGCGAAGAGGCTGGAACAGATTGAGAAGGCGGCGTTGCTCGCCGAGAAGGATCGCGGCTAGGCCGGTTCGATGTTGAAGGTAAGCGGACGGACTCAGGCGGCGGTGCGGGCGGCCTCGCGGGAGGATTGGTTGGGGGATGCGATGCGGTGGCGGCGGGTGCGGATGCGGTCGGTGAGGTCGAGGAGAGGGACGGTCATGGCGGTGGTGACGAGCGCCATGAGGACCATGATGGAGAAGAGTTCCTGATTGAGGACGCCGCGGCGGAGACCGACGTTGAGGACGATGAGCTCGACGAGGCCGCGGGTGTTGAGCAGGATGGCGATCTGCGAGGCGATGGACCAGCGGTTGCCAGTGAGGCGGGCAGCGATGATGGTCCCGCCGATTTTTCCGATGACAGCGATGGCGAGAACGAAGGCGAACCAGCTGAGGCAGTGGCGGTGGAAGATGTCCGGGTTCATCTGCAGGCCGGTGAGGACGAAGAAGACCGGGAGCGTGAACTTGATGATGGGATTGAGGACGCGCTCGAAGGATTGGGCGAGCTCGGGGGCTTCGCCGTTCCAGGCGGGGACGCAGAGGCCGGCGAGGAAGGCTCCGAGGAAGGCGTGGACGCCGAGGGCGTTGGTGAGGCGGGCGGAGGCGAAGGCGAGCGCGGCGGCGGCGGGGATCCAATAGTACGGGTTGCGGCGTGCGGGTGAAGCGAGGAGGCGCGCGGCGATGGGACGGACGACGAAGAGCATGAAGAGCGCGAAGGCGACGACGATGAGCAGATCGAGGCTGGTTGCTGCGAAGCTGCTGTTGAGGCGATGGCGGCGGGTGATGGCGACGGCGATGGCGAGGAGCGCC
Source organism: Acidobacteriota bacterium (assembly GCA_040388825.1). Classification (GTDB taxonomy): domain Bacteria; phylum Acidobacteriota; class Terriglobia; order Terriglobales; family Acidobacteriaceae; genus Granulicella. The sequence goes on along the minus strand of JAZKBC010000139.1, from coordinate 18,077 downwards.
CAGGCGATGACGTCGTTTGCGGCGGCGCAGACGAGGGTGGTGGATACGACCTTTGCGGGGAGTTCGCGGCCGATGCGCTTGCGGTCCTGGATGATGCGGGCGAGGACCGGGAGCGCGGAGATGCTCATGGCGATTCCGGTGAAGAGCAGGAAGCCGAGCGGAGAGACAGCCTGGAGCTTCATGGCCCAGCGGAGGGTGTGGGAAAAGATAGCTCCGAGGGAGAAGGGAACGGCGATGCTGGCGATGGTGATGACGAGCGTGGAGCCGCGGCCCTGGCGGAGGACGCCGACGTTGAGCTCGGCGCCGGTGAGGAAGAGGAAGAGAACGAGGCCGATGGTGGAGACGGACTCGAGGTTGTGCGGGCTGCCGGAGAAAAGGAAGGCGAAGGCGGCGGGGAAGTAATGGCCGAAAAAGAGCGGGCCGAGGATGAGGCCGGCGGCGATTTCTCCGACGACGGGCGGCTGGCGAA